>JAGLYR010000122.1 GCA_023132135.1 Candidatus Eiseniibacteriota bacterium | reverse complement strand
CGAGGGCCCGCGGCCACTGCCCCAGACGCTCGGAGTACAGGGCGCTGGCGTAGAGGGAGAGCGCGTCCTCCCCGGCGGCCCGGTTTCCGGAAATCAGGAGAATCCGAGAGACCGAATCATTGACAAACCGGCCCTCTGGAAACCCGCTGATCACAGACTGAAAGCTCTCCAGGGCATCGTCAAACCTCCCCGCCAGGAACAGAATCTCGCCTCGCCGATAGAGGTACTCTTCCTTAGCAACGCTCGATCCGCCGAGGGGCATGCTCTCCAGTTCCTCTGCCGCTTCGTCCAGCCGACCCAGACCAATCAGGCACTCCGCCATTAGAAACCGGACTTCCAGATCCCCGGATTTTCCAGGAATAGTTCCCTTCAACACCCAAAGCTCCGCCAGCGCCTCCTCCGGTTGTCCCAGCCGGAGGAGAACTCCACCAAGATCAAACCGCGTCGCCCGGGCATCCGCACTTCCCGGGAATTCCTGGAGGAACCTCCTGAACTCCTGCGCAGCTTCGAGGTCCCGTCCCTGCTTCACCCACAATCGCCCCAAGCGGACGAGGGAGGCTTTCCGATCGCCGGGAACCCCGGCGGCCGCCAGCCGGTATGCCTTCACCGCCGTGTCCACACATCCGCTCTCCTGGAACTGATCGCCCAGAGCCACCAGTGAGACCACGGGCGGACTTGCCGCCTTCCGGGTCAGCTCGGCCAGTTCCAATGCCTCATCGCATTCGCCCAGCTCCACCAACAGGCTGATCATGGTGCGGCCAAGCTCCATCCACCCGGGCCGGCGGCGGACTTCCTCAAGGAGAACCCGTCGTGCAACATCCTGATGCTCGGGATCCCACAGTATCCTCCTGAATTCACCCTGGACAATGGCCTCCTGCTGCGGATTCGCCTCCAGCCAACCCAGCAACTCCCGAACGGCCTCGCCCGTCTTTGCGCCCTTGAGATAGAGAGCGGACAGATCCATTGCGTAGAGCGCTTTGACCTTTCTCTCCCCGCGGGCTTTCAGAAAAAACGCCACGGCGGTGTCAACCATCCCCGCCTCCCGGGCAAAGCGCGCCACTTTTTCAAGAACATCCGCCCGGCCGCTGGTCAGGGACGCAGCCCGGTCCCAGACCTTGGCGGCCTCCGATGTCTGCCCCTGTCGGGCCAGGCTCAGGCCAAGAAACAGGTGCGCGTCCACATCGCCCGGGCTTTCGCCGACCCTCTCCCGGAGGAAATCTCCGAGTTCCTCCCATCGCTCCAGCGTCAGGTAGACACGGAGCGCACCATTGTAGGCCGGCTGCCGGACTTCCGGGGACTTCATCATCTCCAGGTACATCGAGAGCGCTTCGACGTAGTTCCCCCGACGCTCGTACCGTTGGGCGCGCTGGAGATCGGACTCACGGTCGGCCGCCGTCGACAGGCGCGAGGTTCCTGGAGCAGCTTGTCCCGCCGCGTAGTCTACAGACGCCAGCAGGAACACCGCGGCGAGCAGGATTCCTATGGTTCGGATCTTGACGATGACTCCTCCTTCGCCAGTGAACGGAAATAGCTCCGGATCAGCGACTCGTACCGGAGCGGGTAGCTTTCGCCTGCCGCCCTCAGAAGATCCTCCCGGATTTCCGAGGGAACCCACCGGGTATCCGGGGAGAGATCCTCTGGGGAAACCGCCTGGCCGTCCGCTCCAACGCGCGACAGCCGAACCCGGGTATAGTCCCTGCGCCGGACCGACTTCTGCGCATCCAGCAGGCGCGAGAGGATACGCTTCTGTCTGTCAACGGTCTCCTGTCCGAGTCCCAGGGATTCCAGATCCCGGATCACGTTCTCCATCTCTGAGATGAGACCTTCCATCCGCCCCAGGATCTGGGGCTGGTTGCCCATTTCCCCGGCCAGGGCCTCGGCCGATTTCCGGACCGCGGCCTGCTCCGCCGCCAGCCGCGCTGCCTGTGCCCGCAGCTGCATGGACTGGCCCTGCCGGCCCACCTGCTGCATCAGTTGCTGCGTGCCCTGGTTGATCCCCGCCTGCTGGCAGGACATGGATTCCAGCTTCTGGAGCATCTCGTTCAATCCCATGGGGGAGCTGCACGAAGACATGCACTGCCTGGACTCCATGAGCGCCAGGACAGCCCGGTTGATCAAGGCCATGGCCTGCAGGCCCTCCTTGTCGGCAGGTGTCACGTTTCCCCCCTCCAGAATACGCGCTGCTTCCTGCATATGGTCCAGAGCCTCGGCCAGAGACCGGGAAGCCCCGGGGGAAACCAGGAAGGTCTGGCGAGACAGCTGGCGCAGCTGCCCCAGAGTCCGGGTTGCGCACGTCCTCAGCCCAAGCTGCCGATCCGCTACGTCCCGGCGGGCTTCCAGGTCCTTCCTCCGGAGCGTCTGGATTTCGGAAGCGAGGTCCTCCTCCTGGAAGGAGAACCACACCAGGTCGTGCGTCAGGTTCTCAATGGCTTCAGCCAGTTTCCGCCGTTTCTCCATGGAAAGCTGGTTCTGCGCCATCCGTAGCTGCTCGGCCAGTTCATCGAGATCCCGGGCGCCCCGCTCGGCCTTGCTCTGGGCCTCCGACATGTTTCCCTGCGAGAGAGCGTTGCGGATATCCTGGAGCCTGGCGATCACCTCGTCCTCTTGCATGGCCTGGGCAATTTCGCTCAGCGCAGTCGAGGCTTCGGGTTCGAGCTCTCTGGCCATCTCCGCAACCCGGGAGATTTCCCGCTCGAGTCCTTCGGCCTCCTTTGCGATCTGATCCTCCCGCGGGGCAAGGTTCTCAAGCGAGTCAGCGGGCGCGGTTTCGGTGTCCCGGGCCAGTTCACCCTGCCGCTCCGCGAGTTCCTCGGCCACCTGAGCCAGCTCCTCCATCTTTCTCTCGATCCGCAGGCGCTCCATGAGTTCTATGCTTCGCTTCAGGCGCTCGAGGAACTCCTCCTGGCTCATCTCGAAGTTCTCCAGCGCCTTCTCGATTTCCTCCCTGTCCAGCTGGTCGATGGCCTCCTGGAGTTTCCGCATGGCCTCGCGCATCTCGGGAGTCGCAACTTCTTCCACCAGACGCTGGAGCTCCGCCATTTTCTCCAGGATCTCCATGCTCAGCAGTTCGTTCCCCCCGAGCGTCTCTGTCGCTTCCTGGATGCCATGGGCGACCTCCTCCAGGCGGGCGTTGATATCCTGCTGCTTCTTCGCTGCCTGCTCGATCTCCTTCTGCTCCTCCCAGCTCAGCTTCTCCTCGCGCTGAATATCGCGCGAGATCTCCTCCAGCCGATCACGCAGGAGCCGCTCATCCTCATAGACATCCTTGAGCTCCTCCAGGTCTTCCTCTTCCATTCGGTCCGCCTGGGCAAAGATCTCCGCAACCGAGGGAAACCGGAGAGAATGGAGGTCGGTCGCCGCCCGCTTGGGGCCGGAAACCGCATCGTTGTCCCATACCTCGATGTAGTAGGTCAGCACTTCTCCCGGCAGGAGTCCCAGATCTGCAACGCGCCAGCTGTAGTCGATCCCGTACTCCTTCACGCGGACGGGCCCCGAGATCTCCAGGGACTCCTCGACTTCATCCCCCGGAAGGAAGAAGCGGAGAAGGACCCGAGAGAATCCATAGTCGTCATGGGCGGCGCCGCGGAGGGCGACCATCATGTCCGGGGGAAGGACCGCCTCGGTTGCCGGGCTATCCAGATCCACCATTGGTACTTCGTCCTCCAGGCATACAACCGGGTAGGCCTCGGGCCGTTCCGCTGCAAACCCCTCCTCGTCCACCACGCAAATCCGGTACTGCCCATCCTTCATCACCCGGATCCGGCCGGAGGCTTGCTTCGGGTCTTCCTCGATCCGCCCCCGGACGGTGTCGCTGTCATCGACGACAAAATACACGGACTCCAGGGGCCGGTTGGCGTGCAGGCGTAGCGTGGCCATGGTACCCTTCAGAGCCGTAATCTTCCCATCGCCCTCGGCGCCTTTCCGGTGGGGAAGACCCGTGTAGCCGGGGTAGTCGTAGTCGACCTGAAGGCGCACAACCTTGGGCCGCGCCCGAATGCCCACCCGAAAGGTGTCGCTTCTGGCTTTGCCGGAGGCAACGGCGTAGCGAAACGGTCTCTCGATCCGGCTGAAAACCAGATGAAAGGCGGACCACTGCAAACCAGCCTCGACAGCATCCGTTTCCATGGACACCGATCGCCACCCCTGCCCGTCTCTATCATAGAGGATCGTCGCCTCCCGCACACCCGGCGCACCCACCCGGGCCCGGATAGCGAGGGATTCCCCGGGGGGAATCTCGCAATCTCCTGGTTCCACATGGAGAGTTGGAACCGCTTCCCCGGTCAGAACAACGGGGAACTGTCTCAACGAGGATACCACGCCATCGGTGGCGGCCAACGTCAGGGCAATCCACGCGGCGATGCAGACGGCGAAAACCCGCGAGGATCGGGCAAGCGACCTGGAAGGGATCACTTGTCCAAAATCGACGTCCGCCGCCAGGCGCCAAGTATCTTCTGCCACGGCGTCGATCAGAGCGCGGGAGTAGCCTTCCCGGCCGCTCCCCCGTCTTGCCCAGAGTTCAAGGCCACCCACAAGGCGGGAGCGGACCCTGGGATCCTGTTGTCCGGCTTCGAGGGCCAGCTCCAGAGCGCTCGGCCACGCCCTCAGGGCCCGCCCCACAACCAGCGTGGAAGAGACCACCGCGCCCACGAGCAGGGCCCACATGAAACCCGACAGGCCAAGAGAGGGAAGGTTCCAGACAATGGCGGCAAGGGTCACGAGCAGAAGCCCGGCAGCCGCGGCGGACCAGACCCACAGAAGCCCGGCGCCCATTCTCGCCCGCAGCCAGCCCGAGCGGGTTCTCCTCAGCCGGTCTCTGACCTCGGTCATCCGGCCTTCGAGAGTGTAAGGAGAAGAATTCCCGGTCATGTCCGAACCTCGTCCTGCTGGAAAACAGTACCTAGTCCCTAGCCTGGACTATGCAC
>JAGLYR010000121.1 GCA_023132135.1 Candidatus Eiseniibacteriota bacterium | reverse complement strand
TGAAACCTGCGCGCTCGGAGCCGCCCGGGTTCCTGTTACAGACACATCCACAAAGGCCGTGCCATCCAGCCCGCGGCCCGGCACAGCAAGGTTCGCGATCGCGCCGAGAGACATCTGCGTCCCGTGGACTGCGATGTCTGTGGCGCCATCCGACCGAATCCGTGCTGAAGCTTCGATCACTCCCCCCGTGCACTGCCAACGGCAGGGCCGGATCTCCATCCCATCCTCCGAGAACACTATCTGGACATCATCACCATTCTTCCAGAGTCGCTCGGTGCCCGAAAGCTCCGCCCGGGTGAAGGTCAGCGTCTGAACCCCATCACGGTCGGTCATTCGTCCTTCGACCTGCAGGAGGACACTGTCGACCTGTCCCACGGCATGAAACTCGTCAATCTCGCGGCCCGTGATGGAGAAATGGGCTACCAGCTTCTGTCCCGACATGCCCCGGGCGGCGATTCCCCGTGATTCGAAAAAGCAGGAAGCTCCCAGCGGTCCGTTCCCTCCCGTGAAGGACACGTCGGCCAGAAGCGTATCAACGGTAACTCCCTCAAAGCACAGATCCCGGAAGTCCATGGCCGCGCTCCCGGCCAGGTCGTCGAGTGCTCCCCCAGCCCGGAAACGGACACTGCCCCTGCCCTCCAGATCCTGGCCAAGAGCACGGCCAATCTCCCGGACAGACGCACAGTCGAGAACGAACTCCGCCTGAAGATTCTCGCCCCGATCCCACACTCCATGCCCCGTGATTTCCCAACCATCACCCACGGCGCAAGCTTCGTGGACATCGATCCTGCCTGGCCCGGCCTCCAGCGCGATGTGACCCGCGCCCAGCCCCAGACCCCGTGCGGTGCCTGGCTGCAGATCCACGCCGAGATGGACACTCGGGGAAGATCCCCCAAGGCCTGTGCCGGAGAAGGAGATCGCGGCATTGAGATCCGTCTCGGCGCCCTCCACCCTCAGGATCCTGTCCAGGTCCAGGCCCCGGACGTCCAGATTTCCCTCAAAGCAACCCGACTCCAGGGCAACCCTCATGCCGTTGCTGCTCAAGCGTGTGTTCTCGGCCTCGAGAGCCAGTTCCAGGATCGCCACGGAATCACTCCGGCCGGCGACGTGGGCCCGAACCTTACCCGGAGGCCACTCCGGGATTTGCCCCTGGAGGGAAACTCGCGCCTCCCAGGCCTCCCGCGACCCCGTGAGGTAAAGGGCGCCCGAAAGCCATCCCGAGATCCACCGGGGCACGCGCGGGTCGGCGGACGCAATCTCATCGAGAAACAGGTCCCCGAGCCCGACTCTCAGCCGGGAGGGCTGCTGGGAATCCAGATGGATCTCTCCCTTGATCTCAACAGACGACAGCGGCGTTTGCAAGGTGAGCTTGGGACGCAGAACCAGTCCCTTCCGGGTCAACCAACCGGTGAGTGAATTCACGCGAAGGCCGGGTCTCGACCAGATCCCCGAACCGCTGTCCAACCGGATGGCAAAGTGATCACCACGCGCCCGAACAAAGCCCTCGATATCGATCTCCTCCACCACCTCACCCCGCCCCAGGGGACCACCCTCAACCCGCGCGTCCCGAATGATGACCCGGTGAATCTCCAAGTGGCCGATGCTGGCGGGGAATGCGGATTCCTGCTGGAGATCATCCCGGCCACCTGCCAGTAGTCGAATGTCCGGCGACACCAGAATAAGAGACCGCAGAGCAATCTTCCCGCGCAGCAAACCTAGGAGAACGGGATCGATCTGAACCGTGTCCACCGAGGCCCGGATCCCGCCACTCCAGTGCTCGAAGCTAACACCGGTGAGAGATACCCGAGTGAACGGACTGCCGACAACAGTCCCAATCTCCACCCGGAAACCGCAGGAATTCCCCCACGCCCTGTTGATAGCCCGGGAGACGCGCTCTGCCACCCACGGCGAAGGGCGGAACGAGAGATACGCCAGTGCCATCCCGGCTCCCATCACGAGCCCGAGAAGCACCAGCCCTGCAATCTTCGACCGTCTTGAGAATCGTCCCGCCATCCAACTCACCTACAGCGACTGTCCGAAAATCACCCATCCCGAGGCCGACGACATTATGTCTCCGGCGCGAAGCCCCGGGCGCAGCTTGATTCCGTAGCCAATCTGTAACGGCCCCACCGGCGTCGCGATCCAGAGCCCAACGCCGGTTGAGTAGCGATAGTAATTCGGCTCATCGCTCACCGAGAGGAAGTGCTTACCCTTGACCTGTTTGAAATCGCTCCAGACATTGCCGCCATCCAGGAACACCGTGCCCCCCAGCTTCCAGAACAGGGGAAACGTGATTTCCACTTTGGTGACGAGAAGCGCGGAACCGGGCGTGGCAAGCGTTCCTGTCGAATCCCCCGGGGCGGGCGCCCTCCCCGGCACCTCAATCTCGTCCTCTTGGTACCCCCGCACGGAAGTCGGACCTCCGGTCCGGAAGCGTTCGTACGCGGGAACCTCACCGTCTCCCCAGCAACGGTTGACCCACCCTGCGTTGATCTTGAATGAAAGAACCGAGCGGGGCGAGAACTGTATGTAGTAATTCCAGAATCCCGTGATCTTGCCGAACTCGTTCGTTCCCCCTAGCGGTCCGCCTGCCAGGCCTACCGACAGACGGGACATCGAACCCCGGGAAGGTTCAAAGAAGTGGTCGCGCATGTCCCTTTCGAAAATGAACTCGACAATAGAGGTCTCTCCATCCCGCTCCAGCCCCAGATCCCGCAGAACCTCAGGACTGCTGAAATCCACCAGGTCCGAAGGAACCTCGACTGACTCGTACCCGTAGCTCAGCCAGGTCCGGATTCTCTCTCCCACTTTGCGCCGAGCGCTGAGCATTGCACCGGTCCGCCTCAGCCAGAAATCGGCGCCAGCGTAATGCTCGTACGTGTGTTGCTCGTAAACAGTCACGATTCCCGTGTTCCGCGTTCCGGCCAGCCAGGGCTCGAGGTAGCGGACCTGGGCCCGGAACTTGTTGAGTTCCGCGGGGAAAAGCCCCGTGCCCATGACACCTTCCAGTCCAACCTGCCGTCCGGTTCCCCAGAGGTTCCGGTGTCCCCATTCACCGGACAGCCGGAGCAAATCGCGCGTTCCATAGCCCACCCCCATCCCGACCCAGCGGTTCCGCTCTTCCCGCACCCGAATCACCAGATCCACCGTGTCCCTGTCCGACGCCCTGAGGCGCGGTTCCATTTCGACGTCCACCAAGAGACCCGTCTCATAGATCCGTTGCTGGGAAAGCAGAACATCCTTCCGTCGGAACACGTCTCCGCTGCGCAGAACCAGCTCCCGCGCAATCATGAGCCGCCGCGTTTGCTCGTTCCCTCTCACCGACACCCCACCCAGGTACACTCTCTCGCCCTCATCAATCAGATATGTGAGTACGACCCCATCCTCTCTCTCGATGAGCATGTGGGAAACTTCGCAGCGGAAGAAGCCTTCATCGGCGTAGAGCGCATAGATGCGGAATTCGTCCTGCGGGATAATCGAGGGGCGAAGCGGCTTGCCCGATTTCAGATCCAGTTCCCGTGCAATCCGGCGGGTGTTGATAACGAGATTGCCGAAAACCCGGATTTCGGCAATGATGGTCTGACGGCCTTCCCGAATGACAAACGTGACGACGCATCCGCCTTCCGCGTCTTCCTCCACCTGGGTCGCAGTGACCTCGGCTTCCAGGAACCCGCAGCTCTCGTAGTACTTGACGATCTCCACGGCGTCGTCGTCCAGATGGCGACGATTCAATCTGCGGGTATGCAGAAAGGAAGATGCCTCGGTTCGAATCACGTCCCGCAGAGAACCGTCGTCCACCTGACTGTTCCCTTCGAACTCCAGCCGGCGGATGGTGGGCGGCCTATCCTGATCACCACCGGCCGGCGCGGCCCACAGGGCGGCCCCAATCAGAAGGAGCGCGATCAGGAACCGCGGATCGATCCGCACGCGGCCGGACCCGGACAGAACGGATATGGATTGACCCTGTGACATGGATATGCTTGGATGGTTACATGCGAAGCGGCAAGTGCCATCCGGACAGTCGGAACATGATCGTTGCCGGCGGGCTGGTTCTTGCTTTGAGTCTCCCCGTATCGGGGTGTGAACCCGCACGTCCCCCCGGCACTATCTCCCAAGAAACCTTCGTCGAGTATTGCACCGTCTTCCTTCGAGCGCAAGAAGATGCTGCAGGCGATCGGGAATCCCTCCTCCGCGCCCTCGAAGCTGCTCCTATGCCCTCCAACTGGCGAGAGGAGATGGTGGACTTTGCAGAGAAGAACCACCTGACCGCTGTGGAGTGGTCGGACCTCATTTCCCAAGCCATAACCCAAGCTGAGGAACCGACGGATCGGTGAGAAACGCAGGCTATCCGCGTAACTTATCCAGGTCCAGCACCATCACCAGCGCCATCACCAGCAGGAGCAGGACAAAGCCCACCTGCTGGAAAACCGTGCGGACCCTGAGGCTCAGGGGCCGGCGCATGACCACCTCTATGGCGAGGAAGACCACGTGGCCGCCGTCGAGAACCGGCACAGGGAGCAAATTCAGAAGGCAGAGAACCACGGAGAGGTAGGCAATGAAGAAGAACAGCTCGGCAACTCCCCACATAACCATCTCACCCGCCATTTGGCCGATACGGATGGGGCCTCCGACCATGTCGCGCGAAGCTTGGCCCGTGAAGAGCACCTTGATGAACAGCAGAACCTGCTTGGCCAACCACATCGTGTGATCGAAGCCCAGCGAGGCCGCTTCCAGAAGCGGCACGTCGCGGCGGGCATAGAACGCCTTGATCTGGATCAGGCCCTTGCGCGTGACCTTCATGGGGTCGTTCAGAATGTCTCCCTCTTCCAGAACAACCTCCGCCTGCATCGGATGTCCGTCCCGATCCCAGGCAATCACAACAGGAGCACCGCCACTCTGGCGAACAAACTCGCCGACCTCACCCCACCGCTCCACCCGAGCACCGTTCACGGAGACAATCCGGTCTCCCCGCTCAAGTCCCCCCAGGTCTGCAGCAGAACCCCCGCGCACTGTCCCGATGATGGGCGCGTCGCTCAGGACATCCCCCTCTTCGGGAACCACTTCGGCCTCCATCCGGTTGCCATCCCGTAACCACACGATGGGTATGGCCACGCCAGGACTCTCGTGAATGATCGCCGCTATTTCTCCCCACTGGGTGATGGGCGTGCCCGCTATGGAGACAATCTCATCTCCGGACCGCAGACCGGCCCGGCGTGCAGGAGACCGCCGCCGGGCTTTCCCGATCACGGGCCGTTCAAAGGGTTCCACACCAATGCGCCGGTACACCGCTGGTGTCACCGAATCCGGGAACACCATGACGGTCTGAACAACCTCGCCCTCCCGCTCAATGGAGATATTGACGGGTCCCCCCGGAACAGTGAGCAGGGCATCGGTCAGATCGCTCCAGTTCCCGACGTCCGTCTCCCCCACCGCCAGGATCCGGTCTCCCACCACCAACCCCGCCCCGTCTGCCAGAGATCCCGGCACCACGCGGCCCAACCGGGTGGTGTCCACATACTCGATCCCGCCGATGTAGATCACAGAAATCGTGATCACCAGCGCCAGCAGGAGATTCATGAACGGACCGGCGATCACGACAATCAGACGCTTCCACACCGGCTTGGAGGCGAACTCCCAGGGCTCGCCTTTGGTTTCGTCCTCATCTCCCTCACCAGCCATCTTCACGTATCCACCAAAGGGAATGGCGGAAAGCGCGTATTCCGTTTCCCCCCGGCCCCAGCGCAGAAGAACCGGGCCGAAACCCATGGAAAACCTGAGCACGCGAATCCCGGAGAGTTTCGCCGCCATGAAGTGGCCCAACTCGTGGGAGAAGATCAGCAGACTCAGGGCGAAAACGGCGGCAAAGATGTAGTCAATCATGAGATCCCCTTCTGTGCACTCTGCGGTATGCCTACGATAGAGCTTCAACCTCATTCCGGCAGAAGGCCCGGGCCCAGCGATCGGCCTCCAGAATATCCTCGACGGCAGGCCTCGACACAGGCTTGTGGCCGGACAGACACGATTCAATCAACCGGGGAATGTCCACGAAACGGAGCTGTCCGTCCAGGAAGGCGCGGACTGCCATCTCGTCGGCCCCGTTGAGAACGGCCGGGTACGTCATCCCGGCCTCCCCTGCCTCCCGGGCCAGCTGCAGGCAAGGGAACCGCCGCAGGTCGGGCATCTCGAAGGTGAAGCCTCCCAGCTCCGCCAAATCGAGACGGGGAACCTCCATCGGCAGGCGCTCGGGGAAAGTCAGGGCATACTGGATGGACAGTCTCATATCCGCCCGGCTCACCAGCGCAATCGAAAACCCGTCTACGAATTCCAGGATGGCATGGACGGCCGACTGCGGATGAACAATGGCTTCGATATCGGAGAACGGGAACCCGAACAACCAATGGGTCTCCAGGATCTCAAACCCCTTGTTCATGAGAGTGGCTGAATCGATCGTGATGCGTGGTCCCATTTCCCAGACCGGGTGCCTGAGAGCATCCCCGGCCGTCACTCTCGCAAGTTCCGCCTCATCCAGACCCCGGAATGGTCCCCCCGAAGCAGTCAGATGGACTTTCCGGATCCCCTCCCGGGGCCGGTCGGCCAGGCACTGCCACAGCGCGCTGAGCTCGCTGTCTATGGGCCGGATGACCGTTCCCCGTTGTGCGGCCAGCCCCATGACAATCTCGCCGGCCAGCACGAGCGATTCCTTGTTGGCCAAGGCCAGCGGACGCCCCGCTTCCAGCGCGGCAACCGTGGGCCTCAACCCCGCGGCGCCCACCACCGCGTTCACCACGATGTCGGCCTCGGGATCTCCGGCCAACCGGCTCAGGCTCTCTTCTCCCTCCCGGATTTCAACCTTGGCATCCCCACACGCACCCCGGAAACCGGCCACACCCTCGTCGGAGGTCAGGCACACGATCCTCGGGTGGAACTCGCGAACCTGTTCCGCCAGAAGTTTCCCCCGCTCATGCGCACTGAGTCCGATGACCTCGAAGCGGTCGGCATGAGCGCGCGCAACATCCAGAACGTTTCTTCCGATGGAGCCCGTTGAACCCAGGATGACGAGTTTCTTCCGTTTCACGGCGCGCTTCCCCTATGGAATCACGAAGAAACGAAGGTAGAGATACACCAGCGGTGCGGAGAAGAACATGCTGTCAAATCTGTCCAGAACCCCCCCATGCCCGGGGATCAGATGAGAGGCATCCTTGACTCCTGCGTTACGCTTGACCATCGATTCCACCAGATCACCCAGCTGGGAGACAACTCCGACTCCCAGTCCCAGCGCGATCACATCCGCCGATTCAAGGAAAGGAGCAAACCACTTCCCGGCAATCCATGCCATGCCGAGAGAGGCCGCTATCCCCCCCAACGCGCCCTCCACCGATTTGCCGGGGCTGACACGCTCAAGGAGGCGATGACGGCCCCATTTCACCCCAACACCATAGGCCCCGGTGTCACAGCACCAGGTGAGGGACAAGACCAGCCACACATACCGCGCCCCTCCATAAGGATCGCCTTGGCCCGGACCCGGCAGCTCTCTGAGCGCGATGAGGTGTGAGCCCAACCAGCCGATCCACAGCAGACCCGCAAGAGTCGTGGCCGCGGCCGGGAGCGAGTCGCGAAGCGATCGACGGAAAAGGGCCGCAACCAGAATCGATCCCGCCACCAGCGTCAGACCAACGTGCGCCTCTCCACACCACACCGCCAGACACAGACCAAGCCCGCCGACCAAACCCAGCTGCGAGAGAGGCTTCTCTCCCCCCGCTTCGACCAGCCGATAGAACTCCGAGAGACCCAGGACTACAATCACGGCCACCAGAGCGACAAAGGCAATCCCCCCGACCCAGGCCAGGAACAGAAGAACCGGGACGGCGACAACGCCGACGGCTGTGCGATGAATCAGATTGGATCCTCGGCCGAGTTTGGACACGGCCTCCTCACCGATCAGAGGTAACCCCGCCGAAGCGGCGGTTTCTGGCCTGGTAATCCCGAACCGCCCGCAGGAAATCCATCCGGCGGAAATCCGGCCAGAGAACATCCGTGACCCATATTTCGGAATATGCCAGCTGCCAGAGCATGAAATTGCTGATGCGCATCTCGCCGCTCGTGCGGATCAGAAGGTCCGGATCCGCCAAGTCGGCCGTGTACAGGTGTTCAGAGAGGGTCTCTTCGGTGATATCAAGAGGATCAAGGGGCAACCCGGATGTACTGGAAACCAGTTTGCGAACCGCGTCCACCAGTTCCGCCCGGCCACTATAGCTGAGCGCCAGATTCAGTATGAGGCCCGTGTTGTCTGCAAGACGTCTACCGGCCCGGTCCAGCTCTTCCTGCACGGATACCGGGAGAAGCTCGAGTCTCCCCATGGCGCGAAGGCGCACATTGTTCCGGTCCAGATCGTCGATCTCGCGCTGCAGTACTTCGGCGAGAAAGGTCATCAGCATGGAGATCTCTTCAATGGGTCGGCACCAGTTCTCCGTGGAGAAAGTATAGAGGGTCAGGATCTTCACCCCCAGATCTCCCGCCGTCTCCACAACCTCGCGCACCCTCTCCACACCAGCGCGGTGACCCTCGACCCTCGGCAGACAGCGCTTACCGGCCCATCGACCGTTCCCGTCCATGATCATCGCAACATGCACAGGGACGCTGCCTGTCGCCAGGATCTTCCTCAACAACCCGGATTCTTCTTCCGTCGTCTGCCTGCCCAACCTACAAACCTCGCCCTAGGCACTAGATCTCCATGATCTCTTTCTCTTTATCCGCCAGCGTACTATCCACTTCTTTGATGTGCTCGTCCGTCAGATCCTGGACCTGCTGTGCCAGACGCCGATTTTCATCCTCCGAGATCTCCTTTGCTTTCTCTCTCTTCTTCAATTCCTCGTTGGAGTCGCGCCTAACATTGCGAACGGCTACGCGGCCCTCTTCCGCCACGCGCTTGACCAGTCGGACCAAGTCCTTTCTCCGTTCCTCGGTAAGTTGTGGAACCGGGAGCCGGATCACCGTACCGTCGTTGGCAGGCGTCAGCCCCAGATCCGATTTCTGGATCGCCTTCTCAACCTCGGGGAGCAGGGTCTGATCCCATGGCTGCACAACCAGGAGCCTGGGCTCGGGCGCACTCAGACTTGCAACCTGCACCAGGGGCACAGTCGACCCATAGGCTTCCACCTTGATTGAGTCCAGAAGAACCGTTGTGGCCCGGCCTGTGCGCACCGAAGCGAATTCCCTCTGGATTACCTCGACGGCCTTTCCCATTTTCTGGTTCGCACGCGCGATGGTCTCGTCGTCACTCATGCTGATCCTCTCCTCCGACGACAGTGCCCACAATCTCACCTCTCACCACAGCCTGGAGGTTTCCCCTCCGCATTCCATCGAACACGACGATCGGGATCCCGGTTTCCCGGCATATGGAAACGGCGGCAGCGTCCATGATTCCCAGCTGCCTCTTGAGAACTTCCGTATAGGAAAGCCGATCGAACCGCTCGGCCCCACGATCCACCATGGGATCGGCAGCGTAAATGCCATCGACCTTGGTCGCCTTGAGCAAGGCCTGCGCGCCTATCTCGGCAGCCCTCAGGGCCGCCGCTGTGTCGGTTGTCAGGTAGGAGTTGCCCGTCCCACCCGCAAAAATGACGACCCGCCCCTTTTCCAGATGCCAAAGCGCCCGCCGCCGGTTGTGCGGCTCCACCAGTGCGTTGATGTGGAGAGCGCTCAGGACACGGGCCGCAACACCGGACCGCTCCAAAAGATCTTCCAGAACCAGAGCATTGATCACCGTCCCGAGCATTCCGACCGCGTCTGCCGCAGCGCGACCCATGGTCCCATCGCGGGACACTTCCGCCCCCCGCAACAGGTTTCCCCCACCCACCACAACACCCACCTGGACCCCGGAACCGTGTACCTCCACCAGATCGCCCACGAGTCCACCGGCTCCGCCGGCGGCCCCGCGTTCCTTGCCCGCGGCAATCAGATCGCCGCTGAACTTGAGGAGGATCCTGCCGTAGCTCATGTGGCCTGGCTCTCCGGGGGAGTCTCCTCAGACAGATCTCCCAGCTGGAAGCGGGCAAAGCGCCGGATAGCAATGTCGCCACCCAACTCGCCGCTCTTTTCCTTCAGAAGTGCCTGGATGCTGCGCTTGTTCTTGGCTCCCTGATCCTTCACGAACTCCTGTTCCAGGAGCACGACTTCCTTGTAGAATTTCTGCAGACGGCCTTCGACAATCTTGTCGATCACGTTCTCCGGCTTCTTCTCTTCGATGGCTATTTCCCGATTGATCCTTCTTTCCTTCTCAATGAGTTCCTGGTCTACCTCGTCCCGCTGCACCACCAGCGGGGACGCGGCGGCTATCTGCATGGCAACGTCCCGCACCAGGACCCCGAAGTCTTCGGTCTCCCTGGCGGGATCGCTGTCGCAATCCACTTCCAGCAGAACCCCGACCCTTCCTCCGGGATGAATGTACGCTTCGAGGACCGCCGTCTCCGCCTTCCGGAAACGGGCGAACCGCCGGATCACGATGTTCTCGCCAAAACCTGCTGATTTCTCCGTAGCTATCTCCCCCAGTGTCCGAGCCTGACCGTTGGCATCGACCACGCAGTCCTTCTTCGCGACCGCTACTCCTTGCCCGAGTGACTCCACACCGGCAATCTGGTTTGCCAAGTCCTTCACAAAAGTCTGGAACTCACCCGTTCGCGCAACAAAATCGGTCTCGCTGTTGACTTCCACCAACACACCCAGCCCTGCATCGGCAAGAAGACAGGCATCCACCAATCCCTCCGCGGCCGTTCGCCCTCCCCGTTCCAGTGCAGCGTCTTGACCCGTCTTTCTCAGGTACTCACCCGCTGCCTCCATATCACCCTTGCACTGTGCCAAGGCCTTCTTGCAGTCCATCATGCCCGCACCGGTCTTGACTCTCAATGCCTTGACCTGGGCTGCGGAGATTTCCATCCGTTTCCTCCTTCAGTTCCACGATCTTTCGGAATCTATTCCTTGCTTGCGGGTTCCGCGGTTTGCGGGGCTTGGTCTCCAGCCGGGACCGATCGTTCCTTGAGGGCGGCCTGGCGGCCTTCCAGCACCGAGTCGGCGATCGCACTTGTAATCAGCCGAATGGAGCGGATCGCATCATCGTTTCCGGGAATGGTGTAGCTGATCTCGTCAGGATCGCTGTTGGTATCCACGATGGCCACAACAGGGATGCCGAGCTTGTTGGCCTCGGCCACCCCGATGCCTTCCTTCCGGCAGTCCACGACGAAGACCATCGAGGGGAGTTTGGTCATGTTCTCGACGCCGCACAGAACCTTGTCCAACTTGGCCCGCTGTTTCTCCAGTCGCTGGATTTCCTTTTTCGGACGAGACGCCATCACCGCTTCATCCGAGAGGTCCTTCTTCAGGGCTGAGAGACGATCCAGACTCTTGCGAATGGTCTGGAAATTGGTGAGCATGCCCCCGAGCCAGCGCTCGGCGACGAAGTGCATTTCGCACCGCTCGGCCTCCTCACGCACAACCTGCCGGGCCTGTTTCTTGGTGCCGACGAAGAGGATTTCTCCGCCCCCCGCGGCGACCTTCCGCACGGTGTCACAGGCACGCCGGAGGGCCTTCTGGGTTTTCTGCAAGTCGATGATGTAGATCCCATTCCGCGCGAGGAAGATGTACTTCTTCATCTTCGGATTCCACCGCCGGGTCTGGTGCCCGAAGTGAACTCCAGCTTCCAACAGGCTTTTCAGCGGCACATCGTTCACAGCTCGTCTCCTTTGCCTTGATGGTTTTAAACCACCGCCTTCTTCACGCCGCGACAAACCCGAGCCAAGTCATGATTGCGCCGGGAAACCATTGCCACGATCCGAAGACGTGTGAGATTCCGCGCTCGCAGGAGTCCAGTACATCCTAACGCTTGGAGAACTGGAAACGCTTGCGGGCACCGGCCAGACCATACTTCTTCCGTTCTTTCATCCGGGGATCACGCCGGAGAAAACCGGCCTTCTTCAGCGGCGTCCTCAGCGACTCGTCCGACTTGGCCAGCGCCCGGGCAATACCCAGGCGAACAGCGCCGGCCTGACCGGTGAGTCCGCCGCCCCCGACGTTGGCCATCAAATCCAGTTTCTGCGCGTCCGAGACAATGCCGAAGGGCGCCTCAACCATTTCCACCAGGGTCTTCCTCGGAAAGTACTCGCCCAAGGCGCGCCCGTTGATCAGCCGCTGTCCGCTGCCCGGAATGAGGCGCACACGAGCAACCGACTCCTTTCTCCTGCCGGTGGCTTCAAACACCTCCATGGATTCCATACCCTCCCTTTCATGTTCCCTCAGTTGCCCTAAGCCTCCGAGAGCCCTCTCCGCGTGTGCTCGATCTCGAGCACCTGGGGGCCCTGCGCCGAGTGCGGGTGATCGGGACCTGCATAGACCTTCAGCTTGCGAATAACCTGACGCCCCAGACGATTCTTCGGCAACATTCCCCGAACCGCCTTGCGAATCACCCTGTCCGGATGCTCGCGCAGCAGCTTGTCGTAGGGAATTCGGCGGAGCCCGCCGTGATACCCGCTGTACCTCAGTAACTCCTTCTGTTCCAGTTTCCTGCCCGTGAGCACGATCTTGTCCGCGTTGACCACGATCACGTGATCCCCGACGTCCATGTGGGGTGCAAACATGGGTTTGTTCTTGCCCCTGAGAACGTTGGCGATCTGCGTGGCCAGCCGACCCAAGACAGCACCCTCCGCATCCACAACCCACCAGTCCCTGTGAATGTCCACGGGTTTTGGAGAATAGGTCTTCATCCGTTCCCTCCAGAACTATTTGCCAAGTACATGTTATCCAAACCAAACTCTGAATCTATGATATCGGACCTCCCACGTCAAGCAGAAAAACCCGGCCTTCGGTGTCAGCGCAGAGATTCCTGGTACGGTGGCCGATGGATCCCCCGTTCCGTGATGATGGCAGTCACGTAGCGGGCCGGGGTGACGTCGAAGGCCGGGTTGCGAACGTCGATGCCTTCCGGGGCGGTGCGGATCCCGAAGATCCTTGTAACCTCTTCGGCATCCCGCTCCTCGATAGGGATCTCTTCGCCCGACAGTGTGTCCGGATCCAGCGTCGAAGTCGGCGCCACCACGTAGAATGGAATCCCGCTCGCATCGGCCGCCAGCGCGATTCCCAGGGTCCCGATCTTGTTGGCCACGTCTCCGTTGGCCGCAATCCGATCCGACCCGACGAGGACAGCGTCAATTTCTCCGCTGCCAATAAGCCACGGGGCCGCTGCGTCACACACCAACGTGACGGGAATCCCCGCCCGCTGGAGTTCCCACGCAGTCAGGCGGGCTCCCTGCAGAAGAGGCCGGGTCTCGTCCGCAACGACCCGGATCTTCTTCCCCGCTTCCCACGCGGCAAAAACCACCGCCAGAGCGGTCCCGTAGCCGCCCGTCGCCAAGCCACCCGCGTTGCAGTGCGTAAGGACGGTCGCCTCATCGGGGAGCAGCGAAGCTCCCAGCTCGCCCATGCGCAGGGACTTGTCCAGATCCTCGCAGTGGATTCTTCGCGCCACTTCCAGGATCGCTTCTGCGAGCCCCTCGTCGGGAACATCCGTGCGGTCGACCACTTCCCCCACCCGGTCGATGGCCCACATGAGATCGACGGCCGTAGGCCGGGCCAACCTGAGTTCGGAAAGAGCCTTCCTCAACCGGGATCGGACCTCCGGGGACGGACTCCCGACCGCCTCCTCCGCAGCCAGCACCGCGCCGTACGCCGCGGCAATACCGATGGCAGGTGCGCCTCGCACCTCCAGGTTCCGGATTGCCGCTATCACGTGGCGGTAATCGGCGATTTCCATGATAGCCAGCTCTCGGGGAAGCCTCGTCTGATCGATGATCCGGAGCTTGCCATCCCGCCAAGCCAGGGTTTCGAGGGGCGCGGGGGCCTTTCCGCGATTCATGTCACTCTCCCATGAGCTGGACCACGATTTCCCGGCGCCTCGGCCGGTTGTCGAAATCCACCACCACAATCTGCTGCCAGGTCCCCAGGATCATCTGGCCACCGGAAAAGGGAACGCTCAACGAGGGGCCCAGCATCGCCGCCCGGACATGGGAATGGCCATTGCCGTCGCCCCAGCGTTCGTTGTGCGCGTAGGGGATGTTCTCCGGCGCCAAGGTCTCGAAGGCACGTTCCATATCCGAAACGAGACCGCTTTCATACTCGATGGTCGTCACCCCACCAGTGGCGCCCGGGATGAACACTGTCACCATTCCCGCGTCCATCCCGGACAACTCCACGATCCCGGCGACATCCGTCGTGATGTCGAGCATCTGCGAATGCCCCCGCGTCTTGCGCGTCAATCGTCTCGTGATCACAGTCACGCTTCCAGCCTCCCTAGCCTGGACTATGCACAAATCCGGGAGGATTTGTACACAGTCCAGGCAGAGCAATAGAGAAGTAGCTAATAGAGAATAGATCCCGGACAAGAG
>JAGLYR010000120.1 GCA_023132135.1 Candidatus Eiseniibacteriota bacterium | reverse complement strand
AGTGACAGGTGACAGGGTGACAAGCGACTAGGATTGGGAAATACTGCTGTCCGCCGCTCGCAGCAGGGATTCATGAATAACCCAGGCTCTAGAAGGTTCGATTCAGTCGCAATGTCCACACGCCGTCCCCGGAAAGATCCTCGGATTTCTTTGCATAGCTCACGCGGAAATCATTGTCGGAATCCATAAGCGCAATCCCGACGTCGGTCTTGATGTCGCAGTTCCTCTCCTCTGGGGACCACGCGTCTCCCGAATCCAGAAAGAAAGCACCGTGAATGTCGGATCCCAGGCCAACCCGGTATTCCAGACTGCCCAGGAGAACCCGATCACCCCGGAATTCCTTGAACCTGCGCGCGGTCAGGGTCCCGATACCGCCTACGTAGTACTGCTTCCAGGGAGGCAGGTCATCTTCCGCTGCGCCGGCCAACATACGGAGATCGAGGTACCACCGGGGCCCGATTTTTGTGTACTTCCGGACGTCCGCCCAGTACTTGGCGAAGGTGTAGTTCCCACCGAGATCCCCACCGGCCTTCTCGCCCCCGATCCGCGCGTACAGACCCCGGGTCGGGTTCTCCTTATCGTTGCGGAGGTCCAGAGTGTAAAGACCCCACAGGCTCTTCATTGTTCCCAGCTCCGGAGTAGATGGGTCGAAGACCTCTCCCATGGAGCACATGCGCATGGAGCACATGGATACTCGGCGAAGATCGCAATAGGGCATGTTCGTGTGCAGTGACGGATTGCAGCGGAAACATTTGTCCCCGCCAAAGAGGGCCCAATCCGTGTTCTGAGCGAGGGACGCCAGATCGTCCTTCCAGTACTCCACGCGGATATTGACGTGGCTCCCCGCCTTCACGTTCGCGAAGACGGACGCGCCCACCCTCTCGTAGTAGTCCCGGAAATCCTCCTTCAGGAAAATCCCCGCCAGTGTGTTTTCTGTATCTCCGATGATCTCCTCATCGAAATCGTGACTGTACGTATCCTGGTGGTAGTTGAACCCCAGGGAGAGTCCGTTGTCGCATCCGATGACGGGCTGAGAAACCTCCACTTCGCCCAACCACTCCTCGCGTCCCCAGGAATAGCCCAGCCGGGCCCGCGCGCTCGGCACATAGGTTTCCCGGTGTTCGAAGGCCAGGCTACCTGCAAGATAGAACGCGTCAACCCGGTTGTAGCGGGCGGTCATGTCAAAAACATGGTCCTCGTGCGTGTGCACGCGGAGGGTCAATCGCTTCCTGGGTTTCTGGACCTTCCCACTGCGCTTCACGTGAATCACCGAGTAGACGAGATCCTCCTCCCGGTCCTTCACTTCATCGGGATTCGATGGATCGGTGGTCCACTCTCCATCCACGATGAAGGCGTATTCATAGCGGCCCTTCTCCAGAGGTACGGTCAGCTTCCAGAGGTCTCCGTCCCGGACCATGGGGTCCGCCTCTTCGTCCCAGTCGTTGAAATCCCCCACAAGGTAGACTTCATCGACGGCGGCATCCTTGTACCGGAAGAGAACCCCTCCGTCTTTCCCCTTGGGAAAGAGATGAGACCCCGACTCGAAAGCACATACCCTCGTGGTGATTCCCCTGGCGCCCACGGAGTCGCACTGCTCCCGCACCTCCACCACGTCCCCGCGCACCTCCGACCCTTCGTCTCGCGTAATCCGGCCCCCGATGGCCACCACGTCTCCCCGGATCTCCGCCTCGGGGCCCAGGCGGATGTCACCAAAGGCCACTACGTCGCCCTTGAGAAGGCCGAGGATGTCCAGGTTGCCGTGCACGATGAGATCGCCCCGGTAGACTTCGCCCTCGTCCAGGACAAAATCGTCGGACATGAGCTCGGCGTCCCGGTCGAGTCCCGGCGCGTGGCGGAGGGCTTCTTTTCTCAATTCTCTCTTCGTGCGGTCTCCATCCGCGTCGTCCGATACAGCAGCTTCTGCAGTGGCGCTCGCGAACACGAGAAACACCAGAGCGAGGGTCAGGCCGCCTCTTGTCATCCGAAACCTCCATGGGGAATGCAGACGGGTAAAGTGACGGTCGCCCACTGTCTTCAGAATCTTCAGAATCCGTGCCATGATACACCTCCAAGGGGGGATATCAAAGGGGAACTGGAATGTTCCAGGGGAGTGTTCCGGCTCCCTTTCATGAGCATACGCAACTGGTGTGCCAAGTGGACTCGATACGCTCCGTGTGGCAGTGGATGTAGCCATTTCTTTTCTTGTAAATGAGTTACAGTGGTAGCCGAGATCCGCCGGCGATGGATGGCGCCTTCGGTTGTGTAGCTCGGACGCGGATTGGGTGTGTCGGATTGACCCTCTCGCCCTCTCGCGCTCTCGCCCCCTCGCCTTGTCGCCCCCTCGCTCCGTCGTAGTATCGTTCTGTGATTGACCCGGCGGTCGACTCGAAGTACGATCCCGGTGGATAGACCTCACAAAGCACTTTCCCTTCGTACGAAGCACGGCGCGAAGCACTGAGCACTGGTGGGTCATGTCTACACTGCGCATCGGATTCCGCACACGACTGGTTCTCTGCTTCGTTCTTGTAGCCGTCATCCCCATCGCGCTGCTGACGTTTTTCTATCTTCGTTTTGCAACCGACACCATCGAGTATTGGCAGAATCCGGGCATTGAGCGCACGATCAACAACTCCCTGGCGGTGGCGCGGGAAAGCCTGGAGCACTACCGGCAGGAAGCGGTCCAGGCGGGCGAGTTCCTGCTGGTCCTGCTGGATCCGGAGGCCGACGGTGCAGAGGTGTCCAGGTTCCTTCGGAACAATGCATCCGAGGTGGGGTTGGATCTGCTGGCCATCTATCGCCGGGAGGGGGGAAGGTGGAAGGTCTGGGCGGCAGGTGGTGCGGAGGGCCCGCAAGAGGAACTGGAACCGGCCTTGGCGGAGGCTGCTCTCTCGGGCTCGTGCTCGCCGCCTCTGGATCTGGAGAGCAGGTCGGTTTGCGCGCTTCTCCCCGTGGGAGAAGGAGACGATGTGCTGCTCGTGGGTATCCAGCCTCCCGCCGAGGTCATGAGCCGCATCCGTCGATTGGCCTCCGATGCGGATCTCTACCGGCGACTGGCGGGCTACGAGCGGATTCAGATTGCGACGGTTGTGGTCGGAACCGTGGTGCTGGTGGCGCTGGTGGTACTTGCGTCCCTGATTGTGAGCCGGATGCTGGGCCGGAGTATCTCCAGCCCCATACTGGAACTGGTGAAGGGAACCCGGCGTGTTTCCCTGGGGGATCTGGATCATCCCGTTCAGGTGCGGGCCAAGGATGAGATCGGGCTCCTGGTCGGCTCTTTCAACCAGATGACCGGGGATCTCAGGCTCTCGAAGGAGAACCTGAGACGGGCCGAGCGAGCGGCGGCGTGGCGGGACGTGGCGCGACGAATTGCCCACGAAATCAAGAACCCGCTCACTCCGGTTCAGCTCTCGATTCACCGGCTCCGGAAACGAATGCCGGAGGTGAATCGCGAGGCACAGATGGTTTTCACCGAGTGCCTCGATCTCATGGATACTGAGGTTGCCAATCTCCGGCGGCTGGCCGACGAATTCTCCAGGTTCGCGCGGATGCCTCAGCCGAATCCCGTGTCCTCTGATCTTGGGGAGCTGAGCGGATCGGTGCTGGATCTCTACAAAGAGCTAAGCGCGGGGGTGACGGTGCAGCTGGACATCCCGGATGGGTTGCCCCGGATTCCCGTGGATCCCGACCAGTACCGCCAAGTGCTGGGCAACCTGATCAAGAATGCCCTGGAGGCCATGCCGTCGGGTGGGACCATTGCCGTCCGGTTGGAGAAGGTTGCCCCCCCCGCAAGGCCGGGGGTCCGGGTTTCCGTCGCGGACAGCGGTCCGGGGTTGCCGGTGGATATCCGGGATCATGTGTTTGAACCCTACGTGACGACCAGGAAGCGGGGGAGCGGGTTGGGGTTAGCCATCGTGCACCGCATTGTGACGGATCATGGAGGGACGGTCGAGGTGGAAAGTGAGGAGGGACGGGGGACGGTGTTTCGGCTGTGGTTTCCGGCTGGGAGAGGGAAAGAGGAGGCGTGAATGTCGGCAAGTAGCAATCGTGGAGCCCCGGGAATCCTCGTCGTTGACGATGAGGCGGGAATCCGGGCATCACTCAAGGGCGTGCTGTCGGATGAGGGATATCGAGTGATCGAAGCTGCGGACGCCGAGACAGCTCTTGGCGTGCTCGATGAGGAATCTCCCGATCTCATTCTCCTGGACGTTCTTCTTCCGGGTATGGATGGAGTCGCCTTCCTGGCCCAACTCAAGGGGAAGGGTGTGGATACCCCTGTGATCATGATGTCGGGACACGCAACGATCGACACTGCGGTGAAGGCGACCAGGCTGGGAGCCTACGATTTCCTGGAGAAACCCCTGGAGCCGCAGCGGCTGACCCTCTCCATCCACAATGCCCTGGAAGCCCAATCGCTCCGTCAGGAGAATGTGGATCTGCAGACGCGGGTCAAGAGCACGTCCGTCATGATCGGCGATTCCGAGCCCATGCGGATGCTGTACCGGCAGATCGCGAAGGCCGCTCCATCCACCGGCCGGGTTCTCATCATGGGTGAGAGCGGAACAGGGAAGGAGCTGGTGGCCCGGGCGATCCACGACAACAGCAACCGGAGCGACGGGCCCTTCATTAAGGTCAACTGTGCCGCCATCCCGCGGGACCTGATTGAAAGCGAGCTCTTCGGTCATGAGAAAGGGGCGTTCACGGGTGCGGATCGGCAGCGCCGCGGTCGCTTCGAGCTCGCTCACATGGGAACGATTCTCCTGGACGAGATCGGAGACATGAGCCTGGAAACCCAAGCCAAGCTGCTCCGGGTCCTCGAAGAGAACGAGATAGAGAGGGTCGGCGGCGGTCAGCCGATCTCCATCGACGTCCGTATGATCTCGGCCACCAACAAGGATCTCAAGAAGGAGATCGAAGACGGGAATTTCCGGGACGATCTCTACTATCGTGTTTCCGTGATTCCCATTTCCGTCCCGCCACTACGGAAGCGGCGCAAAGACATACCGGCCCTCGCCCGGCACCTCCTGGACATGTACTCGCAGGAAGACGAGGCCCTCGCCAAGACGTTGATGCCTGGTGCGATTGCGCGTCTTCAGCAGATGGACTGGCCCGGGAATGTGCGCCAGCTCCGGAACGCGATCGAACGGCTCGTGATCATGACGGAGGATGCGGAGATCGGCGCTGAGCATATTGCCGAGCTCCAGGATGAGGCGATCTCCAGCGCACCGTGTGCGAAATCGCTGCGGACGGCAGTTGAGTCCTACGAAAAGGACCTCATTGTTCAGGCTCTTGAATCGGCGGGCTGGAACGTCGCCGAAGCAGCGAGGGCCCTGAACACCGACCGGGCGAATCTGCATCGGAAGATGAGGCGGTATGGGGTGGAGAAGCCGAAGGGGTGAGTAAGAGCAGTCCGTAGTCCCTAGTACAGGGAAAAGGGCATCATACCCCCGCGGAGCTATCGCGCCCGTCGTCCC
>JAGLYR010000012.1 GCA_023132135.1 Candidatus Eiseniibacteriota bacterium | reverse complement strand
TCTCGCCACGGGATTCCTGAATAACTCAGGCCATAATCGGGGTGATTGACCGAGAACAGGAGCGTTGCTGTCTGCGCGCAGGAGCATGTGGTCTTGCGCCTTTGGACGCGACATCAAGCCAGGAGGATCGGATGCCAATTGTTGACTCCAAAACCGGCAAGGTGAGGAAGGAATACACCGTCGACGAACTGGTCAAGGCAGCCAGTCGTATGCGGGCCCTTGACATGATTGCCCTCTGTGCGGCGGGGTCCGGGCACTCCGGCGGAACGCTGTCCATGATGGATTTCACGTCGGCCCTGTACCTGCACGAGGTCCGGCACGATCCCGAGAATCCCTCCTGGGAGGACCGGGATCGCATCATCTGGTCCACGGGACACAAGGCGCCGAATCTGTACATCGGCCTCGGAATGGCCGGTTACTTTGACGTGGAAGATGTGGCGCGTCTGCGGAAGCTCGGGAGTCCGTTCCAGGGACATCCCCACTGGCCGAAACTCCCCGGAGTCGAAGCTTCGACCGGATCCCTGGGCCAGGGTCTCTCGATCGCCATCGGAATTGCCCTTGCCGCCAAGATGGACAAATCTGATTACCGCGTGTACTGCCTGATGGGCGACGGCGAGCAGCAGGAAGGCCAGATCTGGGAAGCCGTCATGGAGGCCAGTAACTTCAAGCTGGACAATCTGGTCGGCATCATCGACAGGAACCGTCTCCAGATCGATGGTCTGGTCAAGGAAGTGATGAACGTCGAGTCCCTGGAGAAGAGGTACAAGGCCTTCGGCTGGCACGTGATCGAGATCAACGGCCACGACATGAAGGAGATTCTCAATGCATTCGACGTCGCCCGAACGGTCAAGAACAAACCGGTCATGATCCTGGCCAATACCATCAAGGGCAAGGGCGTGAGTGAGATGGAGGACGTGGCCGGGTGGCACGGCAAGGCGCCCAACGAAGAGCAGATGTGGAAGGCCCTCGAGGAGCTGGGCGAAAGGGACGAGGAACTCGTCAAGCGCATGTTCGAGCGAGCAGAGCATTACCAGATCGAAGCATCGGCGGCATTGGAAGCGAAGATGCCCAAGTTCTCGAAGGACTACTTCTGGAACCAGGCCGACACGATGAAAACGGAAATGGATCCTACCCGGATGGGATTCGGCCGGGCGCTCGAGGCAAAGGGAGACGACGAGAGAGTCGTCTGCCTGGGCGCCGACATCTCGGGTTCCATCGCGATCTCGAAGTTCAAGGACAATCATCCTGAGCGTATGGACCGGTGGATCAGTGTCGGCATTGCCGAGGCATCCGGTACCGGAGTCTGCGCGGGGTTGGCGAAGGAAGGAAAACTCCCCGTTTTCGGCACCTACGGCGTTTTCGCCTCGGGAAGGAACTGGGACCAGCTCAGAACCACGGTGGCCTACGGGAACTTCAACGTTCTCATAGCCGGAGCCCACGGGGGGGTGTCCGTGGGGCCGGACGGGGCAACGCACCAGGCGCTGGAGGAGATCTTCCTCATCAGCGGTCTGCCGGGCATGTACCTCGAGGTCCCTTGCGACGCCCTCGAAACCCAGCGGGCAACGGAGCACCTGCTCCTTGATCTGAAAGGACCGAAGTACGTTCGCTTTGCCCGTGAGGCGACACCTGTTGTCACAACCAAAGAGACTCCATACGAGTTCGGAGTGGCGAATGTGATCCGGTACCGGGGCGAGAAGGCGAACTTCATCGATGCCTTCGAGACAGTCCTTGGGCCCGACTACAAGAACGAGAACGAGGATATCTC
>JAGLYR010000119.1 GCA_023132135.1 Candidatus Eiseniibacteriota bacterium | reverse complement strand
CGGACAAGAGCATCATAGAAACACCTTCACACTTCTCTATTGCGGTCTATTCTCTATTGTCTATTCTCCTGTCCGACAATGCACTAGCACATCGCGGGCATACCCATTCATGCATAATCCGCACTAGGGACTTCTCTTCTCGCGTGCTGAATTGACACATGGAGTGACTCAGTATGTTCACCTGGCAGATGTACCCCGGGACTTGCGATTGGATTCCCATCCATGCTGTATCTCGGTAAACAACAGCGAGTTATGCGTGCTACCCGGATCTGATCGGGAAAGCCGCAAGGATTGGCACGAACCATGCTCTGGGAACAGGGTCAGAAGTCGGTGAGTTCCGCTGATTCGGAACCCTTGAATGAGGGGGATGCGATGAGAGCCCTGTTGATATACGGCAGAGAGAAGGGACGGATGCCGGGCGGGATCATCCACGGGTTATCCGGCCCGGTACTGTGCGTGGCGTTGCTCGCCGGTATTGCTGCTTCCCCGCTTACTGGAGAGGCCGCGATGCGGCCCTTCGGCGTGGGGGAACAACTGTGCTTCGATGTGTACTACGGGCCCCTCAAGGCCGGCACCGCCCGGATGGAAGTGGCGGATGTGGAGAGCATCCGCGGGCGGGATTGCCTGCACCTCATCTCCACCGCGCGGTCGGGCGCGCTGGTGTCCGCCTTTTTCCGGGTGGAGGACAGGATTGAGTCCTGGATGGACGTTGAGCACCTGAGGCCGCTGAGATTCGAGAAGCACCTGAGGGAGGGACACTACCAGTGCGACCAGGTAGTGGAGTACTTCCATATGGACGGCGTTGCCCGTTCGACCGAGACGACGATGGAAATCGGGGACGGAACCCGGGACGCGCTGTCGTCCCTCTACTGGGTGCGCACGGTGGATCTTGAGCCAGGGTCCACCTTCTGGCTGAACTCCACATCGGCCCGTAGCTCCTATGACCTCCGGGTGGATGTGACGGGTCGGGAGAGGATAAAGACGCCGGCCGGCGAGTTTGATTGCCTGGTCGTGGAACCTCACCTGGTCGACGATAGTGGAATGTTCGACCAGAAGGGCAGGATGTGGATCTGGTTAACGGACGATGCACTGCGCCTGCCGGTTCAGATGGTCAGCAAGGTGGCCATCGGGAGCATCAAGGCGATCCTGGTGGATCATGTTCTGGGGACGATGGCGAGCGAACACACGGGCGTCGCTGGTGAACCCTTGTCCCTGGCCGAATAGTTCAATCCGAAGGGGGTACGGACGATGAAACCCGGATTCATGATTCCTCTGATATTCGGTGCAGCAGTGAGCGTAGTCCTCTGTGGCTGCGGGGACGACGACTGCGGCTACAAACCCACGTGCGTGGACAATGTTCCGCCCGCCATTCCCGCGGGCGTCTACTCGGTGACGGGAGACCAGCAGGTGACCATTTTCTGGAATCCTGTGCTGGGCAGCGACGTCAGGGGGTACGGAGTGTGGTGGAGCGATGATCTCCCCGGGCCCTACGAGCGGATGGCCGACGTAATGGATGAGGAGAGCTATTACTACGTGGACACAGACGTGGACAACGCCAGGACCTACTTCTACGCGGTCACGGCGTTCGATTTCAACGGCAACGAATCGGACCTGAGCATCGAGAGCGTCTTCGACACACCGAGGCCTGCGGGGTTCGACGTGCGCGTGTATGACGTGGAGAACAGCCCGTCCGAGGGAGGGCTGGATTTCTTCCAGGCGGAGATTCCGGGGTATCAGGACGACGATCTGGTTGTGGCCTGGGATGCATCGGGGACCGACCTCTATCTGGATTCCGCCTCGGACAACGATCCCGACGTTCTTCGGTTCGTTCCCGTCGGCGGAACGCTGATCCAGGATTTCGGATTCACGGAGAGTCTGGATGAGATCGATTGGGCGCCCATCGAAGGCTGGTCGGACAGTCCCATGGGTGTGGAGGTGATCCGGGGCCATTCGTACATCGTGCAGACGGTGGACGACAACTACGCCAAGCTGAGGGTGTCGGTCATCAACAGGAGCAGGGGCTACGTGATACTGGACTGGGCTTACCAGTTGGTGCCCGACAACCAGGAACTGATGCCTCCGGCGCCGGATGCTCCGGCGCGAACCATCGGGATAGTGGAAATGGAAGGACGACGCTGCCAGGAAAACCAGGAAAGTATGGAACAAAACGGGTGTCTCGCACGTCTCAAGAAGTGAGACAAGAAACGCAGACGCGGACAGAGGATCGAAAAAGAAAGACGGATCATAACTCGTCTCCTGAACTAGGCCCTCCGGAGATGAGGACAGGCTGGCAGGCCCAGCTTGTCGGAGTGCCCGGTCTGGATGTCGGTTGAACAGGGGCAATCGGCACTCCGGCCGGGTATTCTTTTAGCCCGGGTTGTTCAGGAATCCCTGCTGCGAGGGTC
>JAGLYR010000118.1 GCA_023132135.1 Candidatus Eiseniibacteriota bacterium | reverse complement strand
GAGCCAGGATCAAACTCTCCGTTGTCAACAAAATCTTCAAGAGAAGCCGGCATCACACCGACGTCCCTTATTAGCTTATCCAATCCAAACTTCCAGGCGGACGAATCCACCCGAAAATAAGGACCCTTGGACAAGGCCCTGAACGGTAGGTATGCACTACTCGTTTGTCAAAGATCGGATATCCCGAGTCGGGATGCTTTCTGTCTGAGCAGCAGATCAATCTCCCAAAAGGGATTCCTCCCCGTTGAGAGGGAGGGCGCCACTCACACCACCCTCTCCAAAAGCCAATATAGACGAAACCTCTGGAGTCGTCAATACTTTTCTTGCCCTGGTTCCTCTTTTTTTTGACACCCCCCCAACGTCCGCCACACATCCCCATCGCTAGCCCTAACCTATTAGCCACCAACGAATTGCACGTTCCTGAATCGGCGCTTGCCAACCCTGAGCACGAGACTCAGCCCGGGCCGGACCGAGATTTCCGCTTGCGCGTCGTCCACGCGTTCTCCGTCGAGGGACACGCCGCCCTGCTCCACCAATCGCCTGGCCTCGCCATTGCTCTTCGCCAAACCAGCTCGGACGACGAGCTTCACAATCCAGATTGTCTCCCCCTCAGTTTCCAGAGCAACTTGCTCCATGTCTTCGGGAAGTCCGCGGTCGCGGAACACGCGGTCAAACTCATCCGACGCCAGCTCCGTTGCTTCTTCTCCATAGTACTGAGCTGTGATGATCCGCGCGAGCCGCGCCTTCACCTCCCTTGGATTGCCCGCTCCTTCCTCAAGATCCCGCCGGATCCGATCCAGTTGCTTTCCGGGAACATCCGTCAGGATCTCGAAGTAGTTCATCATGAGGGAATCAGCGATAGACATCAGCTTCCCGAACATCTCGTTGGGCGGGTCTGTGACACCGACGTAGTTCCCCAAGCTCTTGCTCATTTTCTCCGTGCCGTCCAGCCCAACAAGGAGTGGGAGAGTGATTACCACCTGGGGTTCCTGACCGTAGGCTCTCTGGATATCTCTCCCAACAAGCAGGTTGAATTTCTGGTCGGTCCCTCCCAGTTCAATGTCCGCTTCCAGCGCAACCGAATCGTAGCCCTGCATCAACGGGTAGAGAAACTCCAGAATGCTGATGGGACGTTTCTCCCTGAACCGACCCGCGAAGTCATCGCGTTCCAACATGCGGGCCACAGTGGAAGCCGCCGCCAGCTTCGCCACCGACGCCAAGGTCATGGATGAGAGCCACCGGGAGTTGAAATCGATGGTTGTCCGATCGCGATCGAGGATCTTGAAAATCTGTTCCTCGTAGGTCTTCGCGTTCTGCTCGACTTCCTCGCGGGACAGACGTTTCCGCGTCTCACTCTTCCCCGTGGGATCGCCTATCATGCCGGTGAAATCGCCAATCAGAAAGACCACATCGTGCCCGAGGTCCTGGAAATGCCTCATCTTCCGAAGGGACACTGTGTGACCGATGTGGATGTCAGGCGCAGTGGGGTCGAAACCTTCCTTGACCGTGAGTGGCTTCTTCTCCCGAATGGATCGCGCGACCTTCTGCTCCAACTCCTCCTCGGAGATGATCTCCGCCGTACCGCGGCGGATGAGATCCATCTGCTCGTTAAGCGGCGGCATATGTCCTGGTTCGTTCGTCACGCTCTTCTCTCCCAATAGAAACACCTTCACACTTCTCTATTGCGGTCTATCGTCTACTTCTCCTGTCCGACAACGCACCAGTTTGCATTATGCACAGGTTTTCCGGTCTCTCAAGAGATAAGTGGCACGCGAGAGAGCGGCGCTGCCGAATCGGGATTTGTCTTGACCGCGCGGATTGTGCCGTCTAGATTGAGTCGCGCAAGAAAGAGCGCGTCTGGATCGTCACACGGTAGACCGCCGACCTGCGGCATTGCAGTTATCAGAGGTCAAACCACACCCCCGAGAAAGGGAAAGCCGTGGCGACCCCGAACAAGACCTTCGCCAAAGGCGAAACGCCTCCACCGGCCCGTCGGAAAGGCGGCCTGACCCTCCTGAGGGTAGCCCTGCTGGTTTTGCTGGCCGTTGCATCCGGAGGCGGCGGCGTCTTGTTCGCGCTGCACGGGGTGTACCGGTCCGATCTCCCCGACCCCGAGAGTCTTCAGACCATTCGTCCAGCCCTTCGCACGCCCATAATCTCGGCAGACGGCGAGGTTCTCTACACGTTTTTCCGGGAAAACCGGGTGCTGATTCCCCTGTCGGAGATGCCCGCGTATCTCAAGGATGCCATGCTCGCCATCGAGGACCGCAAGTTCCGGGAGCACTGGGGAGTGGATCTCACTGGTATCGCCAGGGCCTTCTGGAGCAATCTGCGGCACCGGCGCTTCGCCCAGGGCGGCAGCACGATCACACAGCAGCTGGCCAGGGACCTCTTCCTCACCAAGGAGAAGACGCTCTCCAGGAAGTTGAAGGAGCTGCTCCTTGCTGTCCGTATCGAGCAGACTTACTCGAAAGACGAGATCCTGGAGCTGTACCTCAACCAGATCTATTTCGGCGAAGGCGCCTACGGTGTGGAAGCAGCGGCCAGGAGCTTCTTCGACAAGCATGCCCGGGATCTGACCCTCACCGAGAGCGCTCTTCTCGCCGGGCTTCCCAAGAATCCCAGCGGCTACTCTCCGAGGGACTATCCGGAGAGGTCCGGCAATCGTCGAGACATAGTCCTGGACGCTATGCGGGAAGTTGGGTCTATCACGCCAAGGCAGCACAAGCAGGCGCGCGCAGCTCCGATCGAACTGGCCGAGGTCCCCCCCTACGGGAGAATCGCGCCGTATTTCGTCAGCTACGTGAAACGCCAGTTGGAAGAGACCTACGGCGCCGAGCGGCTGTACCGGGACGGGCTGAAGGTCTACACAACCCTCGATACCCGTCTCCAGGCAGCGGCGGAAAAAGCTATGGAATCCTGGCTCAGGGAGCTGGAGACTCGCAAGGAATACCCCGTTCAACGAGATTCCACATGGTTGGCTGTCAGGCCCAAGCCCGAGGGCCAGGTCGAGTATATCCAAGGCGCACTAGTGGCACTGGATCCCAGGGAGGGAGCTATCCGGGCCATGGTGGGCGGCCGGGACTTCGAGGAGAGCTACTTCAACTGCGCCGTCCAGGCCAGGCGTCAGCCCGGTTCCGCCTTCAAGGTGTTTGTCTACACCGAGGCGATTCGCCAGGGGTTCACAGCCGGTTCCGTGCTGCTGGATGCACCGCTGGTGATCCCTGGGGCCGGCGGAGATGACTGGGAACCGCCCAACTACTCCAAGAGCTTCCGGGGACTCGTCACCCTTCGCCTGGCCCTGCAGAAATCCATCAACATCCCCGCCGTGAAACTCCTGTTGGGAGTGGGCGCTCGCAACGTGGTCCGCACCGCCCACTCCATGGGAATCCAGGGCCATCTCTATGCCTATCCGTCCCTCGCCCTGGGCAGCGCGGAGGTCACGCTGCTGGAACTGACCTCGGCGTATGGAATCCTGGCCAACCAGGGCATCCGTGCGGATCCTATCTCTATCCTGGAGGTCGAGGACCGCTACGGCCTGGTTCTCGAGAAACAGAGATCAAGGAAGACGGATGTCCTCGATGCACAAACCTCATATATTGTGACCAGTATGCTGGCTTCGGCGATCGATCGCGGAACAGGCCGGGGCGCCAGGTCGAGAGGGTTCCGGCTCCCTGCGGCAGGCAAGACGGGAACAACCAACGATTACCGGGACGCCTGGTTCATGGGGTACACACCCGATCTCGTGGCAGGCGTATGGGTCGGATTCCTCGATAACCGATCCATGGGCGAGGCCATGACGGGCGCAGCGGCCGCACTCCCTGTCTGGACCAGATTCATGATTGAAGCGACGAAGGACTCTCCGGGCGAGGAATTCCCTATTCCCGAGGAAATCGTAACCCGCGAGATCTGCACTTCGACCGGCTACCTGGCCGGACCCCGCTGTCCGGAAACCCGGGCCGAGATCTTCATCAGCGGCACCGAGCCTACCGAGTTCTGCACCCTGCATGCGCCCATTGTCCGGCAGCTGACATCTCTCGAAGAGCTGTAAGAAAACACCGTTCTGAACAAGTCCCTAGTCCGTAGTCCCTAGTCCAAGGAGAGAGGCATTGGAAGCAGTCCCTGGCCTGCGGACTTCTGCCCTATTTCCTCGACACTCGACACTTTGTCACTCGCCCTCGTCACACGGACGGGGCACTGGCCCTAACCAAGTGACAGGTGACAGGGTGACAAGCGACTGGGATTGGGGAATGCTGCTGTCCTCCTCGCCCTATTTCCTATTGTCTATTTGCTATTTCCTTGGCTTCCGGCCCCTGGTGAGAAATGCAGGCTAGCTGGTGAGCTTCGAAGCATGGTTGTTGTACATCCGGCCAAGGATGATGCGCTGAGGGCGCGTCCGCGCCCGGCCGATCTCGTAGGCCGAGAGCACAATCCCTGCGGTCGCCTGCGCATCCGCGCGAGAGGAAGCCAGAAGATCCGCCAGTGTCTCGCCTTTCGCTACCCTTTCCCCCACCTTCTTCCGCAGCCATAGTCCTACAGCGAATTGCACCGTGTCTGTGACCTTCGCACGTCCCGCGCCCAGGCGGCCGGCCGCTTGGCCGATCCGAAGCGCATCCAGACGCGTGACATAGCCCGCCCGGGGTGAGCGAACGGCCCACCTCGCTTTTGCGGTCGGTAGCATTCCAGGATCGTCCACGACCGCGGGGTCGCCACCCTGGGCTGCCACAAAAGCCCTGAACTTCTCCAGCGCCCGTCCGGATCCCAGCGCGTCCTCGAGAATCCGGATTGCAACTCTCCTCGAGGAAGCAACGTTCCCCAGAACCAGCATCTCCGCTGCGAGATCCATGGTTACCGTCCTGAGATCCGGCTCCCAGTCCCCATGAAGAGCCTGCACGCATTCCACGATTTCCGGCGCATTGCCAACGGCCCGGCCCAAGGGTTCATCCATGCGAGTCAGAACTGCGGCCGTGGGCAGTTTCCAGTGGTCCGCCGTCCTCAGCAGAGCGCCGGCCAGATCCTTTGCCCGCCCCGACGTTTGGTTGAATCCCCCGGATCCGACCTTGACATCCAGGACAAGCCCTCCGATCCCGGAGGCGAGTTTCTTGCTGAGAATACTCCCCACGATGAGAGGAACACTCTCCACTGTACCGGTCACGTCCCGGAGCGCGTAGAGTCTCTTGTCCGCGGGGACCCATCTGGCACTCTGCCCGGCAATCACGAGTCCCACCCTTTTCAGATTCGACAGGAACTGTTTCTCTGTGAAGGCAACCCGGAAGCCCGGAATGGACTCGAGTTTGTCCAGAGTTCCGCCAGTGTGAGCCAAGCCTCTTCCTGAGATCATGGGAACGCGAACGCCGCAGGCAGCCACCAACGGCCCCAGGATAATGGAGACCTTGTCCCCCACCCCACCCGTGGAGTGCTTGTCGATCTTGGGTCCATCTGCTGAGCCGAGATCCAGACGCGATCCCGATTCCAGCATCGCTCGGGTCAGGTCTACCGTCTCGGCCTCGCTCATTCCCTGGAAGTAAACGGCCATCAGGAGGGAGGACATCTGGTAGTCGGGGATTTCCCTCCGGCAGTAGGCTCCAATAAGATCTTCGATCTCGTCACGGGCGAGGCTCTTGCCCGAGCGCTTTCGAATGATGAGGTCGACCACCCGGTGGCTCATGCTCTGCACCGCCCTCAAGTCGTGTTCTCCCCTGCGTAGTCAAAGGTGAATCCCTCCGGAAGCAGATCCCGGACTTTTCTCCGCTCAATGCGGCCCCCCGGCCCCTGAAGAAGAAGATCCATGTCCGGTGCAAACTCCCACAGCACCTGCAAGCACGCTCCGCAGGGTCGCAGGGAAATCCCGGAGTCGCTGCTCACCACAGCCATCCGCCGGAAGCCCCTCTTCCCGGCGGACACGGCGGCAAACATGGCATTCCGCTCTGCGCAGCAGCTCAGTCCGTAGGATGCGTTCTCCACATTCGCGGCGCGGAAGATCTCGCCTTCGAGAGTTTCCAGCGCGGCTCCCACCTTGAAAGAGGAATATGGTGCGTGGGCGGACTCCCGCGCCTCCATGGCCATCTGCATCAGTTCTTCATCGGTCAAATCCCCGTTCTCCTTCCCAAGTCCCTCAATCACCGGAATCTGCGCAATCTGCGGCTATGGCCCTTTCCAGATTTCCTGGAAGAAGCTCTTCCCGCCCAAGGGCCCCACACCGAATCCTTCGGCCAGAGTGGCCGCCAGATCGGAAAAACTCGCTCTGGTCCCGAGGTCCACATCCGCCCTTATCCCGGAACCCGAGACCAGGATGGGCACATACTCCCGCGAGTGATCCGTACCTGGTGTCGTGGGATCGCACCCGTGGTCTGCAGTGAGAACGAGTACATCCCCTGTTCCCAGTTTCGACCGAATCGCCGGCAGACTTGCGTCGAAATCCCTGAGACCTGCAGCGAATGCGCCGGCATTGTTCCGGTGCCCCCAAAGCATATCGAAATCCACGAGAGTAACCAGCAGGAGACCGCGCCCCATGCCGGGGAACAGATCCAGGACCTTGGCGACACAATCGTCATTCCCACCGGCTTTGACCATCCTCGTAAATCCGCGATGGGCGAACAGGTCGCCGACCTTTCCCACGCCCCAGGTGGACAGACCTGCTCCCTGGAGCCGGTCCAGGAGAGTCTCGCCCACCGGAGGCAGAGAGAAGTCTCTCCTTCCCCTGGTTCTCTCATAGTGACCCGATGAGCCTGTGAAGGGCCGGGCGATCACGCGGGCGACGCTGTGCTCACCAGCGAGAAGCGACCGGGCGATTCCACACATACGGTACAAATCCGGGGTTGGGATCACGTCTTCGTGGGCTGCCAGCTGGAAAACGCTATCTGCCGAGGTATACAAAACGGGAGAACCCGTTGCAGCATGCTCGTCGCCCAGACGCGCGATGATCTCTGTGCCCGAGGCCGGTCGATTCCACAGAACTCTGCGCCCAATCTGCTCCTCGAAGGCCCCGACAATCTCTGCAGGGAACCCGTTGGAGTAGGTCGGGAAAGCCCTCTCGAGAACCACCCCCATAAGTTCCCAATGTCCGGAAATCGAGTCCTTGCCCGGGGATTGTTCAGCCATTTTCCCATGGGCGCCCTCGGCGACTACGTCCGGCGAAATCCCCCGGATGCCCGCCACCTTCCCCATCCCCAACTTCTCCATATGCGGAAGAGACAGGCCGCCGGCAGCGGCGGCCGTATTGCCAAGAGTGAAGCTCCCCTCGTCGCCGTAGTGGTCTGCATCAGGGAGAGCCCCAACGCCTGCACCGTCCAGAACGACCACGAGCACCCGTTCCAACCTGTACCGGCTTCTCAGGAGCGAGACACCTCCCCCGCTGCGCTTTCCGCGCCTACCAGCGTTGCCACCCGAACAGGCTCGCCGGATGCGTAGTACACCCGGACCACCCGCCTACCGATTCCACATATGATCTCATACGGGATAGACTCGATCCTGCGAGCCAGCTCCGCGACAGGCAGATCCGCCTCACCCTGCCGACCAAACAGCACTACCTCGTCCCCAAGGGAAACACCCGGAATACCTGTCACATCCACCATCGTCAGATCCATGGTCACGGTTCCCAGGATCCTCGCCCTCCGTCCCCGGACCAGGACCTCTCCGGAACCCGACAGCCGATACGCGTACCCGTGGCCGTAGCCAATGGAGATGCTCGCCACGCGGGTAGCCTTGTCCGCCACCCAGGAACGCCCGTAGCTGACGGATTCACCTGCTGCAATGTCCCGGAGGTGAACCACCCTGGCCTTGAGGCGCATGACCGGCTTCACCTCCACTGCCCGATCCTGCTGGCTGGGAAGGTAGAGACCATACGCCAGAAGACCCGGCCGCACCATCCCAAGAAAAGAATCCCGCGCCCCGAGGACTCCCGAGCTATTCGCCGCGTGGATCAGGCCAACGCGGACCCCCGCCTCCTCCAGTTCCTTGACCAGCGCTTTCAATCGCAGGATCTGCTGTGCTGTGAATTCGGGATCGGTATCAGCAACCGGGAAATGGGTGTAAATGCCTTCAAGCGCAATTCCGGGCAGACGGCTCACCAGCGTGATCAGATCCCTCGCTCTGCGCAGCTCTACGCCCGCGCGCCCCATCCCCGTGTCCACTTCCACGTGACAGCCCGCCTTTCGGCCCAGAACACCGCAACGTCTGGACAAGTGTTCAGCGAACGCGCGGCCCGAGACGGTCACCGTGAGACGGTTCTCCAGAATTGCGTCAATCTCGCTTGGCAGAGACGGGGAAAGAATGAGGATCGGCTTCCGGATTCCAGCGTAGCGCAGCTCGAGCCCTTCGTGAAGAGTCGCCACTCCGAACCCGTGGACAAGCTCGGACACAGATCGAGCGACCTCGACCGCCCCGTGGCCGTAGGCATCGGCCTTGATGGTGAGGAGAATCCCGCGCCGGGGCCCGATCCGTTCCTGTATCGCGCGGATGTTCCCTTCCAGAGCGTCAAGATCAATCTCGGCCCAACATGAGTACGTCACGGTGATTCTCCTCTGGTCCGTTTGCATCACATATATCAGACCGGGAGTGGCTCGGCAAGTCAAAACACCGTCTTCGGCACTGAGTGCTTCCTTGATTTGTCAGACGCCTTGGATTACCATCTTCTTGCACACCGCTGCGCGCGGGAGGAGGAACCTGTTGACGACAATGAGCGAAGACGCCCGGAAGTTCGACGAACTCCTGGACCTTACTCGAACCCTGCGCGGCCCGGGTGGATGCCCCTGGGATCGGGCCCAGGACTTCCAGACAATGCGCCGGTATCTTCTCGAGGAAGCCTATGAGCTCCTCGAAGCCATCGATTCACACGACCGCGACGGCATGCTTGACGAACTCGGCGACCTTCTGTTTATCGTACTCTTCTACCTCGTTCTGGCGGAGGAAAAGGGCGACTTCCACCCTTCCGATGTCATCGCGAACACGATTGCGAAGATGCGCCGCCGGCATCCCCATGTCTTCGACTCCACAACGGCTTGCAACGAGCGCGAGGCTTTCCTGTCCTGGGAATCCGCAAAGCGAAAGGAGAAGTGGGCCAGGGACGGGGGTTCCATTCTCGACGGCCTGCCCAGCGCTCTGCCTGCCCTTACCAAGGCCAGGCGTCTTCAGGAGCGGGCCAGCTCGGTCGGATTCGACTGGAAGGTCGTCTCGGGCGCCCTCTCCAAGCTGGAGGAGGAGCTGGGCGAATTCAGGACTGCACTCGCCATGGAAACCCCCGAGCAGATCCACGCGGAACTCGGGGATGTTCTTTTCTCCCTTGTCAATGTTGCCCGCCTTCTCGGCCTCGACCCGGAGGCCGCCCTCCAGGGAACCAATGCCAAGTTCCGCCGCCGCTTCTCCCACATCGAGAAACACCTCGCCCAGAGCCCCCATCCCCTCACGCTGGAGGAAATGGACAAGATCTGGGACGAGGTAAAGCGAGACGAGGGGTAGCCTGTATTTCTCACCAGCTACCCACAGGAAATAGTAAGTAGGAAATGGGAAATAGGAAATAGGGCAAAGACCAAGTCCTTACCCTTCCACCCGACTCGGAGCCAAGAGACTGATATCCGCACTGGCTTCCGGCCCTCGGTGAAACATTCAGCTGGCAGCAGGGATTCGCGAACAACAATCCTCGCCAAAAGACATGGGCCCCCTGCGCTGGGCAGGGGGCCCATGAAACCCAGATTGCGTCCTGCTTTATTCTCTTGTCTTGCCCGGCTTGCGAGACCTCAGTCTAGAACCTTCCGGTCAGCGCAATCCGGTGGCTGCTGTTCATGAACTCCTGCTTCTCCGGCAGGTAGGCGTAGTCCAGGCTGACGGAACCCACCCAGAGGCCGGCGCCGAAGCTCAGAGCCACATTGTCTTCCTGGCTCTCGCTACTGACAAGCCCCGCCCTCAACGCTGCGTAGTTGCCAGGAACGTATGCGAACTGGAATTCCGCGCCCAGGTGGAACCGGATGTCCTCATCGCCTTTCTTGTCAATATCCGCGGCGATCAGGAAATCCTCGTCCGCCGACTTCAGAGCCACACCCACGCGCACAGTCGATGGCACGGTCTCGCCCCAGTACTGCGTTCCGATGTCCTGGAGTATGATGCCGACCGCGAGCTTGGATGACGGAACAAATCGCACGGCTGCATCCACGCCAAAGCCGGTATCGTCCTGATCCCCCATCTTCGAACACAGGATCTTCGCAGTCCCGCCCACGTAAAAGCCCCCGAGGCCGGTCCCGTAGGAAAGCAGAAGTGCGTTGTCGTTCCAGTTGTCCGTACCGTCCGCAGTGCCATCAGGGTTGTAGATCTTGATGTCGTCCGTCCCGGAATTGATCCAGCTGATTGCCACGGCGCCGAAATCAAGATGGTGCCCGTAGGCAAAGTAGTTGTACTTCCGGTCGAGATCCATATCCGAATACATGAACGTGGCCTCGATCCAGTCAATCTGCATCAGTCCCGCCGGGTTCCAGTATCCGGCCGTCACGTCATCGGCAACGCCGACGTACGCTCCACCCATGGCCAGGGCCCTGGGTCCCACGCCCATTCCAAGAAACGGGGCGCTGTGGGCAAGATCCTCAGCAGGGCACGGACCAGCCGCGGCCAGTCCGACTGCCAGGGCCAGCAGGGACGCTGTCATCGCAGTGCTGAACTTCGTCATTTCTCTTCGCCTCCTTCGCAAGCCAGGTTTCCAGCGCGGAACCGGTGGGCGGGCAAAGCCCGCCCACAAGTCCGTCCCGCAGAACCGTACTAGTCCGAGGATCCTCGGAGAACCGCTATCTTCACATTGGCCGTTGAAGTCTTGCTCCTGCCCTCTGCAATAATGTGGCAGAAGTAGACGCCATTGGCCACCGGATTGCCTTCCGAGTCCGTGCCCGACCAGAACAAGTCATCCAGCACAGACTGCATCAACTCATCCTCGACCAGCGTCGCCACGTATTCGCCCGCGAAATCGTAGATTTTCACGGTCACGTGGGCTTCCTGGCTCAGGTACCCGACAATCTGGGTCGTTCCATCCAACTCAGGATCGAAGGGGTTCGGGTAGTTGTGGACGTCATTGAACGCCAGCACCTTGGCCTCGGTGTTGAGCGTGAGGACTGCTGCGTTGCCCACCCCGTCCTGGATGCTGATGACCACGCTCACCCCGCCGCCGCTCGGCTCATAGGTGAGTTTCTTGGTAACCGCATCGTAGCTCCAGCCGGTCACCTCCTCGCCATCCTCGGTGATAGCGATGGTCGTCGGATCCAGACCGGAACCACAGTCAGTGAGGCGGAACTCCAGCGTTGGTGAGCTGAGTGCGGTCAGGAGCGTGAGCTCCGGCGCCACTCCGTCCACCATGTACCGCCGCTCAACCGGCTTGATGACGTTCATGTTGATACCGTAGGTAGAGCCGTTCTTCCAGCTGCCGGTGCTCGAGTCATACACCCGGTCGTATACACCGACCGAGTACGAGTACACGATCTCGTCGGTTTCGTGATCGCCCTCATCATAGTAGTCGGCGCATTCGAAACACGACCGGGAACTGTAGAGGACAACGTCGAGCATCTCACCATGGTGGATATCCATGGCGATGTCAGCCGCAATGACCGTTGTCACGCCGAGAGTGTCCCCGGTGATCGTCAACGCGTCGGATGTCAGCTGCATGCGGTATTCCTTGCTCTCGTTGCCATCCCAGTGGTTAATACCATCCCAACAGCAATGGTCGTCCGGATCCGGACCCTCTTCATCCTCGTCATCCCGCACGACCGAGTAGAAGTCGAGATTGACGGACCTCGGATCAACACCTGCTTCGGTGTCCGTGATGTTGAACTCGACCTGGAAGTCGGGTCCGACCCAACCACCCGTCCAGTCCACGACCGGCTTGGTGCGGTCGATCTTGAACGTGCAGGTGTCCGTCACTGCGTCGCCCACGACATTGCGCGCACTGATCACCAGTGTGTGCTCTTCACCAGGATGCAGCAGGTCGTTCACGCCGCACGCTGCAACTGCAAACAGACCGGACACCTGGTCGTAGTACTGGCCCGAGCTGAAGCCGAGCTCAGAGGCGCCGGTCCAGTTCTCGGCGAACTGCCCGCCCGAGAGAATCGTAATCCCGTTCAGGACCGCCTTGATGGAACTGGGATCGACGCCGTTCACAGGCTCACTGTAGTCCGTGAAATCCGTGATGTAGGCCTTCAGAATCGGCGCCGCGTTGGTGTAGCCGTTCTCGAAGTAGAGCGGACCGCAGCCGGCGATGTTCAGACCATAGCGCTGGATCACGGAGAAGATACCCAACGTATGCGTCTTGAACGTAACCAGGCAGTTCTCCTCATCCACGGTCACATCCCAGATGTCCTGGAACTCCCAGCGTGCGGAGCTCACGTCCCAGCGGCCGATGGTGTAGCCCAGCGACTGGAAGCTGCCCTTGACCGGCGTGCAGAACGGAATCGTGATCGTTGCCGCGTTGTCAAGCGACGGGCTCTCATCGATCAGGCAGATCGACCGCGTGTCTCCGACCGGGAGGAGGTACTCCTGCTGCTCCGGCGGAGTCGGAGGCTGCGGGACTTTCGCCATGCGCAATCCGTACCAATCCACCCCGTTTCCGGGCGGAATATCGACGGTGACACCCTGACTCTGGACCGGTCCGGCAGTCCCCCGCTCATCAGTGACGCGGAAGATATCGACCGTGGAGGTTATGGCGTCGACTTCAGGGTCGGTCGGCTCAGCAACATTCCTGTCCCACCAACTGCCGACGATGAAGATGTTGCCTTCATACTCCACGTTCAGCCAGTCCAGCTCGTAGTACTCGACCTGACGCCACAGACCGTCGAGTGCGTTGTATTCGGTCCCGATAACCCTGATCTCGAGGTTATCGCAGTGATCATCGCACGGGTACTCGTGCCCGAAGAAGACCAGGACAGGACCGCCGCAGCACGTTTCGCACTCCACGCAGTTGTCGCATGTCATCTGGAAATTGATGACCTCGCAGTCATGGTAATACGAGTCGCCAACAATCCCCAGGTGCTCGAGCGAGGTGAGGTGACCCGCGCCGCTCGGAAGCACTGTGACCCGCTGGGCAACCGCGTCGACCCGCACCATCAGAGTCGGCGGGTTCGCGTCGTACAGCGGATTCAGAGAATCGTGATCGTTGTGGAACGCGCGAGCCTCGAGGAGGTAGTCGCCGCTCGGCCAGTTCGTGAACTCCCACCGGTCGTAATAATCCCACCTGAGGTAGTCGTTGCAGTCACCCCAATTGTCGAGATCGCCGGTGCGCTTGCCGATGATTGTCCAGTCGGACTCAGCTTTGCCGACCGGCATCACGCGGAACTCGATCTCGCCGATCTCATCCGCGTCGTCAGGGGACGCCGTGTAAACCAGGGTACCCGTGATCGGATCGATCGCCCGGAGTGTGGCCACCGGCGCCGTGTAGTCGCCGATAGTGAAGTACACTTCCGGACAGCAGTCCGATCCTTCGTACCAGTTGTATGCGTTGTCGATGACCTTCGCACGGACACGCATCGTCGTCCCGGGTGACCACTCGCCGTTGTCCCACCGGAGCTCGTAGTAGCCGCTGGTGCCAACTGCGGTGACCGGCAGGCCGATGTCCGACCAACCGCTCGCGTAGACCTGGAACTGGACGCCCTGGACGCCGGAGTGGATGATCTCCGCCCCGTCATTCCAGCAGCACTGGTCATCCAGACAGTCGTCCCACGGCATCTCCGCCGGATCATCCGACGCCCATGCGTAGAACGTCATCTGGCCCGCCGGGAACTCGGGATAATCGGTGTCGCCGTGAATGGCCTCGGTGTCGTTGATCATGGAAATGCAGCCAAACGGCGGGCAGAAGTCCATGACCGTCTCGACTTCGATGATCGAGTAGTTCCCGTCCTCGTCAATGCACTCGATGGCTTTGTCGTAGACGAGGGCCCGGATCATCACCTGGCCGCTGCAGTCATACCAGTCGTACGCATCCCACACGTACGCGAAGGGAGCGCAGTTGTCCGAGTCGATGGTGTCCCAGTCATCCGTCTCGGTCGTCGACCACTTGGTCTGCCACACGACCTTCATGATGCCGCTGGCATCGGTCGCCGTCGTGGTCAGCGTAACCGGCGTCCGCCCGATCATCGCCGGGATGCCCGTCAACGTGAGATCCGTCGGCGCTGTGTTGTCGACGGTGACCCCGATCGACGGGCTAGTGTCGGTGTTGAAGTGCTCGTCCACCGTCGTCACCCGCAACCAGGCCGGGCCGTCCGGCACGTTGTTGAGCGTCTCCCAGGTGTCATACGATGTGGTGCCGGTGCCGATGAGATGCCATGTTTCCTGATCTGTCGAGTACTCCCAGGTGTACTCACTCCCGGTGTAGTCGTCCAGACGCTTGGCATTCAGGCAAACGTCTCCACGTACGTAGGCCCCGTCAAACGGCTCGCTCACAAAGACCTGAGTGGCGGCGGCGTCAAGAATGTAGACGGTAACCGTCGTGGTCGTCGAACTCTGACCCAAGTGGTCATACGCCTGGGCCCGGAGGGTGAAGGCTGTGATTGCGCTTTGGTCCTCCATGTCGTCGGGCGGAATCAATCCGTCGTTCAACGGATTGAACATCAGTGGGAAGCTCGGACCGACAGTCGAGATCCCGATGTTCATAGTGCTGCCATCGTAGGTGATTGAGTACTCGACCTTCCAGACTTCGGCGTCACAGTCAGTGTTGCTGACCAACGACTCGACCGTGATGTCGGCGCCCGGAGCGACCCAGACCACACCGCCGCCGATATCCGGATCGACAAACTCGTTGCCGCCCGAAGTGATCTTGGCGATATCCACGGTCGGCGCCGTATTGTCTACCCAGACGGACATTCCCGCGGCCTTTGTGGTCGCGAAAGTGTGATCGTCGAATGCTCCGTCACCGTCGGCGTCGTCCGAGACGTTGCCGGCGGTGTCGGTGACAATCACCCGGATATCCCATCCGTCCACAAGACCCGTGGTGTTCCAGGTGAAGTTAAAGAGCGTGGCGCCTGTGCCACCACCACCCGGCGCACCCTGGGAAATCGTGGCCATGAGTGTCCACTGGTTGTAGAAGTCCGGGTTGTCTGAATCCTTCCGATAGAACTTCACATTGGCAATATCGACCGGATCCTTGCCCGTGATCGAGGCGATAAGCTCGACACTCGTTCCGCTCACCTTCGGCAGGTCGCAGAGGGTCTGGATCTCGGGAATCGTCAGATCCACCGCCATCACTGTACCGTCCACGATCACGAAGATGGAATCGCTGTAGGCCTCGTTACCCGAGGCGTCCCAGAACTTGCCCATCAACCAGTAGGTCTCGCCGTCGGTGAGTGAACTGGTATCCCAGTTGAAGGGATACTCGGGATCGAAGGAGTTATCGATGGTCCCGACAACCTCCCATCCCTTCCCACCTGCCGGCGCACTCATGAGGAGCTGGGCCGTGGCAATGTCGGACGCCCCAGGCGCCGTGCTGGCCTGCAGCTCGACGAACACGTTACCCATCGGCACCCGCTGGCCATTGGTCGGCGTGGTGAACGAGGCGATCGGCACCACGGTATCCAGCACCACGAGGGTGATGGTGTCCGACCCACCCGTCGGGGTGGCATCTATGGGAATGTAGCCGGCTTCGTCGTAAACGAGAACCTGGAGCGTGTAGGCACCCGCCGTCATGCTGGTCAAGTCCAGGTTGTATGTGAGATTCTCGGTGAACGTCACGCCGGTCTCGTCGTACACCTCCTGGCCGTTGAAGATGATCCGCACATGGAACGTGCTGCTCACATCGTCCTGGGCCGCAATCACGACCGGAACCACGCCGCTGACTTCTATGTTGTTCGGCGACGGGTTGCCGTTGACCGAAACAATCTGGACGTCCGGAACGGTGGTATCGATCTGGAAAGTGTAGACACCCTTGGCTGCCAGAGCGTCATCCGTCTGGTAGTTCCCGGCGTCATCGAACACCCGAGCGATAATCTCGAAGATCCCTTCGCCTCCGGCGGCCAACAGCGCAGCCGTGGAAACCTCGAACGGGATCGTCGCGTCCAGAACTCCAAGGTTATCGAACGAACCCGGCTGGTTGCCGGCCGCATCCGGATCGATGTCCGCAATCCGGTACCGGAACTGGCAGCTCGCCACATCCGGGTAGACCGTCTGATCCACATCCGCGTGGATCATGATCACGAAACCGGCGCCGTCGATATCCGCACCGTTACCCAGATTGTAACCCACGGGCACTGAGGCCAGCGTCCCCACCGGAGCCGAGTCGTCAGGAGTACCTCCTGTGACCCAGAAGGTGTCGCCGTCGTCGTTGCCGCCGTCATCGTAGGTGCGGACGGCAAAGAGCCACGTTGCTTTCTCCTCGGTGACAAGGAAATCAGACACCCACTGCGCCGTGTTGGGATCCACGGGGCCACCGACCGGAGTCGTGTAGTCCATGGTGCCCGTGCCGCCATCCGCGAAGACAAAGTAGTGATGGCGGTCGGTGCTGCTGGAGACCGTCCACGTGAGCTTGATCCGGCCCGAATCCAGGATCTCGGCCTGGAGGTTCGTCACCGGGTTCGGAGCGCTCACGTCTACGAGGAGATCCTGAACGATCGACGTGGTGTAACCCAGCGCCACGGGGTCGAAGGCGGTATAGCCGGAGAAGTTTCCGGCATTGTCGAATGCAATAACTTCCAGCGTTGCCGCAAAGGCGCCGCCGGTGTTCATGTCCCACAGTACCGCGTTGTCCGTATTGGACACGTAGTGGGTGTAGGTCCAGGTATCAGCCTTCGTACCGTTGCTGAGCTGGACGTAGAGCTCGTCGTCGTCCTGGGTTGCGTCACCCCAGGGCCCCAGAAGCGCCCACACACCGCTGACCGCGTCGATTGCAGCAGTCTCGCTCATGTCGACGCTCACCAGAACCGAGTCGCCGATGTTCACCCAACCATTGGCGTCGGCATCCGTATGGAGCGTGACTATGACGTCGGCGGCAACCACCAGCGGAATCTGGGTGTCCACGGCCACTGCGGCCTTGGCCACACCGTCATCCGGAACCGCTGTCAGAACCTTGGTCTGGTCGACATTGCCGTCGTCGTCCCGGGCCCAGGCTTCGACCTGCGTGTTCGCACTGCCGGCCGCTTCGTCCAGGTCCCCGGGCTGTACAATGAAGCCCTGCAGGTTGGCCCCATCTATGTAGGACCACTGGCCGTCGCCCTCACCGCCGACCGAGTACTCATCATCGGTCAGCGCCACCGCGGCGCCCAGGCCGTAGTGGTTGAGGTCCACCCACACCATCGGGCCGTTGCCCGTGTTCTCCCATCCCATATCGTAGCCGGCGACGCCTGGGTCGCCCATGTCGATGACGATGTCCATCCGGTCGCCGACGTTGACGATTCCATTGGCGTCGAGGTCACCGGTCAGAGTGAATGCTCCACCTGCCGGTGTGTCGGGCGGATCGGTGTCGACCGAGGCCAGGTTGATAGCCCGCGCGCCTTCCACGGGATCGGCGCCCCCCATCGTCACATTCGAATCCTCCGGGAATACCGTCTCGGTCGAGACGTTTCCACTGGAGTCCGTCACCGTGTACGCAAGACCGGTCCCGGCAGCGCCCGGCGCCAGATCCAGCCCGGTTGCCTCCACTTCGAGGATCCAACCGAACACATTCTGTCCGAGGCCGTTGAAGTTCCGGTTGAGTGTCACAGTGCTCTTGGTGACATCATAGGCCGAGACATCGACGACAACCGACTTGATGTCGCCCTGGGTCTCGTCCTCGTAGGCGATGGTAATCTCGTCGCTCACGTTGACGACGTCCTCGCCCGGCTGCCCGACGCCACCCACCTCGTCGTTGGAAACGAAGACCAGGATCTCGTCCGCAGTCATGAGCGGCGGATCGGGATCGAGGTCCAGGGTGTTGGTGGCCGAGGTCTTGGTGGAAGAGTTGCCGGCGGCATCGTAGCACTTGACCTCGATGCCCTCATCCAGACCGCCGGACCCGTCTTCGGTAACCGTGACCTCAAGGGAGAACGTACCCTTGGCCAAGACCATCGGAGTGAATCCGAGAACACCGTTGATCGGCGTCGTGTTGACCTCGACGGAATCGGCGTCCACAGTAATCTGGATTTTCACAATATCGCCGATGGCCGCAATACCGTCGCCATTGACGTCGCCGTTGGTGGCGAAGCCGGCGAGGATGTCGGCCTCGGTGAACGCCGGAGGCCGCTGGTCCACCGTCACGGTGGAGGTAGTGGATGTGACCCAGGCCGACTGGTTGCCGGCGTCATCCTCTACCTGAACCTTGGCGCCCACCTCGGCGGAAACACCGTTAGCGCCCGACGTCAGCTGGTAGTTCAAGGTCCAGACGCCGGCTGCCTGATTCTGCGTCATTGCCACCACGCCGCCGTTCACGTCGATCGTAGACAGATCGACCCGAACCGCCGACTGGCCCTGGCCCTGGACCACGTCTGTCAGGCCCTCGGTCTGGTAGTCGAACGTGATGGTTACCCAGTCATCGTCGGCTACCACGCCGTCGCCGTTGGCATCGCCATCAATGCCCGGAGTTGCCGGGTTGTCCGTGAAGGCGATGGTGATGTTGGTCTCGGTCAGCGTCGGCTCGTCGGTATCCATGTTGAGACTGGCCGTCGAGATGATGTCCTCGGACACGTTGCCCGCCGTATCGGTGACCACCAGCGTGAAGTACTCCAGGCCGTCAATCAGGCTCTTGCCCCCCTGGAGAGTCGCGTCGCCGGTGTAGATTCTGTCTCCGACCGTGGCATCCGGGTCCGTCCCGTCGTCGGCCACCGTGAAGGTCTCACCGAAGGCCGTGCCGCCCTTGGCGGCTACGGAGGACTCGTCCAAGACGCCCGAGGCGTCGACCATCACGGTCACCACGTCACTCGGAGTAGCCTCGGGGCCGCCGGTCGCATCCTGATCGACAAAGGCGATCGCGATGTTGCCGACAGGCACGGTCGGAATCTCGTTATCGACGTTCTTGAAGGCAGCGTACTGGCCATCGGACTCCACAACAGCAACGTTCCCCGCATCATCGATCAGGTAGCAGTTCACGCGGACGCTGTCCGTGGAATAGCTACGCTGGGTGCCTTCCAACACCTCGACCTGCGGTGTGGCGTAGTTCGTGGCCTTCGTCGTGGCCGTGGTCCGGTACCATCCCGTGGCCACTCCCGGGCACTGGATCGACGTATCCGGATTGGCGATGACGCTGTAGAGGTCGAACAGGACAAGCCCGCCTGCCACGATGTCGGCCTTGTCGTGGGCGTCGTCGAGATCGACGGTGCACTTCACCCAGTCGCCCACCGAGTCGGCGCCACTGGCGGGGTTCAGCCAGGTCACTGAGCCGGCGACTGTCACGTCCTCGGTGATCGTGATGTCTTCACCCGTGAAGCCGGCCTGCAAGGCCGGGACCCGGTTGTCGATCGCCGGGAGCGTGGCGGTGCTTGTCAGGTTGATGAGGTTCCCGCCGTTGTCCCACAGGGTCACGGTGACTGTGTGGATGCCGGACGTCGTATCCGTTCCGGCCCACTTCGGGAACGCCTGGAGCACGGCCACCGGGGCCGTCTGGTAGACATTGCCCCCGATATGTGTAGCCTCAGGCTCACCGCCGAAGGTGGCGTCGGCCAGGTCCCCGTAGGTTCCCAGCGAGTCCGCTATCCGGGTGAAATCGAACCCGATGTATCCGATGTCGCCCAGCGTACTCGGATACAGAGCGAGAGCATCCAGATTGATCTCGCCCAGGAGCCCGTCCGGCGCGGTCCCGAAAATGCCGCTGGCCGGGTTCAGGATACTGTCCGCATAGGCCCAGTTGAACAGACTTCCCATCCCCGAGTTATCGCTCTGCCAGTCGAAGCGGATCTGGGATGCGGTCACCGGCCCCCAGGCCGGCGGGAAGGTGTTGAGCGGAATGTTCGGGTCCACCGTGACGCTGTCCGTGTCGGACCCGGTGTACTCGAACGTCACCTCGAAGTCGAAGGCGCCCTGGTGGTCCTCATTGCCGGAGGTCGCCACCGTCACGTTCAGAGCGTACAGCTCGTCGGCAACGTGACGGTCGGCCCAGATGTAGAGCTTGTCGGTGACGATGAAGTCCACGGTGGCGCCCTGATCGATGTCGAAGTCGCAGCCCATCGTGTCCGCCGCCGTCTGGGCGTAGTACGCGGTCCCGAGCGTATAATCGGGACAGGTTATGAACGCGCCACCGGTCGTCATGCAAACCCGGTTCACGGAGAACACGAACGGATCAGTGGCGTCGGTGCACTCGATCTCGAAGTAATAGTGAAACGCCGAGTCCGTTGTGGCGTTGGCCTCGAGCCAGTCGATGTCGACCCACAGCGTGGTATCGGGCGTGGGTGCGGCAGCGAAGTCTCCGTCGCCCGCGTTGCCGGCATCCGGCATCGCCGCATCCGCCTCGTCAGGGCTCAAGAGCGCCATTTCGGCCAGCGTCTCATCGGTAGCCGCAACCACAGCAAGCGGCTTGAACCCGATGGTCTGTCCAAGCATCCTGAGATCCTTGGCATTGACTGTCGAGGCCGGGTTGTGCGTGTTCTGCACGTGGATGAGCAGTCTCACCTTGTCTCCGGGAGAGACAATGCCTACACCCAAGGCGTTAGGGTTGTCGGCCTCTGCAGGATCCTCGACGTCGATCTTCACGTATGTACTCTCAGCAACAGTCGTCTTGACCCTCACACCGCGTTCAAACACAGCGTTGGCCGGGCTCACCATCAGCATGACCATCGCCGTGAGGACCAGAGAGAGAACCAGTAGACGATTCCCTGACGTGACCATCGACATAACCTCCTTCGCGCGTTTTCCATCGCGTCCCGAGCTACGGGCTTCTCTTCTCCCGCGCTTCTGTCCTCGCCCAATTGCATCTTCCCTGCACCAACTCACTCGCATCCTCCTTGTCCCTTGAGCAACGAACGCCGTGGCCCCCCGAGCCACGATGCCATCCATACCATCGCCGGGATCATTTCTCCGGACCCCAGGCGGTTCTCTACACTAAACTGCCTCTTTGTTTGCTGTGTCCATCGCCCAGCGCGATTCGTCTTCCCCCCTTCAGGTCCCGCCAGGCAACTGCTCCCACAATCACAAGAACAGTATTCGAGAAAGCGGTCACGGCATGACGGTCCATACCGCCGCGCCGGAGAACCACGATTCTCCATGCTCCAAAGACACCCCTCAAAATTCCGGGGCAATATGTCACACAGCCTTCCCGGTGTCAAGGGCAAAACTCGCCAAGTTCCCGGAACACCGAATCTGCCGTAATCCTAAGCGGCTCAAAACCTAGCACCGGCCACTGGGGTCGTCAAGAGAAAAGTAGGCAATACTTGGAACTTTTTTCACAAGTTCTGCATGGTCTGTTTTCGGCAATGCTAACTACCGGGTTTAGCTCTTTTCCTAATACCCGCCGTTTTTCACAAAGAACCCCATCCCCATCCCATCGAACCGGAGACAACCCAGTCGGGAAACGCACACAGCGGATCGGCCATCGCTTGGGATTCGGGATCTCCTTTTGAGAAGGCAACCTCGCCTCCAAGCCGCATCCAGAAACACGCCCCGAACCACTTGCGCAGCCCGGCGTTCAACGACACGGGATTCTCCCGTAGTCCCATCCGGTCCCGGGCATGGATGAACCGGTCGCCCCTGAACTCGGTTTCGAGACTCACGCCGCGGGCCGAGTACCTCCACCCCAGTCGCAGCAGCATCTGGTTGTTGAAGCTCGCAGGTTCACCAACGGGCACAGCGGGGTACGCGTCCGGCCACACGCGACTCCCGTCTTCATCGTTGCCGTGCCAACGGTAGCCGAGGTTGAGATAGACAACGCAGCGTCCCGATCCGAAGAACCGGGAGAGGTCCACATCGCACAGACTCATGAGCGCGTAGTCTGTGCCTCCCGTGGAGAAGTCGCCCGGTCTTCCTCCGTCGTCCCGGCCCGTGGGAAGAAGAAGCATTCCGGCGATACCGAGTCGCACGAAGCTCTCCCCGGCGGGCGGCAAGATCTGCAACCCCAGCCAGGTGTCCGTCCATCCCCACTCGGTTATCTCGCCTTCCGCTCCGAGGTCCCATCGGAACCGCCGCGTCCCTGGCTCAATCCAGAGCTGCGCCCGTCCAGCGGATGCGTAGAATCTGAAACGGGTTTCGACAACGCTCTCTTCGCGCGCGAGGAATCCGGACGGTGACGGCGAATCGAAGAGATGGTAGCAAGAGAAGGTGATTTCAGTCAGTACAGTCCCGGAGGCCATCCCGCGGGCGGCAATCACGTAGGTCATCGGGAAGGCCGGCGAAGAGTCTCCCTTGTCCACCGGTGCGGCGGGACAGGAGGAGGCAAGGCCCGCCATTGCCAGAAAGACGCTTACTCGTGAGCGCAATCTCACGACTTCTTTTCTCCGTCTCCCGGTGCGGGCTCGTCTGCCGCGGGCTCGTCTGCCGGTTTCTCAGGATCCGGCTTGTTGGCTTCGTCGACGTAGTTCATCTGAAGTTCGTAGACCACCTGGTCCAGGATCTTTTTTTCCGCAGCACTCAGATTCCCCCCGGTCTTCTCCTGCAGCATGACCAGCATGTCAACGGCGGCCTTGGCCGACAACATGTCGCGCTCCACTTTTCCCGTGAATGGACTCGCAATTTTCCCCATGTGCTGCATCGCACTGGTCTGCAGAGTGAGCACCATCTGAAGGAATAGATTGCCGGTTCCCTTTTCTTCAGTACCAGTATCAGTCATGCCGTATCTCCCCGCATCAGAAGGATCGTTACGTCAATTGCGCTCCCGCGCGTGGATCTCGCCAGCGCGCGGGAACACGGTTGACGCATTCTGATAGAGAAACTGACGGCGAGTCAAGATCTTCCTGGCCTGACCAACTCAGGGCCGAGACCAGGGGGAGCACTCGCGCCCGTCGTCCCCGCGAACGTGGGGATGACGTGAGGCGTAAGGCGT
>JAGLYR010000117.1 GCA_023132135.1 Candidatus Eiseniibacteriota bacterium | reverse complement strand
CGCCAACAGAGCACCAGGCAGATGGTGATCACCGTTCCACAGAACAAGACAAAACCATCTCCAACACTCCGGTACATGGTGCCTGGCAGAGGGCCGGCAACCGGCCCCACGAGTTCCATTCTCTGGAACAGGGGCGTCTGCCTTTCGATTCTCCCGTAGGGATCCACAATCATGGAGATACCGGAGTTGGCGCATCTCACCAGGCTCATTCCATTCTCAACCGCCCTCATCACAGCCATCGCCGCGTGCTGAGCGGCCGCCGGGGTGTTTCCAAACCAGTCGTCGTTGGTGATGTTGACGAGGAAATCCGCTCCCTCATTGGCCAACCGCCTGCTGAGGCGGGGGAAAATCGACTCGAAGCAGATCAGCACCGGAAAGCGCCCCATAGAGCTCTTGAACACCGTGAGCTCCTCACCCGGAGAGTAGTCCCCCTCACCCAGGTCGATGCGTTCCAGAATCGGGAAGACGTTCTGCCATGGAAGCGCCTCGCCGAAAGGCACCAGGTGTATCTTCCAATATGTCTGGATCAGCACTCCGGTCCGATCGAATAGCCCGGCCGCGTTGAACTTCCGCACCTGATCATCCCGGCCTGCGCTTGCGTCGGGAAACCCGATCAGCAGTTCGCGAGAGAGACCTCGCGCCAGACAGCTGACTCTCTCGAAGTACGCTGCGTCGTAGCGGAGGTATAGTGGAACCGCCGTCTCCGGCCAGATGACCAGATCGACATCCCGCTTGGCTACACGCCGCGTTCCCCGTTCCAGCACTGTGAAGGATGAATCCCTGTTCGCCGGATCCCACTTGTCATCGCCGCGGGCCGAGGGTTGGACAATACCCACTCGCCCCAGGCGAGGCCCCGGTTGCTCCGGGATCCGGGCCCGCCCCCAGGCCCAGGGTGCACCGACCAGAAGGGTCAATCCCAGGATCCAGACGCCCAGCCGAGCTCTGCCCGCGCCCACACTCATCAATGTGAACAGGACACCGAGGTTGACGGATACTATCCAGAAGGAGAGAAGGTCCACACCTCCCAAGCTGGCGCCCTGGATCAGCGACGGGTGCCGGACGAGTCCGTAGCCCAAAGCCCCCCACGGGAATCCCAAAGCTCCGGAAGCCCGGAGCACTTCCACCAGAACCCAGACAGGCGGCGCCACCCACAGCCCCGCCCTCCCCAACCGGCGGCGGAAGAACCCCACTCCCACCGAAAAAACTCCGAAGTAGACGGCCAGGTACGCCGACGCGGCCATAGTCGCAGGCCACCGGAGAGCCGGGTAGACCATTCGCTCCGTGGTGAGACTCGCCATCCAGCGCAGGAGCACAAGGAAGAAAACGAAGCCGAAGAACCACCCGAAGCCAAACAGAGCGCGGGAAACACGCCAACCCGTCCTGCGGTCCTGCCGCGCTAATTGATCCACGAGGTACAGAAACGGGGTGAGCGCGACAAAAGAGACCCAACCCTGGTTGAAGGGGGCAAAGGCCAGCGCCAGGGCGAGGCCGGAAACCCCCGCCAGGGCCAGACTCCCCCAAAAGGATCGCAGGATACCCACGGGGTCACGCACCATACTTCTCAAGCCGGCGGGCATGGGCCAGCGCCAGTGGAATCAGGCAGCAGGCTGGGATTCTTCCCTCCATTCCAGCGGCGGCTTCCCTCTCGGTGAACGCCCGGGTCGCACCGGCAATGCACCAGTCGGAATGAATCATGAAGGGCACCGGGTGCCAGGAGTGGGACCGAAGGGTCGACGGTGTGGAGTGATCACCGGTCACGACAACCACGTCGAACCCGGGTTTCATCATGCGCGGGAGGTGGGAATCCAGTGCCTCCAGGGCCTGCACTTTGCCGTCGAAGTCTCCGTCCTCGCCCCTGGAATCCGTCGGCTTGTAATGTACGAAGAAGAAATCAAACTCGGCGTGAGCTTTCTCCAGTGTTTCCACCTGGGACTCGAATGATTCTCCTGCTTCCAGCACCTCCATCCCAACCATGAGAGCAAGGCCCCGGTACATGGGATAGGCCGCGATAGCCGCGGCCTTGAGGCCGTATCGTTCCCGGAAACCGGGAATCGCCGCCGGACTGTCGAATCCCCGAAGCAGGATTCCATTGGCCGGGTGCCGGGACTTCAATCGCCGCCGGCCTTCGACTACAAAGCGGTTCACCAGATCGGCCGTCTTCTCCGCCCTCTTCCGGAGCGGTCCCGCCTCTTTGGGCGGCACGCCCGTCTGCTGCGGATCCGTGTCCGTCAAGGCACCGTCAAGCCCTTCACCCCGCAGAACCAGAACCGCTCGGTGTTCCTTCACCGTGCGAACAAACAGATCGACTCCCTGCAGACGTATGTCCCCGAGGATTCCCACAAGCTCCTGGTTCTCCTCGGTGGAAATCCGTCCGGCGCGCCGATCCGCCACCCGGCCTCCGGCGTCCAAAGTGCAGAAGTTGATCCGGGCCGCGACGTCTCCGGGTTTCAGTTCGAACCCGATGCCGTAGGCCGCCAGCACCCCGCGCCCCACCCGGACTGTTGTGGGATCGTATCCGAAGATCCCCAGATGGCCTGGACCCGACCCGGGAGTAATGCCCGGAAGCACCGGATCGTGAAGCCCGCAGGTTGAACGGGCAGCCATGGTATCGAGGTTGGGAATCCGGGCCGTCTCCAGCTCCGTCCGGCCTGTCTCCTGATGAGGCAACCCCCCGAGACCATCCGCCACCAAAAACAGGATCTTCGCTCCGGATTCCAGCGTCAGGCCGGCCAACACACCGTCGTAGTCCAACAGTCACCTCCTGCCTTCCCAGCCCGTTTCTCCAGACCCTTCGTACTTCTTTCCGGGGCGCATGTCAACATCTACGAGCCTGGACTATGCACAAATCCGGGAGGATTTGTACACAGTCCAGGCAGAGCAATAGAGAAGTAGACAATAGAAAATAGATCCCGGACAAGAGCATCATAGAAACACATTCACACTTCTCTATTGCGGTCTATTCTCTATTGTCTATTCTCCTGTCCGACAACACACTGCATAGTCCCATTTAGCCTGCGTTCCTCACCAGGTTTCGTCGCTATGGGCCGCGCAACCCATAGAGCGAGACTTTGCGGATCAGAGACTGGCGCGAGACCCCCAGGGCCACGGCCGTCCGGGTCTTGTTCCAGCCGTAGCGATCCAGAGTCTCCCGGATCACCAACGCCTCGTACCTGCACACCCGCTCCTTGAGACTCCCCCTGGTCCGGAGACGGTCCCCCTGTTCCCGAACCCGTTCCGAGAGCAGCCCGGGGCAAATCGCAGTACCGTCTCCCAGGAGACTGATTGCGCGGCGGACCTCGTTTTCCAGCTCCCGCACGTTTCCCGGCCACGGGTAGCTCTTCAGAAGCAAGCTCGTTTGCCGTTCCAGAACCGGCGGGTTTTCCGGCGCGTGCTTTCCCAGGAAGTGCCGCGTCAGGGCGGGAATATCCTCCGGCCGTTCCCTCAAAGCCGGCACATGCACTACCACCACCCGCAACCGGTAGAGAAGATCATGCCGGAATCGCCCCCGGGCTACTTCTTCTTCCAGGCACTTGTGCGTCGCAGAGAGAATCCGGACATCCACACACCGGGCATCCACACTCCCTACGCGGAGGATCTCTCCCTCCTGAAGCACCCGAAGCAGCCGGCTCTGCGCCGCCGCCGAGAGATCCGCCACCTCATCAAGGAAAAGCGTCCCACCATCCGCCGCTTCCACCAACCCCGGCTTCTCCGCGTAGGCGCCTGTGAACGCTCCACGTTGGTGGCCGAAAAGCTCGCTCTCCAGGAGGCTGTCCGTCAGACCACCCGAGTTGATAGCAAGGAATGGGCACTCCCTCCGCCGTCCCCACCTGTGCAGAGCGCGGGCCACGAGTTCTTTCCCCGTTCCGCTTTCACCTTCTATGAGGACCGGCACGTCGCTCCGCGCCAGAAGGGCGATTTGGTCGAGCAGCTGTCGCATGACCGCGCTGTGGCCGATGATTCCTGAGGAATCCACGCCCGTCCTCCCTCCATCCCCCGCCGCAGTGACATCGCATTCGACAGCCCTTTTCCTCCGGCATATCGCAGGATCCGGGCCGAACCTGTTCAACAAACCCGGAAAGTTTCGGGATTATCGCAGTCTGAAGTCCAAGGAGAAGGGCATTAGAAACAGTGCTTCGTGCTACGTGCCCCGTGCTTCGTGCAAGGACAGGAGCATTGGAGGGGTTGAAGCCCTCTCACGCCCGTCGTCCCCGCGAACGCGGG
>JAGLYR010000116.1 GCA_023132135.1 Candidatus Eiseniibacteriota bacterium | reverse complement strand
TTGTAACCCGTCCATGCAGAGACATTGCCGGAACAGAAGTCGTGATACGAGAGGGCGCATTCGTCGCCGGCCTTCTGGACGCCCCGCGCCTCAAACCCACTTTCGATTGTCCGGACGCTGCCCGCAAAACCAGGGGCGGAAAGAACCAGAACCAGACCTGCAGAAATCAGAACTGTCTTCATCTCTTGTCTCCTTTCAAGACCTGAATGCCTTTACGAAGATCGACCCGTGCGCGCTGTTTCTTTATCTCTTTCAATCCGCGAAATGGGCCGGTACCGTAGCAGAAAACTGGTGAGAAATGCAGGCTAGGGGGAAATGTGGTCAGCAGATGGTGATTTCTTCGGGGTTCGTTGTCAGCTTTTCGAAGCCGCCCTCAGTAATGAGATAGGTGTTCTCGACGCCCACCCCTCCAAGATCCGGCAGGAAGACCTTGGGCTCCACCGCTATAGTCATTCCGGGTTGCAGGGCAATCTCGAACCGGGGGGCAATCACGGGGAGCTCGTCCAGCTCCAACCCCACACCGTGGCCCAGAAACCGGACCCGATTGTCCCCGTGGCCCATGAAATATGGCGCCAGCGGGTGATCGTTGACGTCCGTCGCTATTTCCTCGTAGATGTCGCTGCATAGAGCTCCGGGCGTCAAGCGGTCTTCGATTCTCCTTAGAATCGTGAGAGCAAACTCGTGGGCTTCGAGCAGCTCCGGGGCCACCGGGCCGAGCGAATAGATGCGGGTCTCGTCGATATGGTAACCCCCGTAGCCCGATACGAAATCGATCATCACGGGCTCGTTTGGCCGGATCTTCCGGATGCCGGCCCCTTGCGGGACGGCGGCGTAGAGACCCTGAGTTCCGACCGGGCCGTCAAAGGCGTGTGGGTACAATGCAGTAGGACCGGACGAGACCGGTCCATAGTGGGAATCGGAGTTCCACTTGTGCATCCGGATCGTGCCCTGGTGGCCCAGCTTCCGCAGCATCGCCTCCAGCCGGACGGAAACGTCCAGCTCTCGAATCCCCACACCCAGGAACTCCGGGACCCGGTCGAACATTTCTCTCAGCTGCGCCGCGGCGTTCCGCATCCGCAGAATCTCATGCGATGACTTCACCATCCGGAGTTCCCGGACGGGAACAGACGCGTCCACCCACGTGGTATCGGGGTATTGGCGGGCGAGTCGCAGGTAGACGGCTGCGGGAACCACATCCATCTCCAATCCCACTGTCCCGAAGCGCATTTCCCGAATCCCGGAGAGCGTCTCCCCAAACCTCGATATTGAACGCATGGGGTGAATGTGATCCAGTGGGCTTTCCTGACGGGCCCGGGTCACGCTCTTCTGGATGAGAAGGATCGGATCGCCCTCGGCAGGGATGACGAGGACGCCGTTCTGCGCGGTCCCGGCAAAGTAGAACAGGTCGGCCCGCAGCATGATCAACACGGCATCCCACGAAAGCGTCCCCATTCTTTCCTGCAGCGCGGCGATTCGCCTGTCGAGTTCTTCCCTCGGGGTGAGATCCATCTCTTCCCTTTCTCAGTCCGGATTGGGAGAATCGAAGGGTAAGGACGGGGCGCTGGCCCCAACCCAGTGACAGGTGACAGGGTGACAAGCGACTGGGATTGGGAAATACTGCTCGTGTGAGCTGTCACACCTCGTGCGAGCGAGCGTAGCTGAAGAGATCACCTGCCTGGTAGATTCCCATCTGGACTTCGGAGAAGGGGCGCGCCCGGGCAACTGCTTCCTCCCCCTTCCGGATTTCCCCGGTTTCGAGATCAACCTCGACTGTCTCCCCCGAAACGAGTTGCCCCTTGGATTCATGAAGAATCCCCGGGCATGCGATGATGGGAAAGCCGGAGTTGATTGCATTTCGCCGGTAGATGGCTCCGAAGGACTCGGCGATCAGGAGGGAAACACCCAGGGAAACGAAGCAGTCCACGGCCTGCTGACGCGATGAGCCGGAACCGAAGTTCCCGCCGGCAATGAGGATGTCACCCGTTCCCACCCTGGACGGGAAATCCTGCCAACCCTCCAGGTTCCCAAAGGCATACTGCCCCATCTCACGGAGATCTGTTATCGCCAGATGGGCGTTGTGGTAAATCATGTCCGTGTCGATATCGTCGAGCGGTCTTCCATCCGAATCCCGGAGAACCCAGACCCGCCCACTGATCATGGTTGGCTTGTTCATTTCCACCTCACAAATGCAGCTGTCTGCACCACGTCTCTACGGTGAAGTAATCTCTCCGGCCAGAGCCGAGACGGCAGCGACCGCGGGTCCGGCAAGATACGTGTCGCCCGCACCCTGTTTTCCCCTGAAGTTCCGGTTCGAAGTACTGACCTGAACCTCTCCCTTGCCCGTCATTCCGATCTGGCCCGACGCGCATCCCCCGCACCCCGGATTGCTCACGATGACTCCCGCCTCGTAGAAAACATCGAGGAGTCCCTTCTTCAGAAGATCCCCGTACACCTCCCGGGTCGCTGGAACAACCTTGGCCATCACGTGGGGGGCGACACGTTTTCCCCGGAGGATCGAAGCAGCCACTTCAAGATCCTCCAGCCGGCCATTGGTGCATGAGCCAAAGAACACCGAATCCACCCGCACACCCTTGACGGCTCCAGCCTCCACGACATCATGGGGTGCTCCCGGCCGGGAAACCATGGGTTTCAGGTTGGTGATGTCAATCTCCAGATTCTTGACATACTCGGCATTGTCGTCGGCCAGAATGGGTTCGATTTCCCTCCCGGAGCGTTCGCGGCAGTAATCGAGCACGTCCCGGTTTGGAGGCAACATCGCGATCACCGCTCCCATCTCCGTGGCCTGGCTCGCCAGTGTGATCCGCCCGGCAATGCCCATCTCCTCGATGACCTCACCGTAGAACTCCATGGAATACCCCAACCCTCCGGTCGAGCCAATCTGTCCGAGAATCGCAAGGTTCAGGTCCTTCGGAGTCAAAGGCGGCTCCAAGCGTCCTTTCACCGTGACGCGCAGGGTCGGTGGCACTTCGAACCATGTCTTTCCCGTCTTGAATGTGAAGGCTATGTCCTGATCCCCCATACCCTGACCAAAGGCCCCCACCGCGCCCAGGATGTTGAGATGGCTGTCGGTTCCCACCAACGTTGTCCCGGGCACGACAAGTCCCTTCTCGATAACAACGTGGGACCCGATTCCCATGTCCACATCGTAGAGTCTCACGTCGTGCTTCCGGGCGAAATCCCGGCAAATCTGCTGGTTGTTGGCGTAGGGGATGGTGTTGGCAGGCACCACGCAGTCGAATGTGAAAAATGTCTTCGCGGGATCCGCCACAGGATCATCGGCGTACTCCCGCTCCAGGTGTTTCACCACATTGGCGCCGCCGAAGTCCCGGGCCGTGCGGGCATCCAGTTCCAGCCAGATTATCCTGCCCGGTTCCACGGGATCCGACGTACGCGCCGCGAAGATTTTCTCAATGATTGTCTGTCCCATTCGTGTACCTCAACCTCCGGAGAAGGGCATCAGAAAAGTGCGTAGTCCAGAGTCCCTAGAGTTTCCGCGCCACCGCCTCGGCAACCTCCAGTGTCGTGTTGCTCCCGCCCATATCGTAGGTCCGGACCTTCCCTTCCTTGATCACGGCAGCAACGGCGTTCTCCAACCGGGAACCCATCTCAGTCTCTCCCAGATACTCCAACATCATCTTGGTCGTCAGGAGCATGGCGATTGGGTTCACCTTGTACATGCCGGTGTACTTGGGAGCAGACCCGTGGGTCGGCTCGAAGACCCCCAACCGGTCGCCGATGTTGCCGGATGGCGAGAACCCCAAACCGCCCACCAGCTGCGCGCAGAGGTCCGAGACAATGTCGCCGAACATGTTGGTCGCAACCAGCACATCGTAGTCCTGCGGGTTTTTCACCAACCACATGCACATGGCATCGATGTTGGCTTCCCAGAGTTCGATCCCTGGGTACTCCTTTGCTATCTTCCGGGTTTCCCGGACCATGAGTCCCGAGGTTTCGCGGATCACGTTGGGCTTCTCGACCACGGTCACTGATTTCCGCCTATACGTCTTTGCATACTCGAATGCCTGCCGGGCAATGCTCCGGCAGCCGGCGCGCGTGAAAATCCGGCACGAAATGGCCAGATCATCATTGGACGCGTTGTCGAACCGCTTCATTTTCGGATGGTTATCCAAAAGGGTTTTCCTTACCTCATCCGGCACCGGATGGAACTCCACACCGCTGTAGAGCCCCTCGGTGTTCTCCCGGAAGACCACCAAGTCGATATCATCCCGGAAGTTCAGCGGATTGCCCGGATATGTCTTGCAGGGTCTCAGGTTGGTGTGGAGGTTGAACTCCTGGCGGAGCCGGACTATGGGACTGAAGTACACGAGACCCTTGTTCCGGAGACCGGGATCCAGCTCTTCGTTCGCCTCGTCCCTGGGCTTGGACGTGATGGCTCCGAACAGACACGCTTTGACACTGCGCAAGAGCTCAATGGTGCGATCCGGAAGAGGATCACCTTCTGTTTTCCAGAATTCCCAGCCCACATCGCCGTGGACGTACTCCGCGTCCAGCTTCAGCGCATCCAGGCAAATCTGCGCCGCCTCCATGACATCCTTGCCGACGCCATCCCCGGGAAGAACTGCGATCTTGTGCTTGGCCATATTCCCCTTCCCCACCTTTCTTGCAATCCGACAGCACCTGCCGTCTCTTTGTCACCCGGACACTGACTCTGCCCCCAGCACCGCTTCCAATGCCCTTTTCCTTAGACTACGGACTAGGGACTAGCCTGGACTATGCACAAATCCGGGAGGATTTGTAC
>JAGLYR010000115.1 GCA_023132135.1 Candidatus Eiseniibacteriota bacterium | reverse complement strand
GAGAAGTAGACAATAGAGAATAGATTCCGGACAAGGGCATCATAGAAACACCTTCACACTTCTCTATTGCGGTCTATTCTCTATTGTCTATTGTCCTGTCCGACAAGGCACTAGCATATCGCGGGCATACGCATTCATGCATAATCCAGGCTAGGTACTGCTCTTCCGCAGTACTTTCTTCGTATGCGGCACCAGTCCCCCATCCTCCAGGATTCCCATCATGAACTCGGACAGCGGCGGGAAATTGAAAGTCCCCGCCTTGCAGGTGATCTCGCCTTTGCCGAGATCAACCGTGATCTCTTCGCCCGACTCGATGTACTGCGAGGCGTCCTTGAACTGAATTGCCGGCATACCCTGGTTGATGGCATTTCGGAAATAGATCCTGGAAAACGACTCCGCGATCACGGCCCCAACACCGGCTTCCTTGAGACATGTAGCCGCCTGCTCCCGGGAACTACCGCACCCGAAGTTCCTGCCGGCAACCACAAGATCGCCGGCCTTCACACTGCCCGCGAAATCCGGGTCCAGATCCTCCAGCGCGTGGGCCGCCATCTCTTTGGGATCCGTGATCGTGTAGGTGTACTTGCCCGGAAAAATCACGTCGGTGTTGACATCATCGCCGTACTTCCAGACCCGGCCTCTGAGTACCATGTTTCACTCCATGCGACAGGGAAGCGAGAGCATCCACACATTTCGCAGATGCTCTTCTACAGGAACTCCCTTGGATCGGTAATCTCACCCTGGACCGCAGACGCAGCAACGGTGAGCGGGGAAGCCAGGTACACTTCCGCCTCGCGGCAACCCATCCTTCCCTTGAAATTTCGATTGGCCGTGGAGAGACAAACCTCTCCGGGGGCCAGAGCTCCCTCGTGGGCGCCGAGGCAGGGCCCGCACCCTGGATTCATGATCACGGCGCCGGCGTCCACCAACCGGCCGATGACCCCGGTATCCAGCGCTTCCCGGTAGACCTCCATCGAGGCCGGGAAGACAAGCAGTCGTACATCCCGGTGGACCTTCTTCCCGGAGAGAATCCGGGCAGCGGACTCCAGATCCTCCAGGCGGCCGTTGGTGCACGTGCCCACCAGTGCCTGCTGGATCTTTGTACCGGCCACCTCGTCCACCCCGCACACATTGTCAACGGTGTGAGGTTTGGCAACCTGTGGCGCCAGTCCTTCCATATCGAAACGAAGAACTTGCTCGAATTCCGCGTCCTCGTCCGAGATCACGACCTCATAGTCGGCCCGTTTTCTCTTTTCCAGCCACCGAGCCGTTTTCTTGTCCGGAGCCACGTATCCGATCTTCGCCCCCATCTCCGCCGCCATGTTGCACAGGGTCATCCGCCCGCCCACACTCATCTCCTCCACGACAGAGCCCGTGTACTCCACGGCCCGGTAGAGCGCGCCGTCCGCGCCCAGTTCGCCGACGAGTCGGAGGACTACATCCTTCGGCTCGACTCCGTCCGGCAGTGGACCCTCCAGCTGGAGCTTCAACGTCTCGGGAACTCTCAACCAGAGGGTTCCTGTGGCAAAGATCACGGCCATTTCCGACCGACCGATCCCGGCGGCAAACGCGCCCAGGGCGCCGTAGCTAGTTGTGTGCGAATCGCTTCCCAGAATCAGCCGACCGGGGAGGGCATGACCCTGCTCGGCCAGGACCTGGTGGCAGACTCCGGCGTTGATGTCGTGGAAATTCCCGATCCCCTGCCTGGCCACGAACTCCCGGATGGTCTTGTGATTGGACGCGTATTTCTCCGTAGCCGCCGGAACGCAGTGATCCAGCACAATCACCGGCTTCGCCGGGTCCCAGATTTTCTCGACCCCGATGCTCTCGAAGATCTTTGAGATTGCCGCCGTGTTGTCGTGCGACAGGGTCGCGTCGGGCGAGACGTCCACAATCTGACCAACGGAGACTTCATCCTGCCCGGACTTGACTGCCAGGATTTTCTCGGCGAATGTCTTTCCCATGGTCCCTACGCTTTCAGGCATTCAAAGTTCGTGAAATCGGCATGGTGAAGGATAATGGCCTCCACCGTACGCTTCCCCAGATCCCCTTCCTTGGAATGGCAGGCGATCATGTGTTGGACTTCCGTCGGGATTCCAGCTTCGTAGCAGAGACCGACACCGGAGAACGGATGGCGCAGGAGTTCCCCGCATCCGCTCTTCACGAATTTGCCGTTCTTCTCCTCGTATTCCACCAGCTTCCCGATGTCGTGCAGTAGCCCACCCATTACCAGGTAGTCGTGGTTGATCTTGACCTGGTTCCCGTACGTCTCCTTCAGGACTCTCGCCGCCTCCACCATGACCTTTGTGACCCCGCGGACGTGGGCTACATAGTCGACGGTTGTCCCTTCGATGAGCAAGGTAAAGGGGATACGAGTGAGGTCCGTGATGCTCCACCCGCCCGCCATCATCGCCTTTTCCCACACGGCAAGGGTGGCTTCTCTCAGATTCTTGTCCTGGATGAGGTCAAACTCTGAAATCAGCTTTCGAAGTTCGTTCTTCATTCTCCGCGTCTCCTACAGGGTTCGCTCTTCCGCTCCGTCGTACTCATGATCGCGGGGATGAATCACCCGCATAGGTCTTTCCCGCGTCGTCTCCTCCTGGATGTGGGCCACCAGGCCCGGGATCCGCGCCATCATGAAAAAAGCGTTGGCGATCGAGGGTCCGAACTCCATTTCGCAGAGGAGCGTAGCAATAGCGCCGTCTACGTTGAGGGGCAGTTGTTTCCCGGACCGCTTTTCGATCGCGACCGCAACGGCCTTTCCCAGAGCCACGAAATCCCCTGCAACACCCAGCTCCTCGGCCAACTCAAGAAGACGCACGGTCCGTGGGTCCCTTTTATGGATGCGGTGCCCGTACCCGGCGATTCGCCTTTTCTTCCCCGCGTACTCTTCCACCAGCTGTGTCGCCGCTTCCTCGACGGACATTCCCGATGTCATCTTCTCCCGGGCCTCCAGAAGAGCGCGCATGCAGTTCTCGACTGCCCCACCGTGATGACGGGAGATGGTCAGTATTCCCGCCGCAATCGCAGCATTCAGCGTCGACCCGCATGAGGCCACCGCCCTGGCCACAAGCGTCGAGGGTGGCGTCGCCCCGTGATCCAGAGAGGAAACCAGCATTGCCTCCATCATCCTGCCCACGTTCTCGGAGGGAAGCTCTCCCTTGATGGCGAGATACACCCCCTGCCCAAAGCTGATCTTGCCAATCAGGTTATCCAGTGGATAGCCCCGAAGGGCCACCTTGTTCGGTTCGATCTTTGTCACGCCCGTTTTCCAGTGATACTCACCCATCATGCATCTCCCGACTGTTTTCCGGCTTCTTCCAGCACCCGCCTGGCCACCTTGGGAATATCTCCAAAGGCATCCACAACGTGTGCTCCAACTTCTCTCAGACGCTTGACTTTGCCCTCGTGGGACCCGCGGTTGCCCTCCACAATGGCACCGGCATGCGAGAAGCGCGTGCCCGACTTGGCCGCCTTTCCCCCGACAAAAGCCACCAGGGGTTTGGTGAATTTCCCCTGTTCGATGAGATCGGCCACCTTCTCCTCCTGCGCGGTTCCGATCTCCCCGAACATCACCACCATCCGCGTTTCATCATCCGCCTGGAAGTGCTTGACGACCTCGTGGAGGGGGAGTCCCACCACAGCATCGCCGCCAACATGAATGGCCGTGGTCTGGCCCAGTCCTTCCTGCGTGAGGTAGTAGGATATCGCCGAGGTGATGCCTCCGGACCGGGACATCACCCCAACCGGGCCCGGCTTGAACCACTCGTTGGCCGTCCGGGCGCGACCGCCAATCATGCCCACCACCGCCTTGCCGGGGCTGATTACGCCCAGTGTGTTCGGGCCGACGAACTGCGCCCCGTTTTGCTCGGCCGCCTCCGCGATTTCCAGAACGTCATAGATGGGAACCCGGTCCGGCACGATGACCAGCAGTTTCACACCGGCCTCGATCGCTTCCAGCGCTGCGCCCTTGATGAGGGGCGCGGGCACAAAGATTACACTGACATCGATCCGGCCGGTTGCCTCTACCGCCTCCTGAACGGTGTCGTAGACCGTGACCCCGTGCACGACCTCCCCTTTTTTCCCGGGAGTGCAGCCGGCTACCACTTGGCTACCGTAGTCCATCATCAACTTGGCCCGGGTCATTCCCTCTCGCCCGGTGATTCCCTGAATGAGAACCCGCTTCTCTTTGTCAATCAGAATGGACATCTGTTTCCGCTCACTCCTTTAGTTCGGGGATGGGCAGATCTATCCAGAGCCCCCCATTCCCCTCGAACTCACAGGCAATCTCACACGCCAGGCATTCCGTGCACCGGCCCTTCTTGACCACCGCGACCTCCTGGGCCAGAACCGGGGCGCTATCTTCAATCTTCAGAATCTCCCTGGTACACGCCGCCACGCATGGTTTGTCCTTGCACTGGACGCAGCACGCATGATCGATTTCGATGGACCCGGTCACGGTTTCGAACCTGTAGGGTTTCCGGGCCGGGTTGCGCTTCCGGGGTGTGAAGGACCGGAGTCCTGCCTTCTTCTGCTCCTCGATCAGCAATTGCAGTCGCTCGGCGCAGAAATCGGGAGAATCATCCCGGCCGTAGGCTTCCAGTTTCGAAGGAAGACCCGAAGCGCATTTCCCGAGAATCTCGATGGCCTCTTCCTCGAAATTCCCTCCCAGGCGAATGACGGCGGGAATTGAGAGCCCCACCTCACGGAAAGCCTTCACGAATCCCCGGGCCGAATGGAACTGCTCCTGCGAAGCAACTCCGGAGCCCGAGGCAAAGTAGCCGTCCAGCCCTTCCTGGGAAAGGATGATCCGCGCTGCCCGGTAGACCTTTGATGACGGCGGGTTCCCGCTGGTGTCGGTGAAATTGGCGATCTTGTATCCGCGTTTCAGGAGCGCATCCATGCTCATCATGGACCCGCCCCCGCCCGCGCCGTGGAAGCCGATGTATCCCTCGCCCTCCCGGAATCCCTGAGCCATCTGGATGAAGTAGAAGGTACCCCGGTAGTCCACGGCCTCCACCTGGTAGGCGATCTTCTCCAGCGGCGTGGCGGGGCGGTCCAGCTCCCTGGCAATCTCGATCCCGAGATCGGGGTGCCGGAAGACAGCGTAGTCATCAACAGTCAACCGGCAGTCGGCGGCCATGACCTGCCCATCGTTGGTTACGACAAGCGGGTTGATCTCTCCCGACCGGGCCTCGTACTTGCGGCACATGTTGTAGAGGCCGACCAGCGCGTTTCCCAGCTTCATCTGGAGCTTCCCCGAGATCCCGACCTTCCTCCAGAGATTCCGGGCATCGTGCGCCGGCAGCCCCCTGGTGATCTTCACCTTCTGTGTGGCCACCTTGTCGGGGTGCGACTGGGCGATTTCCTCGATCCCTGTTCCGCCCATGGAACTGACAATCACAACCGGCCGGCGTGCAACGTCATCTATGATGACTCCCGCATAGAATTCCTGGTCGATGTCGATTTGCTCTTCGACCAGGACCTCGTTGACGGTAAAACCCTTCATCTCCATGCCGAGAATGGCTTCGGCCGCTTTCCGGGCTTCATCCGCACTGTCCGCTTTCCTGATTCCTCCGAGGCTCGCCCGGCCCGTGACCCATGCCTGGGCCTTGATGATCACGGGCTTCCCGATGGATCGGGCGGCCTCTTCGGCTTCCTCGGGGGTCCTCGCCACCTGTCCCTTCGGGATCGGGATCTTCATCCGGGAGAGGATTTCCTTGCCCTGATACTCGAATAGACGCGCCATGAACCTTCCTGTCCTGTTCAGACCCAAAACATGTCCCGGGCACTCCTTCCGAAGCGCGGGACACAGCGACCAAGTATGGTAGCCTGTCACTCACCGCTTGTCAACCCCTAGCCTGGGTTATTCATGAATCCCTGCGTCCCTCTCGCTACGGGATTCCTGAATAACCCAGGCTATAACGGCAGCGTTGGGGTCCAGGACTCTAAGGAAAAGGGCATTGGAGGGGCGGAAACCATTGCGGCAAACGGCAGCTTCGGGGTTTTCTGGAGGAACGCATGGTTCGGCGTTCCTCCAGAACCGTTCTCCCCTTCGTGTTCTTCGTGGACTTCGTGGTCCAAGCTTTTTGTGGACCGGTACCGTAGTAGAAACCTGGTGAGAAATGCAGCCTATTCGGAAGACCCCTGCTGGGCCCGCATCATTTCCTCCATGTCAGCCTTCCGGAAGCTCTTCGGCGGTCTGAACTCGGAATCGGGAATCTTCTTCTTCTCAGCCTTCGTAGCTTCGGTGACCGTCTGCTCCCCCTCCTCGTATTCGATTTTCTTGAGCGGGTACCCCCGTTCCATGAGGGCCATGTACTCCTCGGCAAGACTGTAGGACGCCTCCGCAGATCCACTGCTCATGGACGTGCTGAATTCGCGATACTTGCCCAAGTCAATTTCCGCCCCCACGTTGACGTCCGGCGCTATCCACAGTTCCTCGACCAGCTCACCGTCAACCCGCACCTCGTACTTCTGTGTCGAGTAGCCGACTATCTTGGGCTTCTCCGAAGTCTTCTTCACCTGCACCTTCAACTTCCGCGCCGCGGGCGGTTCTTCTTTCTTCATGCTTTTCCGGTATTGCTCATACGCTTCCCTCTGCTCCGGCGGCAATTGCTTCAGGTACTCCTCTTCCATCCGCTTCCCCACCGCTTCCGCCTGTTTCTGCATTTCGCCGACCTGGCCGATGTAGTAGACCTTCTGCTGCGGAATCACAACACAGAACGTTCCCTTCTCAAGGTCGAAGATCATGATCTGGGACCCGACGGCCTTGATCTTGTTGTCCTGGATGTAGAGGGTTGTAACTTCCTGATCCTCGGCATCCCCGCTCACTTCTTCGACAACCCAGCCCGCAAGGACCGGTGAAGCCATGAGCAGGATAACCATCGCACAGAAGAGCGCAACCGTCTTCATTTGAGGTCTCCTTCCCCGTTAACGTCCTGGCGCCCAGTCCACATGCTTACGACAGGAAAGCTAGGACGGACCTCACTGGATGTCAACGCAAAAGAAATGTGCTTCTATTTCAACGCTATCATCTTCCGCGTGAGCGTCTTCCCCCCTGTGACCAGTCTGCTGAAGTAGACACCGCTGGAAACCTCAACACCCTCCGAATCGGTCCCTCGCCAGACCACCTTGTGATAGCCGGCATCGTACACGCCGGCGGCCAGGGTGGTCACCAGGCGACCTTCGACGCTGAAAATCTCAAGCGTAATCTGTCCGGCAGTGGGGAGCCCGAACTCGATTTCCGTCACCGGATTGAACGGATTCGGCTGGTTCTGGCGCAGGACCAGATCCGCCGGTAGTGAACAAAGAGCGCTCACTGCGGTTGTGCTCCGGATCTCGAAGCCGCCGTCCGACTCGTCACTGCCCTCATTCCCGGCTTTGTCGCGGCAGACCACCAGGATCCGGCAATACTCCTCATTCATATCCGGCACTTCCCATGCATAGGGCGAAATGATATCTACCCCGGAAGCAATCAGCGTAGGGTAAGTTTTCCCGCTGTCGGTGGAGAGAAGGACTTCCGTGGTGGTCACACCCACATTGTCGTGGGACGTCCAGCGAATCTCGTACGGCGTGCTCCCGCCGCCCACGACCACCTCACCGCCGTTGGGATCCAGCACCGTCACAGTAGGCGGTTCCGTGTCTCCGGATTCCGGACACCCCAGGATCTGGAAATCATCCACCCCGGCCTCGACCAGGGAACCTGTACCGAAATCGCCGGCTATGAAGCGGAACTGGACTTGATCCGTAATCGTGATGTAGGCCCCGATGTCAAACTGCTTCAACAACCAGCTGCGGTTGCTCAGGTTGGTGCTCTCGAGAGTCACCCAGGTATTACCGTCGCCCGTTACCTCCACCGTCCAGTCGTCCTCGCCCGGGGCGTAGCCGGTGTCGTTCGAGTACCAGCGGTAGTACTTCACCGCCACACTCAGGTAGCCGGTAAGATCGAACACGGGCGAGAAGAGGGTGGTCTTGCCGCCATCCACGTCGTAGGATCCTTGCCCGCTCCCGGCTTCGCACTGCGTGATGTAGGCGTGCGTCCCGGCGCCCGGGGTGTGGTCGTCGCCCGGTTGGGCATCGGTGACTTCCGGATCACATCGCTCCCAGATGCCCGTGGTGGCGTCGTCGTCCGGCGCCCCCACCGTCCATCCCAGGTCCGCCTCGAGATCATCCTCGAAGACCACCTTGAAGTTGACCGAGAAGGAGTGGTAGAAGGCGGGCGCCAAATCCGGGTCGGTTTCCCGGTTGTGGTTCGTATCCATGGCAAGAATGTAGTAGTTGACCAGGGTCCCGCAGATCTGCGCCGGGATATGTCCCAGATACTCGTTGGGTGTTCCGGTGGCCGTCATCGGGGCCGATTCCCACCCGCGGGTCTGGGTCTCCCAGACAACGAAGAGCGAGTCGGGATCCACCGGCGCCTCGCTGGTCGTGATCATTGCGACTGCAGGGTAGGGGTGAGACGCGTCGTTCGTATCCGTCAGCGGTGTGTGGGTGATGAAGATCACCGGGGGCTGGCTCGGAGTGGCGTTCACCTGAACCGAGTATCCGCTTCTGTCGCCCTCGGTATCCACAGCCTTGAGGCGGTAGTAGTAGGTTGTGTCGTTGATCGCGCTCGCGTCCACATAGCCCGTCTGCGGCGCGGGAACCGCTGCCAGAGAATCGGTGGGCGCCGGAAGCGTGGACCGGTAGACAATGTAGTAGTCGACATCGGGTTCGGGGTTCGCGTCCCAGGACAGGGACACCTCTCCATTCCCCGCAGTCGCGGCAAGGCCCGTGGGTGGCGCGGGGGGGGTCCCCTCCACAACCTCGACGTCACTCTGGTACGGCAGGAAATCGTGCTTGGTGACTGTTACAGTCATCCACCCGCCTGTCTGCAGTTCGGGCTCAAAAGTCACCTGCCCGCTCCCGTCGGTGAAGTCCACCTCGTAGACCTCGGAACCCTTCATCAGGCAGACCCGAGCGCCTTCCACCGGGGTTTTCGCCGAACTCACTGCTACCGTGAAGTACGCCGAGCCGGTGGCAATCACCCCGGGATGATCCACGGCCAGGACCGACGGGACTCCGGTCCACATGTCCAGCTCAGGGTCCCCGAGGACGCACAGCTGGTAGTAGCACCAGCGGTTTGCGCCGTAGGAGATGAAGGGAATGTTGTCCACCTTGGAATCGTCATTGCAATCGCCGATGCGGGTGATGTCCTCGTCAAAGATCGCGTCGAAGAACTGCCTGTCGAAATACTGGGAGGAGCCATTGGTACTCTCGTGCTGCCCCCATCCGTACCGCGTGTTTCCGACGAAGGCCACGGCCGCCTCCTCGACGGTAGTGAAGTGCTCGGCGATCGCGTCCTCGCCGTAGTTGCCGTAGGGATCGCGGTTGTCGAAGGAATTGCAGTAGCAACCCTGGGTGTAGATGATGAAAAAGCCGTGGTTGACACCGTCGTTGGTGAACCGGCTGTCCACGTCACTGTTGATCATCTTCAGAGCATAGGTCACGTTGCAGTGGCCGAGATGGTTACAGAGGTTGATCCCGGAATTGAGCGAATCGATGGCGGCGTACTTAGACCATGAACCGTGGTCCCGGTCGTAGAGAGTGCTCACCAGGAAGTCGCTCCCCTGGAAACCGACAGTGGTGTACCCGTGGGTGGAAGCCCCGTCCTTGATTTCGTCCTTGTAGTCCCCTCCCCAGGTGGGCTCGTCCCAGAGCAACTCGGCCATCATGATGGCCTGGTTGCAGTCGGCCAGTACCGGGTTTTCCTGGTACATGAGGGTCTTGTTGATGAAATTCTGCACCTCGGTAGCATTGTCTATGGCCGCCCGTCCAACACGAACTTCGGGAATCAGGTCGTCCTCGCCGGGTTCTCCCCAGTACGCGTCCCCGTCATCGTTCCAGGTCCCGTCCAGAGCGCCGTAGTAGAGGTCCGCAGCGATGTCCTGGTCGGGTGTCCCGTAGCCAACTGCGTACAGGCCCCGATGAGGAATGATCTCGTCGTCCCCGCCGAGAAGGACATACTCCGTGCCCCATCCACTATAGGCATCCGTGATGAAATTCCTGATCTTGTCCTGAGTATCATCTCCGGAGTACTCGGCCAGAATATCGGACATGAGGACGATGGTGGCCCGGACCCCGCGGGCGCTCTTGAAATCGGCGAGATCCTGGAAGTACGGCTCAAAGGTACTGTTGGTGATGATCACGTAGTCAAAGTCGTCCGCAGGATTGACGATGTCTCTTGCGAAAGGCTGGCGCGTGGCCATTTCCCCTCGATACCCCGAGACCGCCAGCGGATTCTCCACCATCCGGGCCAGTCGTGCTGCGGTCTGGGGAGTGGTACGCAGAAGCCGTTCGCGGGAAATCCGGGCCCGCTCGGTTGGCTCCGTTGTGATCCGAATCCGGATCTCGGTGTAGTACGAAACTTCTCCCGTCGACGGAACATACTGGATCGGGCACACGGACGCTGCGCCAACGCCATGACCGCAGAGGAACTGGGTTGAGACGGATCCGACGAGATCCTCCGGGTACGGCGAGCCGGACGCGTAGATCGCCGCATCCGGCGAGACAGGTGTAACCGGCCCGTCGAAACTCAGGGGATACTGGGGCTGGCCCGGTTCCAGTGCGAAATGACCCTGGAGAGTTCTCACCTCACCCGGCACAAGTTCCACGCCGGAGACTTCTTCGCCCGGAGGCAGCAGGACCTGCACCCCCCGCCAGGGGACGACAGGTTCCCCGGGATCGCCGTAGTTCCAGGTTTCCGGGAACTCTATCCGCACATAGTCGCCGGCATGGATGACTGTGGGTTCCGGGAATTCGAGAGTCAGGGTTACTTCCCCGCCAAGCACCGGAGACGCGAGAACGAGGCCGAAGAACGCAAGCGCCACAACACCACGATACCGACCGGTATCCAACAGCATCCGTCACCTCCATGGAGTAATTGGGAAAGGACTATCCAGATCGACTCAGTATCTGCAAAACGTACAGGATGTGAAGGATATCACATCCTGGGCCGCAAATCCAGCCATTCTTGGCGTATCATCTACTCAAACGGGACTCTCTCCATGATCCAGATATCGCTGTTCCCCCCGCGATTGGAGCTGAAAGCGATGGTCCCGCCCAACGGGCTCCAGCTGGGATGTTTGTCATCATGAGCACTGTCCGGCGTCAGGTTTATCGGGGTTCCGCCTCCGGAGCTCACCAGCCAGAGATCCCAATTCCCGCGGGCATCGGACTGGTAGGCGAGGTGCCCGCCGCTCGGTGACCACGTCGGGTAACGTTCGTCCGCGCCGGAGGCAACCAGGACGGCAGGGCTTCCTCCATCGGCCTGAACGTAGATGTCGTGATTATCCCCGTTGAAGACGGCGTAGGCGAGGCGCAGGCCATCGGGAGACCACGCCGGGTCGACGATGGGTCCAGTCAGGTCGCCCGTCTCCAGGATGTCCCCGTCGCCGCCCGGAGGAGCTACGCGCCACAGGGAACTGTCCCTGGAGAACACAATCCTGGAATTGTCCGGCGACCACGCGGGACCGCTGTCCGCCACTTCGCTTTCGGTCAGCTGCCGCAGCTGGGGCAGGGTGGTGAGATACGAGGCAACCCAGAGGTGAGTCTCCGGCGCGGCCGGCTCCGCTTTGCCCGGTGAGTCGGCCGCCACGGCGATGTTCTCGCCGTTGGGGGACCAGGAGGGCTTCGAGACGAATGTGCCCTCCTGGCTGCTGATCCTTACTGGATTCAGTTCCGCCACAGGCGTGATGTAGAGCTCCGGGTGAGTCGTACGCGTAGCAACGAAGGCCAGGCGGGTTCCCGCAGGGTTCCACGCGGGAACTGTGTCGCTCGCCGGGTTGGTCGTGATCCGCGAGAACGTCAAGGCATTGGGATTGAAGACGAACTCCGTTTTCCCCTCATCACTGGAACCGCATCCCGTCACGAGCAGGACACCCAGCAGCATAACGATTTCCCATCTATGCCCGGACAATCTGATCCTCCATTCCGCGCTGGGCTATTCTCCATGCTCCGTCGGCTTGTTCGGCTTGTTCTTCGCAGATTCCCTATCCTTCGATCCCAACCCGTCCAGCATCTGATCGAACAACTCGGGGAAAAGGTCATCGGAGGGGAAATCCAGCCCCAACCCAAGGAAGGATCCGCGGCGAGCCATCGTCCGCAGAAGCCCGTCATCGTACGCCAGCCCGGCGCGCCGTCTCTCCACAAGGGTCGTCTTCGCCACGGACGACTCCGCATCGAGAAATGCGTCGTATGCCTTCTCCGCGGATGCGACGTCCGGGTACGAGATCAGGACGAGGAAAGCCGGACTGCCGTCCTCCAGGAGATACTCGCCGATGACTCCATCCGTGTCCTTCGACAGTTTGAGGGGATTCCCGTCGGAAAAGTAGTAGAAGGCACCCAGGGTGAGGGCCGTATGGAAGAAATGAAGTCCACCCTCCGCCAAGCCCTCTTCGGGCAGGTACGCCACGATCTCCGGAATCTCGCCGGTGGTCTTGATTCTCCCGGAAACGGACTTCCCGGCTCCCAGGATCACATCGAGATGGTCCTGGTACCCCCGCCACATGAACACCCGGACGAGATACTCGCCCTTCCAGAACCGGAGCGTGCCCCCCTGGAGCCTCGCTCCCTGACCAACGTCCACCTCCTCGCCCCACGTGTCCTGGGTAAACATCCCGTAGGCGCTCTTCGGTTGTCCCATCCGGTAGATCTCGACCCGGAGGGGATCACCCACGGGCGAGGTCCAGTCGCCCACGGCCAGATCCCGGAATCCGTAGTCGATGTATATCTCGGCTCCACCGTTCATGTAGTCGTAGAGAGCCCTGGCCGTGGAGCAGGTCTTCCGATCTCCCGCTTCCCAGCCGGAGATGGCCTCGGGACCGGGAAGGAGATCCACGGTCTTTCCCGCTTGAGCCTTCTCACCGGACGGGGCCGCAATGGCCGACAACAGTACACACAGAGCGATCACTGGGATCATTCTGTCCCCCTAGCCTGCGGAATTCTGCCCCATTTCCTCGACACTCGACACTTGTCACTCGCCC
>JAGLYR010000114.1 GCA_023132135.1 Candidatus Eiseniibacteriota bacterium | reverse complement strand
CCCCGCGCCTTGCCAGTCACACCCTGCGTCCCTCTCGCCACGGGATTCCTGAATAGCCCAGGCTATGACGGGGGTGATTGACCGAGAACATGAGCGTTGCCGTCTCGGACTCTTGGGTTTCGCGTACCAACCATATGCAGACCACATCGTTCCAGTGTCAGACCGGAGAAGCGGAGGTGAATCTGTTGAGACCGGCTCGCCTGTTATCACTTATCCTTGCGCTCCAGCTGCGCGTGTCTCCTGATCGTCTTTGAACCTGCAACCGTCCAGCCCGGAAATCACATCGAGGTCCCCCTCCGGTACGTCCCCGACAAGCGCAAGGGCGAAACAGCCAAGACGGTCTTCATCGACAGCAACGATCCGGATCAGCCCCGCCTCCGGTTCACCGTCAAGGGGTACATCCTGGAAGCGCAGAGCGGGGAGGTGAGTGTCCACCCCAATCCTTGCTACCTGGAAGCAACCGCGGGACAGACGACGGAGCAGGAATTCGTTCTCCGGAATGAGGGGCTCGGCGCTCTGTCCGTGAAGGGAATCCGGGGAATCGGGTGCGAGGTCGATCCGCCGAAGACCGCTTCCCTGGCGCCCGGGGACTCCACGGCGTTCCGCGCCCGCCTCGCACCGGGCCAGCACTGGGGATTCAACTACTTTGTCCTGGTGGAGAGTGACGATCCCACCGAGCCGCTCCTGATCGTTCCCGTTCATCTCTTTCTTCAGGAGGAGATCTCCCTGGAAGCAACGCTGGCCAAGGTGGGATCGAGCCTCCGCGACATCGTGAGAGCCGTCTTCTTCGCCTCACTGGACTGCCCCCATTGCCTGGCCGTCAAGAGCTTCTACCTTCCCCGGCTGCAGAATTTCTTCCAGGGCCAGTTCATCTTTGAGACTGCCTACGTGGACCGGGAGGACAACTACGCCTGGCTGGTGGATGTGGAGGAGAAGCTGGGAAGGACGGGAAACGACCTGCCCGTTCTGGTGATGGGGCCTGAGATCCTGGGAGGCGACGACGCCATCATCGAACATACACCGGGGAAGCTGGAGGCACTCTTTTCCAGCCACGGATGCGAGATCCCAGACAGACCCTCCGTCACCGAAGGTGCTCCTGTTCCCGCTCGCCGGGACACGATCTACCTCGCCTATTTCCGCAAACCCGGGTGCAAGGAATGCGACCGGGCCGCTTTCATGCTCAAACGGCTCGCCAGGCGTTTCGCTCCCATCGTCATTCGGACCTTCGACGTTACCGAACCCGAGGCCCAGGAGCTGAACGAGGCGCTTTGCTGCATCTATGGCGCGCCGGAGAAAAAGCACCTGGTTGCACCCAGCCTCTTCAGCGGAGGGCAATACCTCATCGAGCATGATCTCGATGACGCGTCGGCCCAAGACATGCTCGCACGGCTTTCTCCCCGGGGGAGTGAACCTCCCTGGGAGGAAGCCGCAGGGTCCAGAGAGCAGGCCCGACAGAGCATCATCGCGCGGTTCCAGTCCCTTGGGCCACTCACCGTCGTCCTTGGCGGCCTGGTGGATGGGATCAATCCCTGCGCCTTTGCAACTATCATCTTCTTTGTTTCTTACCTGGCTTTCGTCGGGCGCGCCGGGCGCGAGATTCTCTGGATTGGGCTATCCTTCACGCTGGCGGTGTTTCTGACCTATTTCCTCGTCGGCCTGGGTGCACTGGCATTTCTGCAATCCCTGTCTGTGTTCCACCTGCTAGCGCGGATTGTGTACGGAGTCACGGCGATCCTGGCCATCGCTCTCGGAGTTCTCAGCGTTCTCGATTTCCGGAAGCTGCGGCAGGGGAGAACGAAGGAGATCTCGCTCCAGCTTCCCGATTTCCTGAAAAGGAGAATCCACAAGACGATCCGGGAAAGGACCCGAACCCGGAACTATGTGGTGGCAGCGTTCGTCACCGGGGCCATTGTCTCGTTTCTCGAGTTGGCCTGCACCGGTCAGGTGTACCTGCCCACCATCTGCTTCGTCACCGGCATCCCGGAGCTCCGCATGCACGCCATCGCCTATCTCGTTCTCTACAACGTGATGTTTGTCGTTCCCCTCATCGCGGTGTTCCTGGTGAGCTACTATGGGACAACCTCCGGCCAGCTGGCCGGCCTCTTCCAGTCCCGCGCTGCGCTGGTGAAGCTGTGCGCGGCGGTTCTCTTCTTCGCCTTGGCGGGGATCATGATCTCGGTACTTGTGTAGGATGAGAAACGCAGGCTAGGATGCCATGGCATCCTGGACGGCGCGGGCGAGGGTCTGTGCCCGGTAGGGTTTCTGGACAAAAGCGAGGGCGCCCTTTTTCAGAAGGTCCCGGACCTTCTCATCCTCGGCATAGCCGGAGGAAATCACTATCTTGACGGATGGATCCCTTTCCTGGAGCGCCCTGAAAGTCCCTTCGCCGTCGAGCCTGGGCATCACCATGTCGAGGACCACAACATCCACCGCCTGGTCCTCATCAAAGATCCTGAGTGCAACTTCGCCATCGGGAGCCGTGAGAACCTCGTACCCCATTTCCGTGAGCAGCTCGGAGCTCACTTCCCGCACCGCGGGTTCATCGTCCACAATGAGAACCCTTCCCTCGCTCGTCCCGCCCTCCACCGGTGGATCGCCATCCTCCCGGTTCGAGGCCAACGCGACGGGCAGGCAGACCCGGAAAGTCGCTCCTTCACCCGTCCGGCTCTCCACAAGGACAGCGCCCTGGTGGTTGCCGGCAACAGACCGGGCCAGCCACAGTCCCAGACCCGCCTTGCACTTCTGATGCTCCGTGGTGAAGAACGGATCGAAGATCCTCTCCCGGACATTCTCGGGAATCCCCGGACCCGAATCCCTGAACAGAGCACAGACGTAATCCCCTGGTCTTGGCCCCTGCTGCCGGCCCTGCTCGTAGCCGTCGAGGTGGATTTCCTCTGTCTCGATCTGCAATCGGCCGCCATCCGGCAAGGCATCCAGAGCATTCAGGCCGAGCTGATAGAACATCTCCCGAAGCTGTGCCCGGTTGCCCTCGATGCGAGGCAGATCTTCCTTCATCGAACGACTGAGGTCGACAGAAGAGCTCATGTGTCCTTCGAGTCGGACCAGTGCCTCCTCTACGACATCGTTGATAGACAGATCCGCATCGTGGCGAGTCGGCCCGCCGGCGGATTCCTCCGACTGGCTGATCATCTCCAGAGTCTTCTGTGCGGACTCCGTGATTGCCTCGATGTAACCGCTGACCTTCTCTTCACCCGGCATGAGAGCCCTTGCCAGAGACGCGTAGCCGAGAATCCTTCCGAGCTGCCCTTCAACATCCCGCGCCAGCCCTCCCAACAACAGCGAGACCCAATCGCGCACCGGTTCGATGGATGTTGTCCCGCTCCCATGCTCCCGGCGATCCGCGTCGTCCACCACAATAAGGTAGCCCTCATCCGATCTCCCGGCGGACGGCAACCGTGTCACGGAAACGGCCACCTCACGGCCCTCTTGCAGCGGAACAGCCAGATTCTCCGGGGCAGGGCGCCCGACATCCGTCCCGCCGGAGTTCTCATCGAAGAAAGCCGTGAGCCCGGGATCGACGCCAAGGGAGGTATCGCGGATGTGACGGCCCTGCAGGGCGGCGGCTTCCTCTCCCAGGAGGTCCAAAATCCTCTGGTTGGCGTAGTCAATCCGTCCCTGCGGATCGACGGTCACGATTCCAGCCGGGGTGTTGCGGAGTATCCACTCATTGAAATCGTTGACCTCCTGAATCCCCTGCTTCGACCTCAGCTGGTCCGTCACATCAAGGGCAAGGCCGAGGACAATGAATCGCCCGTCGCGGGGCAACACCATCGAGAAGATCTCGATGTGAACGGTGTCGCCGTTTTTCTTGACTGCCCGGAGGACGTAGTGATTCTCGGGGTTCTCACCCCTCTCTCTCATCGCAACCCTGCCAAGAACCAGTTCGTGGTCATCCGGATGAATGATCTCCTCCAAGTGCTTCCCCTGGAGCTCCTCCGCCTCGTAACCTATGATCTCGCTCAGTCTGGAATTCACGAACGTGAATCGCATTTCCGAGATCGTGTACACGCCGAACATCGACGTGCCGAGGATTGCATCGATCTCCCCCTCCAGATCCTGGATTCGCTTCCCCAACCGCACCTGCTCCACCTGTTCCAACCCCAGCCCCACGAAGCCTGCGATCTCCCCTTCCTCATCAAAGTGAGGGTTGACCGTAACCGTCACAGGGACACTGGCGCCTGTCCGGGTTTGCACCATCGCGCTCTGAACCCCGGCCAGTCCCCGGCCTCGTGGTCCCAGATCCAGCTGCAACGGGGTCTCCCGGACGAAGAGGACATCGAAAGACCGGCCGTTCAGATCGCCATCCCTGTAACCCAGGAGGCTGTTGAGAGCGCGGTTCGTGAACAGGATTGTCCCATCCAGATCCAGAAAAAACAGGGCTTCCTGCATCGTGCCGGCAATGGCCTCGCCCGTTGTCGAGGGGGTGAGGATCACGACGCGGTGGCGGCCCACGGCGTAGCCACAGAGAGCGACCCCTACCAGGAGGGAGAAGTGCGCGATGGGAGGGTAGTTGAACCCTGAGGCCGGCAGCAGATCGAACAACGCTGTGGATCCGGCTGCCATTCCCACGAGAATGATCCGGGACCGATTCCTCTCCCCTTTCTGCGTGGCGCTGCTGGGCACAGGCGATCGGGACAGGGCGATACAGCAAACCAGGACGACAACACCGAGGAAAGCGACCAGGAAATACCCGCCCGCGGAGTACAGGGGGAACCACCCTGTGTCGGGATTCGGGACAATGGTGGCAACGGCATCGGGCCAAACGAAGCTGAACAGACAGAATACCGCCGAGAGGACAAACATGGAGACGACGGCCTTCAGCCACCGTCGTATTCTTGCGGTCGCCGAAGCCGCATGCAGTAGGATGGCAGGGGCAAGGAACACCAGACCGGCAAAGGAAAGCTTGTGCCAGTCCGCAGCTTCCGCTGCTGTCAGGCTCCCGAAAAAGCCGGCCCGCCCGCCCATCCACCAACAGCAGGCAATGACGATCCCCATGAAGGATCGGTTGACCGCGGATGACGGGCTCCGGGCCAGAACCAGGAAACCCACCATGAGCATCATGGCAACCGACGCGGCGCAGGCAAGGGCGTACCCGCTCCCCTGCGCCGCCACTGCGCCTAGTTCAGGAGCCAAACGAGACCCTCCGGAGCCTGGACTATGCACGAATCCGGATGGATTCGCACACAGTCCAGGCAGAGCAATAGAGAA
>JAGLYR010000113.1 GCA_023132135.1 Candidatus Eiseniibacteriota bacterium | reverse complement strand
TGCGGTCTATTCTCTATTGTCTATTCTCCTGCCCGACAACGCACCAGCGCATCGCGGGTATACCAATTCATGCATAATCCGGGCTAGAGCACGTTCTTCTCGTTGTGGATTTCATCGTCATCTGACGACCGAAAGCTTAGCCTGCATTTTGTACCAGTCTCACTCCGGGCTGGATTTCCGGAACGAGACACTCTACGATCCGACTGTGGCAACTGGATCAGGATTGCGCGGAGCGAGGGGGAGACATGCCGAGATGGAACTGCGGGATACTGCTTGGAACCATATGCCTTCTGATCGGAGCCTGCGGTCCGTCCCGGGTCCCGGTCAAGGGGATTCAGGACCCATCCCCGGTTTTTGCATTCGCCGTCATCGGCGACACGCACACGATCGGGACACCCGTCACGGGTAAGGCCGTCTACACCCGCATCATTGAACAGATCAACGAAATCCAACCCGATCTGGTGGTTCACGTCGGCGACATGATAGTGGCGCCGGGCTTCTTCCACCGCGATCGGGGACAGACCAGCGTGGACACCTTCATGACCTACACGCGAAAGCTCGATTCCGCCATAGAGTTCTACCCCGTGCTTGGCAACCACGAGGGGGAGATAGACGGATTCCGCCTGGCAATCGATACCTTTCCCCAGTTCCAGGGACGGGGATGGTATTCATTCGACCGGCAGGGTGTGCACTTTGTTCTCGTCGAAAACAACACGGACACCGCGGACAGTACCAGGAAGGGATACAGCTACTGCAAGCCCAACGGTGGTCTCAACACTCCCGGCAGCAGGCAGCGGCGGTGGCTCGATAACGATCTCCGGCTCCGGCCGCCAAACACGCGCTGGACTTTCGGCTTCGGCCACCGCGCCTACTATGGCGCTGAGGGCCGACGATTCCGGCCCAACATCGCCCTGGCCCGAACGGGTCCGGATTCGTTTTGCAATCTGATCGAGAGCGCAGGCGTGGACGTGTTCTTCAACGGCGATCAGCACTGCTACACGCGCACTGCCCCCATCCGGGCAGGCAAGGTTGCCCTTCCCGGCGAGCGAGGGACTATCTACATCACCTGCGGCGGAGGCGGTGGAAAAATCCACAGGGGGAGACCGTTTCCGGGACTCTCGGATCTTCCCGATGGCGCGTACCAGGCGGGGACCGACTCGTTGCACTTTTTCCTGCTGTGCCGCGTGTGGGACGACATCTTCCGGGCTGAGGTCATCGACACAAGTGGGGTCGTGTTCGACAGGTGGGAGATCAGGAAGGCGCAAGAGTAGCAAGGAATTCCGGTTGACCTCACCCCTGACTCCATGCTATGTAGAAGGTTCAATATACGTCCCGAATCCGCCCAATCCTTTGTCAAGAATGCTGATCGGGGATCCCTGTGGCTGAGCCTGAACATCCCAGGATTGGCATATTCCTCTGCGAGTGCGCCGGCGAGATATCCAGTCACATTGACCTCGACGACCTGGCCCTCCGGGCGCAGGCCTGCCCCGATGTCATGTACGTCGGCACCCGGTCCCTGTGGTGTTCCCCCGATGGGCTGAGCGCTCTCAATTCCCTGATTGCCGGCAAGCAACTGGATCGCGTGATCATCGCAGGCTGCTCCCCGCGGACCCACGGCATTCTGTTCCGCTCCCAGGTCGAGGAGGTCGGGCTCAACTGGAATTTCTGCCAGATTGTCAGTCTTCGCGAGCATTGCGCCCGGGTTCACCCGGGCCAGAAACCCGCAGCCACAGACAAGGCCAATCGTCTTCTGCGGATCGGCGTCGCCGCTGCGAGGGACGCTGAGGCCGTGGAGCAGATGGAGGTTGAGGTCGCCCCCGTCGTCGCAGTCATCGGCGGCGGAATCGCAGGGATGACAACCGCTCTCTCCCTGGCCCGGCGCGGGATTGACGTGAAGCTGATCGAGCAGAACAGTGCTCTCGGAGGCACGCTGCGCAGGCTGGCGAGGCTATACCCGAACCACATGGACGCAGGCTCGTTCCTCGCTATCCGCGTCAAGGCCGTGGAGGCAAACGAAAGGATCGAGGTTCTCCTCGGGACCCGAATGGTGTCGCTCAAGGGCCATCCGGGAGCCTTCGAGGTGGCGGCGGAGCGCTCCGGCGGAGAGGAATCCATCCCGGTCGGGGCTGTGGTCTTCGCCACCGGAGCGGACGAATGGATCCCATCTACGGATCGGGACGGATCCGGCGTGATTTCCCTAACCGACCTTCTGATCTCGCTCAGAAAGGGGAAACTCCCAGCAGAGCGGATTGTTCTTGTAGTCTCCTCCGGCGGACCCATTTCCCGCATTCCCGCTTCCACCGACCTGTTCGCTCATTCCGTTCTCGAATGCGTGGAACACATCCGGGAACTCCGGCCCGGCGCATCGGTGGCAGTCCTTTTCCAGGATCTGCCGATGACTGCGAAAAAGGCGGCTCAGGATCTGCACGGGTCTGGAGTCCGGTTCATCCGCTACAGTCCCGAGAACCCGCCCAGAATCAAGACCGGCGCAGTGGAGGTGCGCGAGCGGGGCACCGGGGATCTGCTGCAAATTGATACGGACCTCACGGTCATGGCCACCGGCCTGGCGCCCTCCGAGGGAACGCGGCAGATGGGGGAACTTCCCATCCTGTGGCAGGATGAATACGGTTTTCTCATCGAGCCTTGCCTCCGGCTGAGACCCGGCGAAGTGTTCGACCGGGGGATCTATGTTGCGGGCACAGCCCACGGACCGGCCAACGTGCTGGAGTCGATGGCACAGGGCTTCAGCGCGGCGTCCCGGGCCCTGGGTTTCATCCAGGCCGGGAAGATCGCCAAGCGCGCGCTCGTGGCCGTGGTGGACGAGGAAGTCTGCCGGGGCTGCGGCCAGTGCGAGGAGGTCTGCCCCTTCGGGGCCGCTGTCTTGACCAGCCGGGAGAACAACGGGATCCGTAGATCGGTGATCGACGAGGTGCTCTGCACGGGCTGCGGATTCTGTGTCTCCGAGTGCATTTCCGGCGCCATCCGGTTGCCGTACCTGACAGACCGCCAGGTACGCCGGATGGTCGCAGAGGCGGGCTCTTGAGCCGACAGGCGAACTGAGACCAGGAACCGACAATGGCCAATCGACACGGCGGAATCACGGTCTTCATATGTAACTGGATACCCGCCGCCGGCGCGGACAACGCCGGGGTGGTGGAGGCCCAGTACCCGCCGAGCACGACCATCATTCCCATCCACTGCACCGGGAGGCTGACGTCCGGGATTCTCCTGGAAGCCTTCCGATCGGCGGATGCCGTCCTCGTGGTTGGATGTGCGCACGACGAGTGCCACTACGTGGCGGGGAGCCGGAGGTGCGAGGATATCATCGATGAGACCCGCGACCTGCTGCCCATGGTGGGCATTGACGCCGGGCGCCTCGGCTTCGTCCTCATGTCGGAGAGCAACGGGGATGCCTTCGCAGATACCGTGTCGCGCTTTGCCGCCCAGGTGGAAAAGACGGGCGAACCGCCGGCCGGGAGAGCTGAGTGAGTATTGAGAAGGTCATAGAGGAAACCAGAGCCTACTACTGCCTCGAATGCGGGGTGTGCACGGCCAGCTGTCCGATTTCAAGGCTGAATCCCCGGTACTCGCCCCGGCTCTTCGTAGAACGCTCCCTCCTGCTTCCTCCGGATCGGGTGGTCCGGGACAAGGACCTCTGGGCCTGCCTGACCTGCGGAACCTGCAGCAGCCGCTGTCCTTCCGGCGTGGATTACCCTGAGTTCATGCGGGCAACCAGGCAAATGGCCTTCGACCTGGACCTAGAGCCCACCCCCACCCACGGAGGCGTCCTCAAGGCTCTTGTGGACCTCCAGACCCGCGGTCTTCCCCAGAAGCGGACCACGTGGATTCCCGGGGACGTCCGCATCCGAAAGACCGGTGATGTGCTCTTTTTCGTGGGCTGCCTCCCTCACTATCAGGTCGTGTTCCGCCACCTGGAGTTCGACGGGCTGGGCAGCGCCGCGGCCGCCCTTCGCCTCCTCAACCAGATCGGCATCGAACCGGTGGTACGCGACGACGAACGCTGCTGCGGTCACGATGCTTACTGGACCGGGGATCTGGAAACCTTCGAGACTGTGGCCAGACTGAATCTGGAGATGATCCGCGCCTCCGGGGCCAAGCGGGTGGTCTTCACCTGTCCGGAGGGCTATCACACCATGAAGGAGATCTATCCCCGATTCCTTGGATCCCTGCCCTTCGAACCCGTCCACCTACTTGAACTCCTCCTGGAGGAGGTTGAAAGGGAGACGATCCGGCTCGGAGAGATCCCCCTCAAAGCAACGTTCCAGGATCCCTGCCGCTTGGGACGTCTGATGGGAATGTATGATCTGCCGCGGCAGCTCCTCTCCCTTGTTCCCGGACTGGAGATACTGGAGATGCCCAGAAACCGGGAGAACGCTCTTTGCTGCGGTTCGTCCGAGTGGGTACACTGCACGGCATGTAACAAGGCAATCCAGATCGACCGGCTGCGTGAGGCCCGAACCACGGGGGCGGACGTCCTCATCACCGCGTGCCCCAAATGCCGGATCCACCTGAGCTGCGCGCTCAAGGACGGCGATCTGGAGAATCCCGTTGTCCTGAAGGATCTCACCGAGCTCCTGGCGGAATCTGCGGGAGGAGAGAATCTTGGCTAGAGATGTAGTGGTCATCGGTGCGGGAATCGCCGGAATCCAGGCATCGCTGGATCTGGGCGAGATGGGCTACTCAGTCCATCTGGTGGAGAAAAAACCCTCCATCGGTGGAGTGATGGCCCAGCTGGACAAGACCTTCCCCACCAACGACTGCGCCATATGAATCCTGGCGCCGAAGATGCTGGATGCCGGTCGGCATCCCAATATCAACATCCTGGCGTACTCCGAGATCGCAGGTGTCTCCGGGCAGGCGGGGAGCTTTACCGTCCAGGTCCGCAGGAAAGCCCGCTACGTCAAGGAGGATATCTGCAACGCCTGCGGCGACTGCGTGGCCAAGTGTCCCGGCAAGGCGCCGGACAGTTTTGACATGGGCCTCCGCAACCGGAAGTCCATCTATCTCTACTTCGCACAGGGGATCCCGGCGGTGATGACCATCGACGCCGAGCACTGCCGCTTTTTCACCAAGGGCAAGTGCCGGGTGTGTGAGAAGACCTGCGTAAAGGGCGCCATCGATTTCGACCAGCAGGACGAGATGGTGGAAATCCACGCGGGGGCCATCATCCTCGCCACAGGGCTGGATCTGTACGACGCGGGCAGGTTCCCCCAGTACGGGTACGGCCGGCTGCCCAACGTGATCACGGGCCTGGAGTACGAGCGGCTGATCAACGCCACGGGTCCCACGGGCGGCCACCTGCTCCGGCCGTCGGACCAGAAACCGGCGGAGAAGGTTGCCTATGTACAGTGCGTCGGTTCCCGAGACCTCAATCACTGCAGCTACTGCTCCAGTGTCTGCTGCATGTACGCTATCAAGGACGCCATGCTGGCCCGGGAGCATGATCCCAACTCCAGGTCGTACATCTTTCACACCGATTTGCGGAACGTCGGCAAGGGATTCCGGAACTACGAGCGCCGGGGCGCCGAGGAATACGAAATCGAATACATCCGGGGGCGGGTGGCCGAAATCCAGGAGGACGAGGACCACAACCCCATCCTGTGGTACGAGGACACCGAGAAGCGGGAGGTCCGGAACCTCCAGGTGGACATGGCCGTCCTGGCTGTGGCTGCGACCCCGAGCCGGGGCGCGAATGCGCTATCGGAGCTCCTTGGAATTGAGCAGAACGAGAGTGGTTTTCTGAAGGTCGATGGGACCGCCCCGGTGGATACGACCGTTCCCGGCATCTTCGCCTGCGGGTTTGCGCTGGGGCCCCGGGATATCCCGGAGTCCGTGGCATCAGCATCCGCCGCGGCCTGCCGGGTAGCCGAGAGCCTGGGTTATTCATGAACCCCGTCGCGGGGTTCATGAATAACCCCAGGCTATGACGGCAGTATTGCGGTCTTGGAGTCCAACGCAGAAAACCAGGGACCAGGGACTTGTTCCAATGCCCTTTTCCTTGCACGGAGCACGAAGTACGGAGCACGAAGCACTGCTCTTGATACCCCTTTTCTTGGACCAAGGACTCTGGACTGATGACAGCACCTGACAACAGCTCGTCGCAAGAACCGAAGGACGGCGAAGAGCTCCGGATCGGAGTCTTCGTCTGCCGGTGCGGGACGAACATAGCCGGATTCCTGGACACCGAGACCGTGAGGGAGTACGCCCAGACCCTTCCAGGCGTTGTCTTCGCCAAGGAGAACCTCTTCACCTGCTCCGAGGCCGGGGTATCGGAAATCAAACGTGGCATCGAGGAAAATCGGCTCAACCGCGTGGTGGTCGCCGCCTGCACACCGCGGACCCACGAGCCTCTGTTCCGTGCAACCTGCGAAGAGGCCGGCCTCAACCCGTTCCTCTTCGAGTTCGTGAATATCCGGGAGCAGTGTTCCTGGGTACACAAGTCGGCCCGGGACTCCGCCACGAACAAGGCCAAGGACCTTGTGCGGATGGGGGTGGCCCGCGCTGCACTTCTGGAGGCCCAGACCGAGATCCGCTCCCCCGTGGTTGCTTCTGCTCTCATAATCGGGGGCGGGATCGCCGGGTTGTCTGCGGCGTTGTCCCTTGCCAAGCGGGGATTCGAAGTCAAGCTAGTGGAGAAGAAAGAGGAGATGGGCGGGATGCTTCGGTTCCTGGGCCGCATCTATCCAGCAGACGTCGACGCTCGGGAAATCGTCAGCGCGCGGATCGAAGAGGCCGCGAACCATCCCAATATCGAGATCTTCACCTCCACCCAGGTATCCGACCTCCGCGGGTACATCGGAAACTACACCGCGACCCTCAGGGGACCAGAAGACCGGAGCGAGGGCATCACCGTGGGTGTCATCATCGTGGCCACGGGGATTCGCGCTCTCGTGCCGGAAGGACTGTACGGCTACGATGGCCGGCGAGTCGTGACCCAGATCCAGTTCGAACAGGAACTCCGCAAGGGCGGGGATCTCCCCCACCAGGTGGTGTTCATCCAGTGCGTGGGTTCAAGAAACCGGGAGCGCGTGTACTGCTCCCGAATCTGCTGCATGACGGCTGTCCGGCAAGCCCTCATGCTCAAGGAGAAAACGCCGTCGGCCGGCGTACACATCCTGTACCGCGACCTCCAGTGCTACGGGGTCGAATTCGAGGAGCTTCTGAGGAAGGCCAAAAAGGTGGGGGTCCGCTTCGTGGCCTTCCGGGAAGAGAACCCACCTGTGGTGGATGACGGATCGGTCACTGTTATCTCCGATGTGCTGGGAAGCGAGCTCACTGTGCCCGCAGACCGCGTGGTTCTCTCAACGGCACTCTTGCCTGATGAGTCGGGGGCAGCGACCTCGAAACTCCTGAAGGTCCCGGTGGACGCGGACGGGTTCTTCCTGGAAGCTCACGTCAAACTCCGCCCACTCGATTTTGCCACCGAGGGGATCTTCGTCTGCGGCGCCTGTCGCTGGCCGTGCACGGTGTCCGAGAGTATCGCCCAGGCCCTGGGCGCGGCAGGGCGAGCCTCGGTGTACCTGGCCGCAGGGGAAGTCGCTGTGGAACCCATCGTCGCGGTTCTCTTCGACGAGGACAAGTGCCGCGGGTGTGGCCTCTGCGCTTCGCTGTGCCCTTACAGCGCGATCGAGATGGTGGAAACGGACAGTGGAACCAAGGCCAGGATGATTTCAGTGGCCTGCAAGGGATGCGGGGTGTGCGCTTCGACCTGCTACCGACGGGTGATCCGGATGGAACACTACTCGGATGAACAGATGCAGGCCCAAATCAGCGCTTGTCTGAAAGGATCATGATGCCAGAGCAACCCATCAGAGCCATTGCCTACTGCTGCAACTGGTGAGCATACTCGGCTGCCGATCTCGCCGGGGTAGCGAGACTCCAGTATCCGACGGAAATCCGGATCATCCGCGTGATGTGCGCCGGGCGCGTGGACACCGTGCACCTGATCCATCCATTCCTCGAGGGCGCCGATGGAGTTTTTGTCGGCTCCTGTCTCGCCGGAGAATGTCACTATGACACGGGGAACAGCCAGGCCGTGGGCAGGGTGCGCCTTGTGCGGATAATCCTCGAGAGCGCCGGCCTCGACGGTCGCCGCCTGGCGATGAAGATGATGTCTTCGGCCGAGGGGCCCAAGTTCGTCGAGTACGTAACCCGGTTCGTGCAGGACCTCAAGGAGGTCGGGCCCTTGGGTGTTATCGAGGGAATTACCGGGGAGGATCTCCGGATCAAACTGACGGCGGCGCTGCGGGCTGTGGAGGGCGAGAAAGTCCGCTGGGTAGCGGGCAAGCGGTATGAATTCACTGAGACCGGGAATCTCTACGGAGAGACGTTCACGGATCACGAGATCGGCCGCATGTTCCGGGAGATCGTGGCCGACGAGTGCGATCTTCAGGAGATGCTGCTGCGGCTCGGGAAGGAAGCCATGACCGCCAGGGATCTGGCGGCCCGAATGAAGACTTCCCCGCCCGTGATTGTGCGGCGGCTGTCCGATCTACTCCGCCTGCGGATGGTGGAGATGTCGGATGGCGAGGGAGCGCCCCTCTGGAAGGCAACCTGAAGCGGGGAACCACTGCAGGAACACAGGATTCGTCCATGATCCAGGACCAGAACAAAGCGACGTCGGAAACCAACGGAGATCGCGCCGTCCTTGTGGTGGGCGCGGGGGTGGCCGGGATGCAGTCCGCTCTGGATCTGGCCGACGCGGGCGTGAAGGTCTACCTCGTCGACGAGTGCCCCACCATCGGCGGCCGGATGGCCGAGCTGGAACGCACCTACCTCGACGACACTCCCGCCTACTGCCGCCTGGCCCCTCTCCTGGATGCCGTGCTGGAGCACCCCAACATCGAGGTGATCTCCAACGCCGGCGTCGGCCGGATCGGGGGAGAACCGGGGAACTTCAGGGTCCAGGTCACGCAGGGTCCTCTCCGGGTGACGGAGGACTGCGACAACTGCGGCCGGTGCGTCGAGGTCTGCCCCATCAAACCCTATGACCGCTTCAACGAGGGCCTGATGCTGCGGACCGCCATCGACATCCGCAATCCTCATTCCATCGCGGCCCGGTGCCACATCGAGAAGGAAACCCCCATCTGCCAGGAGACATGCCCGGTCCACATCGACATCCGCCGCTATGTCGGCCTGGTGGCCGACGGCCGTTACGAAGAGGCGCTGGCGGAGATCCGGAAACAAAACCCCCTGCCGGCCATCTGCGGCCGCGTGTGCCACCACCCCTGCGAGGCCGCCTGCAACCGGGGTCACCAGGATGAACCGGTGGCTATCGATGCTATCAAGAGGTTCGCCGCAGACTACGAGCTGGCTCTCCGGAAAGCCGGCAAGAGCTTCCTGCCGGCCGTGCCAAAGAAAATGGCTGACAGCCGGGTGGCTGTTGTGGGAGCGGGCCCGGCGGGACTCACCGTGGCCCACGACCTCGCTCTACTGGGCCATGAGTCGACCATTTTCGAGGGGGCTCCCGTTCCCGGCGGGATGCTGTGGCTCGCCATTCCCGAATACCGGCTGCCGCGGGACATCATCCAGACCGAAGTGGACTACATCAAGCATCTTGGTGTTGAGATCAGACTCAGCACGCCTATCGGACCGGAGCTGACCATCGACAACCTGCTGGAGCAGGGATTCAAGGCGGTTTTTCTGGGCATTGGCGCCCATAGGGGGCTGAAGCTCCGGGTCGAGGGTGAAGATGATTTCGAGGGCTTCCTGGACTGCATCCAGTTCCTGCGGCGGGTGAATCTCGGGGACAGATCCAAACCGGGTCGAAAGGTGGTCGTGATCGGCGGCGGGAACTCCGCCATCGATTCCGCACGCACGGCCCTTCGTGTGGGGTCCGATGAGGTGACCATCCTGTACCGGCGAACTCGCAGGGAAATGCCCGCCAATTCCTGGGAAATCGATGAGGCGGAGCACGAGGGCGTCCGTCTGGAGTACCTCGCGGCGCCGGTCAGAATCCTGGGCGACAGCGGCAAGGTCTGCGGGATGGTTTGCCGGCGAATGGAACTCGGGAAGTTGGACGACAGCGGCCGGCGGCGGCCGGTCCCCATCGAGGGCTCCGAGTTCGAGATCGAGACCGACTGCGTGGTACCCGCGATTTCCCAGGAGCCGGAGATCTCGTTCCTGCACGAGGGTCACGGTCTGGAGATCTCCCGCTGGAACTCAATCGTGATCAACAAGAGAACGGGCATGACGAATCGCCCCGGGATTTTCTCCGGAGGCGACGCCGATACGGGCCCGGCCACGGTTATCGAGGCCATTGCCGCAGGCCACGTGGCGGCCGCCGGGATCCATCGCTACATACAAGACAGAGAAACAGATTGATGAAGAAACCCAAGTTCATATCCGAGTTCGCAGACATTCCGACTCCGCGGACCAAGATGGAGGAACTGCCCGTCGGGGAAAGGGAGGGCAGCTTCGTCGAGGTGGAGAAGGGCTTCACCGAGGAAGAGGCCCTCGCCGAAGCCCGGCGTTGTCTGAGCTGCCGGAGTTGCATCGGGTGCGGCCTGTGCCTGGCCGAGTGCGACCGCAAGGCTATCGTCTATGACGACCAGCCACGGACCTTCGACTTTGAAGTGGGCGCCGTGATCCTGGCCCCCGGCTTCGAGACATTCGACGCCCGCCGCAAGCCGGAGTTCGGCTACGAAGACTCGCCCAACGTGATCACCTCGGTCGAGATGGAGCGGATTCTCTCTCCCACGGGTCCCTTCGAGGGCCGCCTCCTGCGCCCCCTCGACGCAGAGATTCCGAAACGGATCGCGTTTATCCAATGCGTTGGCTGCCGGGAGGAGAGCACCGGCGCCAACTACTGCGCCACCGTCTGCTGTATGAACGCCATCAAGCAGGCCCGCTCAACCCGCGATAGAATTCCCGATTCCGAGGTCGCGGTTTTCCACCGCGCTATTCGTCCCTGGGGCGCCGGATCCGAGAAGTACTACCTGGACGCTGAAGAGGACTCGCTCATCCGTTTCGTTGAGGCGGAGGTCTCCGAGGTCAGGCCTGCGGATGAATCCGGGCATCTCTCCCTCACCTACACATCCGGCGGCGAGGAGAAAACCGAGGAATTCGATCTGGTGATTCTCTCGGTCGCGCTGGCAGCATCCCGATCCGCGCGGACCCTGGCTCGGAAGGTCCAGGCCAAGACCAACAAGTACGGGTTCTGCATGACAGGATCCTTCACGCCTCTGGAGACGACGGCGGAGGGTATTTTTGTGGCCGGCGCGTTCTCCGGACCCAAGGATATCGGCGCGTCGGTGTGCCAGGCCACAGGCGCAGCCGCTGCGGTTCTCGCCTCCCTTGGAGCCGGGGAGAGTTCCACCCCGGAGACGGCTCCGGCCGGACCGCGAACTGGAAGCAAGACAGCCGTGCTTCTCTGCCGCTACGGTCTGAAGACAATCGGACTCGAGGATCTTGGCGGTTTGAAGGAGAATCTGTCCGAGAACGAAAGAGTGGATTGGGTCACCGACGATCCATTCGTGTGCCGGGCGCTGCGCAAGACACAATTCAAGGAGGAACTGCGGAAGCGGGACATCGGAACCATCATCGCAACCTGCTGCGGCGAGACCCACCAGGATCTCTTTGACCATGCATTCGCCAAGGACGAAGATCTCAGACCCCTTGTCCGGCTGATTGACGTGCATTCCTCGGCCGCGGTGACTGCAGGCTCGGTCCTCGACCGTGTGGACGAGATCCTGGAAGAAGCAGGCCGGAAGGGCGATTCCGCCCCGGCGAGAACGGAAATCATCGAGCGGGTCGCCGTGGTAGGTGGTGGGCCCGCAGGGCTGAGCGCGGCACTGAATCTGGCCCGGCAGGACATCGATGTGGATCTCATCGCGGTCGCCAGCGCCGTGGGTGGACGGCTGGCGCGCCTCCAGCCCCCGGCGGACGTGACGGAGGCCCCCGAAGAAATCGCCCGGTCCTACATCGAGAACATCGAGGCCAGCGACAGGATCCAGGTGCACCTGGATACCCGGGTCACGGGCATCTCCGGACAACCGGGCGCGTACAGAATCCTGGGGTCAAGAGATGGATCGGAGGTCGGTTTTGAGGCGGGGGCCGTGATCCTGGCCACCGGAGCGGCGGACTATGAACCCACCGAGTACCCCGGCGACGGTCGCCTTCTGACCCAGAGCGAGTTGGAAAACCAGCTCGGAGCCGGAACAGCGGACTGCGCCCGAGTGGCCATGATCCAGTGCGTGGGATCCCGGTCCAGGGAGTACCCCGTGTGCAGCCAGATTTGCTGCTCCCAGGCGATCCGGAATGCTCTGAAGCTCAAGGCCATCCGCCCCGAGACGGAAATCACGGTTCTGCACAGGGGTATTCGTGTCTTCGGCTTCGATGAGGATCTCTACACGGACGCGATGGAAGCCGGCATTGCCTTCCTCAAGATTGCGTCTCCGCCCGCCATTACACCGGGCGACCCGGTGAAGGTGGAATTCACCGGGGAATCGGGCGAGCAGCGCTCCATGGAAGTGGATCTGGTAGTCCTCTCCACGGGCCTGCGCCCCATCGAAGGCGGCGGGGGCATCGCCCAGACAGCCGGGATCAACCTGGATGAGTTCGGGTTTTTCCAGCCCCTCGAACGCAGTCTCCATCCCGTCGAGTCCACGCGCGAAGGCATCTTCATCTGCGGCCTTGCCACCGGACCCAAGCCGCTGTCCGTCTGCATCGTGGAAGGCCTTGCGGCCGCCGGCCGCGCAGCCGCCTACCTGCGCCAGCAGGCTACTCCTGCGGCGGCTCGGCAATAAAGCCTTCCTTCATCAACAGATCGGTCTGCGCCCGGGCCCGCTTGATTATGGCTTCCGCTTCCTTCAGGAGAGTGTCCCGGTCGACCTTCCTCCCGGCAACACCCTGCTCTATGGCCTTCATCCCAACGGCCGCCGCTTCCCTGGGAAACACGCTCCATTCGTCCATGGTGGGAATCAGATGATCCCTGGTGAGTCCCTCATCCTCGGCGCACTTGGCCAGTTCCATGGATGCGGCGAGACACATCTCATCGGTGATCGTTGACGCTCTCACGTCCAGCGCGCCCCGGAAAATGCCCGGGAATCCCAGGGAGTTGTTGACCTGGTTTGGAAAATCCGACCGTCCCGTGGCAACAACAGCAGCGCCTGCATCTGTCGCTTCCCACGGCCAGATTTCCGGAACCGGATTGGCGCAGGCGAAGACGATGGGGTCGGGAGCCATGCTCCGGATCCATTCCTTCTTGATGACACCGGGTCCCGGGGTCGAGACCGCAATGACGGCATCTCTGCCCTTCATCGCGTCCTCGATACTACCGACCAGGTTCTCCCCGTTGGACTTCTCGCACATCTCCCATTTCTCTTTGAACTTCGCCTTCAGCTCGGTCCGCCCTTTGTGGAGAGTGCCCTTCGAGTCGCACATGATGATGTTCCGGGGATCCACCCCGGCGGTTATCAGGAGCCGGGCGATGCAGATGTTGGCGGCTCCCGCTCCAACCATGGTGATCTTGGCGTTTCCGATTTCCCGGTTGGTCAGCTTGAGAGCGTTCACGAAACCGGCAACCGTTACCGCCGCCGTGCCCTGCTGATCGTCATGCCAGACGGGAATTCGGCATTCACTGCGCAGTGTATCCAGAATCCGGAAACACTTGGGCATCGCGATGTCTTCCAGATTGAATCCACCGAAGGAGGGCTGGAGCCACTTGCACGCGGCGATGAACTCGTCCGGGTCCTTGGTATCGAGACAGATGGGGAAAACATCCACGCCCCCAAGGTACTTGAAGAGCATGGCCTTGCCTTCCATAACCGGGTAACCGGCCTCGGGGCCTATGTCACCCAGTCCGAGGACCCGGGTCCCGTCGGTGATAACAGCTACCAGATTCCACTTGTTGGTGTATTCGAAGACCTTCTCCGGGTCCTTGGCAATCTCCTTGCACGGTTCGGCCACACCCGGCGTGTACCAGATGGCAAAATCGTCGAAACTGCGTACCGTCGCCTTGGGCACGATTTCGATCTTGCCCCGGTAGAACGGGTGGAGACGCATCGCATCTTTTCCCGGCTTCATTGCTTTTTCGAGCAGTTCCTTCTCGTTCGGACTCATTTGCGCCTCCTTGCCCTTCCGTACTTGCTCTATGCGGTCAGGAACTCCATCGGTTTGTGCTCTCGTTTCAAGCTCTTGGCCACCTCTTCATTCACCAGGCAGCCTTGGTGAGTAACGATGCCGCACCGGAGCCCGTGCTGGCTCTTGATCGTCGCCTCAAAGCCATCCTCGGCGAAACTCCGGACCGTCCTGGTGATAGCATTCGCCAACATGTGGGACGCCGTGCGCGCCACGTTGCTCGTCATGTTCGGCACGCAGTAGTGAATCACACCCTCCTCCACGAAGGTGGGGCTTCCAGGGTGCGTAGGGCGCGATGTTTCGAAGCATCCGCCCTGATCGATGGCTACATCGATGATGAGCGCCTTGTCCTGCATCAGGGAGAGCATCTCCCGACTCACCACCGCGGGAGCCCTCTTCCCTCCGGGATCCGCCGCCGCGCCTATGACGACATCCGCGTACTTCAGGATCTTCTGAAGATTGTACTTCGTCGCCACGAGCGTCTGGACCCGGCCGCCCAGCATCTCGTCCAGGTCCTGGAGCGCCTCGAAGTTCAGGTCCAGAACCGTCACCCTGGCCCCGATCCCATCAAACATGAAAGCGGCGTTCTTGCCCACCTGCCCGGCGCCGATGATCATTACCTCGGCTGCAGGCACCCCGGGCACTCCGCTCACGAGAATTCCCCGGCCACCCATGGAGCTCTCGAGATGGCGGGATGCCACCTGGCACGTCATGCGCCCGCAAATCAGACTCATGGGACGCAAGATGAACTTATGTCCCTCTTCGTCCTCGGCCAGCTCGTAGGCCAGCGTGGTGATCTTCTTCTCCAGCAGGGCTTCCACCAGCGGATTGGGAGCCACCGCCAGATGAAGGAAACAGCTCATGATTTGCCCGGGCCTGAACAGCTCGTACTCGTCCGGCTGGGGCTGGGTAACCTTCAGGACAATGTCCGCTCGATGGTAGACTTCCTCCTTGGTGTAGACAATCTCCGCGCCCGTTCGCACGTAGTCTTCGTCGGAGAATCCGGCCGCTACCCCCGCGTCCTTTTCCACGTACACCCGGCAATTGTGCCGGACCAGCACGTGCACTCCCCCAGGCGCCAGGCCAACCCTGTTCTCGAACTCCCTCATTTCTTTCGGAACACCTATGTCCATCAGGTTCCTCCCCGGATACCCGTTCACACACCCCCGCCTGTGATGCGGCAACGGAGGCCAACCGCTCACTCTAGGCGCACAGGACGCTGCTGTCAAGCGCGATTCCCTGTGCGACGACTTGCTCAGGCGGAGCAGAAATGATACACTTAGTCTGGATTATGCATGAACCCCTGCTTCGAGGGCGACGAGGCGAGGGCGAGAGGGCGAAGCCGATCGTCATCCCCGCGCACGCGGGGATCCATCTTGACCTTGCTGGGACAGCGTGCATATGAAAATGGGTCCCCGCGTTCGCGGGGACGACGGGCGCGAGCCAGCGAGAGGGCGACAGGGCGCGAACAGCGACCCCTTGGCCGCAGATTACGCAGAGCAAGAAAGCCGATATTTTCCCTCTCCCTCTGGGAGAGGGTAGGGTGAGGGTATGATGCCCTTTTCCTTGCACGGAGCACGAAGCACGAGGCACGGAGCACCCTATTCTTCGAACATCCGCCTGGCGGATACGATCTCCACGTTCTTCTCAGTAATCTTCAGACTGTACTTCTCGATTTCCCTGTCCTCTTCCAGGATTTCGTCCGGCTTGGGCACATCGTAGGCGACCGGCGACGGCGCGTCGCTCACGAGGGCTTTCTTCACCGCCTCGGCGTCCTCGGTCACCATGACAACCTTGAGGTGGTCTGCCTGAAGGTACTTCCTGACCGCAAGATTCACCTTGTGGACGTTCAGGTTCCGGATCCCACTATCCAGCCACCCGAGATAGTCCCGATCGAGGCCGTAGAAATCCGCGTCCATCGCATAGCCCAGTCTTCGGCTCATGGACTGGCCCCAGAGCTTCGTGTAGCCCAGAAGGAACCCGCGGGTCTGCTCGAATTCTTCCTCGGTCATGCCGTCATCGACGAGCTGTTCCAGCTTGCGAATGGCCGCTCTCAGGCAGAAATGGGCATCCCTGTGAGCCACGGGCCGGAGCCAGATACTGAAGTACTGGTCCCTGCGGGGAATGTTGGTGAGAGGGTAGACAGTGCCGGGCTCCTCCTCGAAGTACTCGGCGTAGGAGTAGTCTCCGTAGTTGAATCCCCGGTCGCCCCTCAGATGCCGCATCAGCTGCCCCTTGAAGGTCCGGTGCTCCCCCAGGTAGGAGTTGGCGAAGAAGAGCGCCGGAAAATCTTCCTGGGACCGGTTGATCTTGATTGGAAAACCGATGGAAATCGCCGTTGCGCTGGTAGGCTTCTCAATCAAACGGACCTGGATTCCCTGGATCGGTCTCGTATGCGGGAGAGCGATCGACCGCACCCGGCCCCTGGGGAGCCTGGCCAGGGTGCTCCTCACCAACGCCGGGAAGTCCTCCGGGTAGCCGCCGGCCAGACCGATGATGACGTTGCCGCGGGTGTAGTGCTTCCGGTAGAACTCCTTCACATCCTCCAGCGTGAAACTCTCCACTGCCTTCAGGGTACCCTCGACCGTATGCCTGTACGGGTGATTCTGGTAGATGAATTCCTCCAGACCGGCTTTCCCCAGGTCCTCGTCGGCCGTTGCCCTCAGCACGTTCCTGAGATAGTTCAGCTGGAGATCCCTGTTGCGGGCGAGGTCCGCTTCGTCGAACCGGGGGCCGAGCAGCAGATCCGAAAAAAGGCGCCAGAACTCATAGAGATGATCCCGGTGCACCGTGGCAATGAACACGGTCACTTCCTTGCCCGGTTGCACGTCCAGCCCGGCGGCCATGGGATACAGCTTATCCAGGACCTCCGGGTAGGTCAGGGCCACGGTCCCACCGCCGGCCACGGTCCGGGCCGTCAGGTAGTTCAGTCCTTCCTTCCCCCCCCGCTCATGGATGGATCCTACGTTGAACTCAATCCGGAAATCGACGAGGGGACAATCAGGAGAGGGCAACAGAATTTCGGGCATGGGTCTTCCACCTAGGGCATCGGGTACGGGAAACGTCAACATCCCAAGCATCAGGATCATCAGAACGCCGGGCGCGGCTTGTGACTTCATCCTTCACCTCCGTACTTTAGAGTCAGCACGGTGCGGTTGGCCTCGCCAAAGTAGTCGTTCGCCACCCGGCGGATGTCTTCCGGGCTCAGGCTTTGGTACATGTCGTAGACCCGGTTGATCGTCTGCGGGTCGGCCGTCAGCTGCAGGTAGTGGGCCATCGTCATCGCCACGTCGTGCGGCGTGTCGAGCCCCAGCGCGAAGCGATACCGCATGTGGGATTTGATGGCTTCCAGCCGCTGGGCGTCCACCAGTTCCGTCTTGGCGTTCTCCAGCGCCTCGTAGATTTTCTGTTCCACAACGGGCAGGTCGTCCTCGTTCTTGACCCGGGTCATGATGGTGAACAGCGGCGGATCCCGGGAATCCAGGGCCCCGCCAAAGATGAACTCCACGAGCTGCTTCTCGATCACGAGTTCCTGGAACAGGGGCGAGGTCTGGGAAAAGACCATCTGGGACAACAGATCCAGCGCCGGCATCTCGCCGGACCGGTCGTCAAAGGCCGGGGCGTGGTAGCCGATGTAGAGGTACGGCAGCGTCCGGGTCGGCCACTGGACCTCCACCCTCTTCTCCCCGGTCTGGGGCGGTTCCCGGGGGATCTCGCACCGGAAATCCCTCCGCTCCCAGCTGCCCCAGTGCTTCTTCATGGCCTTCAGGAGCTCGCCCTGGTCGAAGTCGCCCACCACCAGAACCACGCAGTTCTCCGGCCGGTACCACCGGGAGTGGAACTCGAGGCTGTACTCGTGCTGGTTGGGCATGTCCTCGATGTCCCGGAGGAACCCCATCGTGGTGTGTTTGTAGGTATGAGTGGTGTAGGCCGCGCCGTGGAGTTTTTCCTCCATCATCTGGAAGGGCATGGAGTTGTTCTTGTGGTACTCGCCCATGACCGCTCCTGTCTCCGTCTTGAACTCATCCTCGGTGTACTTGAGATTCTGGAAGCGATCGGCTTCGATCTCGATGATCCTAGCCAGGTTCTCCGTGCTGGACAGAATGTGGTAGCAGGTGTAGTCGTCCGTGGTGAAAGCGCTGTGATCAGCGCCCATCCCGTCGAGGATGTCGTTGTAGACGAGCTGCGGGTACTTCTCGGTGCCCCGGAACATCATGTGCTCGAAAAGGTGGGCGAAGCCGCTCAGGCCTTCTTCCACCTCGTTGCGCGAACCCACCCTCGCAACGGTAACAAAGGCAACCACGCCGGGGCTGTCGTACGGAATCGAAATCACCTTCAGCCCGTTGTCCAGGACTTCCTCGTTGATTCTGTAGGGGAATATCTCCGCCATGCCCGCCTCCGCGCCTGCCAGGATAGTGACTGTCACAAGCAGCGCGCAAACCGGCCACATCAGCGTTTTGAACACTGCCGAACCTCCTTCTCACGAGGAATGTGACAAACGCGGGTACTCTGGCCCGCATTTCTCACCAGCCTCGCGACGAGGCTGATGAGAAATGCAGGCTAGCAGGCGGCAGGGGGAATTGCAAGAGTCAAGGAGAAGGGCATTAGTAGGGGCGACCCGGTGGTGGGTCGCCCCTACTAATGCCCTTCTCCTTGCACGAAGCACCGCTTCCGAACCTTTTCCCCTTGCGGAAGACAGGCGTTTCTGATAGTTTCTGCCCGGGTCGGGGCGTGGCGCAGCCCGGTAGCGCACCGGCATGGGGGGCCGGTGGTCGCTGGTTCGAATCCAGTCGCCCCGACCAGCTTTTTTCTGTCCGGCTAGCCCATGTACAATTGGTTTCCAGCCTCTCGTTTGCGGACTCAGTCCTTATGCCCATGTTACGAGAACCCCCAATCGTGGGCATCGTTGCCCTGTGGTTCTACCGGCTGGCCGCATTCCTTGCCCGGTGCCTCCCGCCGGGATTGTCATATGTCCTGGCTGACCGCGTGGCGGACCTTTACTTCTGGATTCGCCGGCGCCCGCGGTGCGCTCTTCTGGCGAACCTGCAGGTTGTTACCGGTGCGCGCATGGATCCGGCGGACCGCCGTCGTCTGGCCAAGGTCATCTTCCGGAATTTCGGCCGTTCCATCGTTGACTTCCTGCGACTCCCGGCCATGGACCGATCGACCCTTAACCGGCAGGTGAGGGCCGAAGGCCTTGAACGGCTGGAGGAAGCTCTCCAGTCCCGTGGGGGCGTTGTTCTCCTCACGGCCCACATCGGTGGTTGGGAGGTAGGAGGTGCCTACCTCTCGGCCCTGGGCTATCCGGTGAACGCCATCGCACGGAATCACGATGCGACGCATATCACGCGCTTCTTCAACACCCGCCGGGAAGAACGCGGAATTCGAGTGCTGGGAACGGGTGAGAGGAACCGGGAGCTCCTGCGGCTCCTTGAGCAGGGAGAGTGTATTGCCCTCCTTGGAGATTGGGATGGAGGCGGACGGGGAACATGGGCGACTTTCTTTGGGCGCGAAGCGCGCGTACCCTTTGCCTATGTGAAGTTCGCGGAGCGCACCGGTGGACAAATCGTTCCCGGAGTTGCCATCCGGAATCCGACGGGTGGCTACCGTGTTCGCCTGGACGGATCCATCAAGCCCACCCCGGGGAACGCCAGGAGCACGCTTGACAGATGTCTGCGCGTTCTGGAGCAGTACATCTCGGAGAACCTGACCCAGTGGTTCGCCTTCAATCCGATCTGGCCTGAGGAAGCGCCGAACGGGAAACCCGGCTCATGAGAGTGGGAGTTGTCATCCCGGCCTACAATGCAGGGGAGTCTCTCGCCGAGGTCGTCCGCAAGTGCGTCCGCGAAGTGGGGCGGGAGCTGGTCATCGTCGTGAACGACGGATCGACTGATTCCTCCTGCAATCCCGAGCGCTTGTCGGGTGTGACGTGCATAGATCATCCTGAGAATCGGGGCAAGGGAGCTGCTCTCAAGACGGGTTTTCGGGAAGCGATGGCGCGCGGATTCGAGGCCATTGTGATGCTGGATGCCGATGGGCAGCACGATCCGGTCCTCATCCCGGCTCTGGTTCGCGAGGCGCAATCCACTGATGCCGACATAGTCGTGGGAACCCGCATGGGAAATGTCGGAGGCATGCCGTGGCTCCGTCGAACCACCAACCGGACCACATCCTTTCTGGTTTCCCTGCTGGTTGGTCAACGGATTGAGGACTCGCAGTCGGGCTTCCGTCTCATCCGAACACGCCGACTGGGCGAGCTCGACCTGAAGACCAACCGGTATGACACGGAATCCGAGATGCTGATCCAGGCGGGGAGGAAGGGACTGGTCATTCGAAGCGCGCCGATTCCATCAGTGTACGGCGACGAGAAGAGTTGCATCCAGCCTGTGGCTGATACCGGACGGTTCATCCGGCTGTTTTTCCGGTATCTGTTCCGACGCAACCGGGAGTAGCCTGTGTCCACGCGGCCCGTTATTCTGGTAACTAACGACGACGGCATCCATGCGCAGGGACTGGCGACTCTTGCCCGCGCGCTGGAGGCGCTCGGCGAAGTATGGGTGGTAGCCCCCGATAGTGAGCGGTCTGCCTCCAGTCATGCTCTCACCCTTCGCCGTCTCATCCAGGTCCGATGGCTCGATTCGCGTTGGGCAAGCGTTGACGGTACACCCGTCGACTCGGTGATGCTGGCTGTCCGGAAACTGCTGAAGGAACGCCCGTCCCTGGTGGTATCCGGCATCAATCCCGGTCCAAACCTGGGTGATGACGTCAATTACTCCGGTACTGTGGGCGCAGCCATGGAAGCGACCATTCTCGGAATCCCGGCAATCGCGGTCTCGCTGGCTCGGCGTGAGTCCACGCGGTTTGATCCCTCCGCGGACTATGCCGTCCTGCTGGCCCGGGAAGTCCTGGCCGAAGGGCTTCCCAAGGGCTGCATGCTGAACGTCAATGTTCCGGATCTGCCCCCGGGAGAAATCCGCGGCACTAAAGTCACGCGCCTGGCCCGCCGAACCTATCAGGACATGATCCGTGAGGAGCCCGTTGGGCCCGGCTCCACGGCTTTCTGGATCGGAGATGGCCGTCCCATCAGCGAGGATGCCGAGGATGCGGACTGTACCGCCATCGCTCAGGGATGGATTACCGTCACGCCCCTCCAGCTGGATGTGACCGATCATGCGTATCTGGAAACCCTCCGCGGCTGGCTGAACGCGGAGAGGGGAAAAGGGCGACCCACCGGGTCGCCCCTACTGGGGACTAAGGACTAGGGACTGCTCGCACATGGATATCACACACTGGTTCCACGCTTGCCCAAGAGAACTGGCGGTGATTCTCATCGCCATGCTGCCCGTGGCCGAGCTGCGCGGCGCCATTCCCTGGGCTGTCCATCCGCAGGGGGGAGGGATGAGTTTGGGCATGGCCTACGTCCTTGCAGTGACGGGCAATGCAATTCCCGTGATCCCGCTCCTTCTCGGGTTGGGCCCGGTATCAAATTACTTGAGACGCTGGCCGGTTTTTGATAGGTTCTTCGAGTGGCTGTTCGCCAGGACCCGGAGGCGGGGCAATCTGGTGGAGAGGTACGAGGCTCTGGGTCTTGTTCCCTTTGTCGCCATTCCGCTCCCGGTGACGGGAGCGTGGACAGGCGCTGTGGCAGCCTTCGTGTTTGGCGTGCGGTTTCGGTATGCATTACCCGCCATCCTCGCAGGTATCCTGATTGCAGGGCTTGTAGTGGTTCTGGCGTGCGCCGGAGTTATCGGCATTTGGGGGATTGCTTCCTCATAGCATACCCGGTACAATACCAGAGAAACGGTCGGGGCGTAGCGCAGTCCGGTAGCGCACCTGCTTCGGGAGCAGGGGG
>JAGLYR010000112.1 GCA_023132135.1 Candidatus Eiseniibacteriota bacterium | reverse complement strand
TCAAATCCTCTCGCCCCGACCATCACCCACCCCCCTCGGCGATTCCATGCTGTACGTAGGTGTGATCGGTGGCGCGCGTTGCACGCCTGAAGTGGATGCCTCTGCTGAGGCTGTAGGCGGGGAGCTGGCGCGGCGCGGTGTGGCTCTGGTGTGCGGTGGGATGGGAGGCGTCATGGAAGCCGCTTCCAGGGGAGCTGCTTCCGCCGGAGGTCTAACAGTGGGTATCCTGCCTGGTATCGAACGGGACAGTGCCAATCCACACATCCGGGTCGCTATTCCCACAGGTCTAGGAGAGGCCCGCAACGTACTGGTTGTTCGCGCCTCCGATGGCCTCATCGCAATTGACGGGGCATATGGGACGTTGTCGGAAATCGCCCTGGCACTCCAGCTTGGCCGGCCGGTTGTGGGTCTTGATACCTGGGAGCTCGACGCGCCCATCATCCGCGCGTCCGGTCCTGCAGAAGCCGTTAACCTGTTACTCAATGAACTTAATGTAACCGGTGCTTGATACAGGAGTTACGACTGATGTCGCGGGACATCACGCGCGTTTTCGCAGAGGTCTCGGGTCGCGTTCAGGGAGTCGGGTATCGATTCTTCGCGGCGGACGAAGCCTCGCTCCGGAACATAGTCGGATACTCGATGAATCTGCCGGATGGCAGAGTGGAGGTCGTGGCGGAAGGTCCCCGCGACGTCCTTGAGGATTTCCTCGCCGCTCTCGGACGGGGACCCGACTCTGGACATGTTGACAGCGTATCCTCCTCCTGGCGTGGGCCAACCGGGGAGTTTGAAGGATTCACAATTCGGTACTAGGCTGAGGGTTCGAGCAATGCGTGACGAAGTTACAGCCTCTGGGGAATCTCTTCCGACCGGGCCGCTTCAGAATCTGTTCAAACGCGGCGTGGAACAAGGCTACCTGACCCACGAAGAAATTGATGATCTTTTCGCCAGGCACCAGATCGCCTGGGACCAGCTGGATCGCCTGTTCGACTATCTCAACGACGCCGGTATCGAGATCCGGCCCGCGAAGCCGAAGGCCAATGCCCCCAAGCTCCAGGACGATGTCGCCACTCCGGCCGTTGACACGGTGCGTGTCTACCTCGACGAAATCGGCCGGTTTCCGCTCTTGAGCCGGGACGAGGAGTGGGGACTGTCCGACCAGGTGCAGGCCGGCGACGACGATGCCCGCAAGAACCTGATCCTGTGCAACCTGCGGCTGGTGGTGAGCATCGCCAAGCGCTACCAGAACCGGGGTCTGCCGTTTCTGGATCTGGTGGAGGAGGGGAATCTGGGTTTGATCCGGGCCGTGGACCGATTCCAACGGAATCGGGGGTACCGACTCTCAACCTACGCTGGGTGGTGGATACGGCAGTCCATCACCAGGGCCCTGGCAGAGCAGACGCGAACCATCCGCATCCCAGTCCATGTGCTCCAGATGGTAAACCGGTACGTGCGGACACTCAAGCGCCTCATGCAGAAGCTGGGGCGCGAGCCGGAAGTCCCGGATATCGCAAAAGAAATGAAAGTTCCCGAGGAACATGTGGGCGGAATCCTCACTCTGATCTCCAGCATCAAGTCCCTTGATTCCCTGGCATCCATCGACGCGCTCAATCACCTGACCGGGATCGTGGCCGACGAATCGCCCTCTATCGACCAGCTGATCGAACTACAGATGGAGCACGAGCGTCTGGACGAGCTCCTGAACAAGCTGGGCCAACGCGAGGAGGAGATCCTCCGCCTGCGATACGGGTTTCGGGATGGGGAGACCAGATCACTGGCCGAGACAGGGGAGACCTTTGGTCTCTCTCGCGAGCGCATTCGCCAGATCGAGAAACGCGCTCTCTCCAAGCTCCGGCGCCTTATCGAAATGGCCGAGCGCGACGACCCGGCGCTCAACTGACGAGTGGTAGGGCAGAGCAATAGAGCAATAGAACAATGGATCGCAATGGAGCAGACTGTGTTCTTCTACGATGCCTTTCTCCCGACTCTATTGATCGATTGCTCCATTGCTCTGCCTGGATTATGCATGAACCCCAG
>JAGLYR010000111.1 GCA_023132135.1 Candidatus Eiseniibacteriota bacterium | reverse complement strand
CCAGGCTATGACAGGGACTGCTTCCGATGCCCTTCTCCTTGCACGAAGCACGGGGCACCGGGCACGTACCACCGTTTCCGAACCTTCCACCCGACACCGTGTTCATGCCGCCACGCGTTCTCATCTGAGCAGAGCCAGCTTCCTCGTCTCCACCAACCGGCCCTCAATCTCCAGACGGCAGAAATAGACACCGCTCGGGAGGGCCCTGCCGTCTTCTCCTCTTCCATCCCACTGAATGAGGTGCCGGCCCGGCAGTCTGCTACCCGTCTCAAGATTCCGAACCAACCGACCGTGGACGTCGTAGACCGCCAGCTCTATTCTCGCCTCCTCCGGCATTTCATACGAGATCGTAACTCTCGCGCCAAACGGATTCGGGCTGTTCCACAGAAGCCTCGGAAGCTGTGCCCTCGCCGCATCGACGTCCGACACGTCCGACAGCTCGTGGAACTCGTCGGCCCCCATATCCGGGGTCACCGCATCCCGCTCTTCGTAGTCGAAGTCCGTCGAAATGAGCGCAATGGGTGTGGCCTTCCCGATGCAACCACTCGCTTCATTCAGATGGAGATCCGGGTAGATCAAGTCCGGGTCACCCGAGAGCGAGTTCCGGTCTCGCGGCGTATATCCCGGCGCCCCTTGCAAGTCCGCCAGGGTATTGTAGTCCACGCTCCCGATGCGCGCGACGAAGCAATTGTCCAGCGGGTCGTCGGAAGTGACCGTAAGGAAGTTGTAGTCGCTCTCTGCAAACGTGATGGCTTTCATGCGAATGGCGTAGTGCTTCCCGTTACCGCCGGTTCTGTCGTTGATCAGGATGTTATTCTTCAGGACGTCGTCGCTTGCATCCTTGTACACGTAGAGGCAGTAGGAATCCCGATCAATGGTGCTTGTGCCGCCGAGATAGATCGTGTTGTAGTAGAAGCGGTTGTTCGCGTAATCGCCCGACGAGCAGTAGATCCCGTACGCCTTATTGGCGGTGGGCGCGGGCAGCAGGTGGATGATGTTGTTGTAGACAAGGTTGTCATGGCAATTGCTGGTCATGAATATACCATAGGGCTTTGCGGGAGGTTCGTGCATGAGGTCGTGGATGTAGTTGTGATGGATCCGAAGGCCACTGCAGCTGGATGAACCCGCCCGAATGCCATACACCGAACTCCTGCCCTCAAACGTCTGGTAGACCTCGTTCCCCTCGATATTGCAGTCGATGACGTCAGTGAGCACGTGAATGCCGTACCTTGCGAAGTCGTGGATGTCGTTGCCCACGATCTGGAAGTTGGTGAGTTGAATCCCGGGATCGCCGTCCATGAACAGCCCGTAGGTGGATCCGCCGACAAGCTCACAGTTCGAGACACCGATCGCATCCATGCCCACTTCCGGAGAGGTCACCCCGTAGGTCGAAAGGTACACGGGCATTGACCAGCCGGTCCTGTCCGACGTGTCTTCGTTGAAGACAATCAGGTTCTCCAGGCTGCAATGGTCCGACCCATTGGAAATCCAGATAGTGAAGATGTCCTCGTCGTTGATCCGCCAGGCGTTGATCGTCAGGTTCCTGCTTTCGGCCCTGCCCTGGTAGGGCGCGCCGTTAAAACAGACGTGGTCGGAATCGTGGAGTCTGATCCCGAAGTGCTGCGCGCCCGTCAGCGTGAATCTGATCTCCGCCGTTGCATCCACGTCGGGCCGGAAAATGACAGGGTTCTCAGCGGTCGCGCTGACTCCCGAGATCATCAGGTTCTCGTTTTCCTCGTACACGCCGTCGCGTATGAGGAAGGTCACACCGCCCTCGCCTACACCCTGGGCATTCAGATCATCAATCGCTTCCTCAACTGTCGAGTAATCGGGCGACTGACCGCCGATGTACTTGATTCCCGTGAGCTGGGCCAAGGCGGGAGAAGATGTTGCGATAACCAGGAGAAGTGAAACGAGCATGACACAAGCTCTTCCGGCCTTCATTGCTACTGCCCTCCCTCCTGCAGTGGAGCAGGTTGGTTGAACGCAGGTTCGTTGCACAGTGAAGAATCGCCTTACGCTTCACATTTTATCACAAACCCATGTCGAAGTCCATCGCACCCGCGGGCCGGCCTCCCGTGCGACAGCGGACGGATCTGAACCTCCTGCAAAGGAGCCGGGGACGGGCAGCGCAGGGGCAAGCAGCCGCCCCGTCCCCTGGTCGGCCGGCCTCGACTCTCGAGATCGCCGGCGACCGCTCCCGAAGGCCGCGAGCGCGGCCCTTTCGGTTTCCTACCTCACGTACATCCTCTTGATGGCGCCCCAAGTTGACTGATCCACCGCGGACGGATCGAAGTCGCTTGCGACAATGTCGTCAGCAATCAGCGTGATGTCCGTAGGCTCCGCAGAGAAAAGGTACAGACCGAAGTACCCACTGGCGATCTCGCCGTGCGTGACGGGACACCCGTCCAGAAGAACGTCGTCCCAGTACACGTAGAACTGGTCGCCGATTCCCTCGATGGAGAACTTGTGCCATGTGTTCACGGCCGGAATACCTCCGGGGATGTTCCCGGCCGACCACGAAGCAATGGTGATCGGCATCATTCCCCCATCCGCATACCGGAACATGAGTGTGAACATGCCGGCGTCCAGGATAAGCTGGTACCCCATCGAGCAGTCCTCGCTCGAACGGAAGAGGATCCCGCGCTTCGCATTGCCCGCGCCGACGCAAATCCAGACATCCACACGGTAGTCACCAAGATCTCCATCCCCCGACAGGGTGGACCCGAGCGCATGAGGCCCGGCGAACGTACCCACCAGTTTCCCGACGTACCCGTCCCCGCCGGGATTCGGGTAACACGGATCCTCCTCCGGATTCAGCGTGTACGCCTCGAAGGCGTTCGCTTCGTAGCATGCAAACCACGTGAGGTCGAGAGTTCCATCGGTCACATGTTCCCCGTACAGGACACAAGCATTTGCCGTTCCGGTCGTCAGAGAACCGACCAGGATCAGCGTAGATACTGCCAGGAATCGTCGCATCGTTTTCCCCCTTTCACAACTCGCGTGGGCATTGCCACGCACCAGGTTCTCGGTTCGTCTCACCCCCTGAGATCAATTATCTTTGCTTCATCAACACCCCCTCTCCACAGCCGCCTCGCCCATTGGGAAATCGAAGCACCTGATTACCGCACAAGCACAAACCGCTGAACTCCCTGCGGAACACCATCCACCGCCAGCGCGGCGAAGTAGACGCCGCTTGCCACCGCCGAACCACCATCTCCCCGACCATTCCACTCGATATCGAGGATTCCTCCGGCCTGCTTCACCGCCGTAACCTCTGCCACTCGCCGGCCGGTCACGTCGAAGATGCTCACGTCGATTCTTCCCCCCACATCGACGCCGACGGAGAAGTGCACCGAGGATCGACCTGGATTCGGGTAGCACCGGAGCGCAGAGAAGGGAAGCCCCGCTGTTTCCTCCCTCGCCACGGTTCCGTAGTAGCCCGTTTGGAACTCGTGGTAGAGGATATAGTGGAGATCCAGCGGCTCCTCGTCGCGGTCGCCGATGATCGAGCCGCCTGCGGCGGCCGCTGCGGAGGTCTGGTAAACGATGTGAGCGAGGCCGTCCGGGTTCAAAACCGCCAGGGACGGGTAGCGATCGTCCCGGTCGGGTGAGTCCGTGATGTTCTCCGGCTCCATCCATCCACGTCCATCCGAGCGGGCGAAGTACAGATCTCCGAATCCAACCCCCAGGACGATGCCCGGCAACCCGGCGTGGACCGAGGTATCCACGTCTGTGTCATTGAATCCAACCCAGACGACGTATGTGCGGGCGCCGTCGTCCGAAAAGCCCACCTGGGGCCAGTCGACGGTCGCCGTGTTGAAACCGGGATAGTATCCAGGCAGACCGAGGTAGGGTTCGTCGTATAGATCCGCCACGCCTGGGGGAATCTGATAGACCGTTTCCACGCCGGTCTCCGGCGACCAGTGTTTGACTTTGCTCCGGTAGTCGATCAGGTAGAAGCTGTCTCCTTCCTTCCGCGCCTGCATTTCGCACCAGACAACGTGGGGAACCGTGTCGTTGTACGCGACGTCACACTGCACGAATGGCCGGTACTCGCACGAGGTCGAATCGGGATCGGTAATCCCGTCCGGGCTGTAGTTGGTGATGTTGGTCAGCGCGGTGGTTCCCGGATCGAACGTGCCGTCGGAGGATTCGACCAGGTACACGTTTCCTCCGTTATCTACAACGGCGACGGCGACCCTTCCGTCGGACCCACCTGCAATCGAAGGGAACTCCGGCGTTTCACCGATGAAGAGGCCAAGGTCGATGATGCTCCGCCAAGACCCGAACTGCCAGTAGATGGTCTGGCAGTCAATTTCCTGGCCCTCCTCTCCCAGATAGGCAACCCGGACATCAAACGTCCCGCCGTGCTCCCCGCCACGCGGAACTTCACCGAGCATGGTGAAGGAACCATTCGGGTTCGCAACCAACTGCGGAAACATGTAGCTCTCAGGTGTGATCTCCCCGAGATAGGCCTCCCAGTCGCCGGTACCCACGCCCGAGTCCACGTACACATCGCCCCGCCGGTCACAACCGTCCTGATTCATGTGCTGCGCAATCGCCGCACGTCCGTCCGGGGTAAGTGCAATAGCGCCATAGCCGCCCAGATCGTCGGGGGAAGCACAGCACTGAGGGAGATCCGGGTCCGTCACCTTCCCCGGGAAATACCACGAACCCCCCGCATGTCCGGCGTAGCCCATGGCGCGCTTCGGGAAGGGATCCGGCTCATTCGGATCCGGAGGGCAGCCATTGGGCGCGAGATAGCAGAAGCCGTTCTGGTAGGACAGGTGAACTTCCCCGTTCGGCGCGACCACGATGCGTTTTCCCAGCCCACCCATGTCCTGAAGATCGTAGTACGTGGAATCGACGAGCGTGCCGGGCGAAGTGTCTCTGGATACCGGGATGTCCACCTGTCCGCTTCGGAGTAGTCCCGGCCTGAGTGTGAATCTCTCGTCTATGAAGAGGCTGCGCCCGGCGAAGGGCGAGGGCAACAGATCCTGTGCCGCTCCGCTTTGCGCAACAGATACGATGTGGAGCACAACGGCCGCCCCGATGCACAACAAACGTCTACGCATTGCTCTTCTCCTTTCTCACCCCGCCGCAGCCCGAGCCGCAACAGAGGACCGGTGAGAAATGCAGGCTAGAACTTGCTCCGCACACCCACCACGAAGTTCCGTTCCGCTTCCGTGACAAAGGACAGCGGTTCCCGGTACAGCTTGTTGGTTGCGTTCTCCACCGCTAGTGTGACCTCGAGCGAGCTGCCAACCTCCATGCCCACGCGGACGTCATACACTGTGAAACCGGGCGAGGCCGGTTCGTTGACCGCCACCCGCTTGCGGTCGCCGACAATCCGGGCCCGCGGCTCGATCCACAGGTTCGAAAGAGCTCCCCAGCCGACGGGCCGACGATACGTCAACCGCAGTACGCACTTGACCGGAGGCATGGACGGGAGAGGCGTCCGCTCACCCTCGTTGAACGCCGCGTTGCTGACGTCGTCTCCTCTGAGCCAGGCCAGCGCTGCGCTCACCTCCAGGCGCCGGTGCGGATTCCACGTGAGCTCCGTCTCAAAACCCTCGATAATCGCCTTGTCCACGTTGAAGTACTGAAACCGAGGCCTGCCGAAGAGGAGCGTGAGGTACTGCACAGTGATGAGATCATCGGCCCAGGTTCGGAACAGATCCGCCCTGCCTCTGAGATGGTTCAGCGTCAGGCGCGCTCCAAGATCCGCCGTCAGGGTTTTCTCGCTCACGAGGTCCTCGTTCCCGAAGAGCATCAAACCCCCGTGCACCGTCCCGTTGTAGTAGCGCTCCTGGAGCGACGGGATCTTGAAGCCGGTTCCAAGCGCGCCCGTGAGCCCCAGCCATTTCGTCACGTCTACCTTCGCGCCCAGCTTCACGCTCAGCCGCTCGTCCTGCAACTCCCCGGGATCGACCGGACTTCCCTCGGTCAGGTCCGTCCTGGTCCTCGCCCAGTCGTAGCGACCGCCCAATGTGAGGAGAAGCAGAGAGCGGATTTGCAGCTCGCTCTGCAGGAACGCGGAGCGAACCTCCCGCACCGCGTCCGGCATCGCGGCGCCCTCGACCACGCCCCCGTCGTAGCGAACGGCGCCGTCCGGCGTGAGCTGGACTTCGTGGCTCGAATTGGGACCGCCGACTTCGTCTTCCACGTTCTCGATCCCGAGCGTGACAAGGAGCGCATCCGCAGCAATGCAGACTGCCTCGACCCGCTCCCCGAGCGTTTCGAGATCCGAATGCCTGTCCTCGTCGAGAACACGCCACCCGATGAAACGCTTCCCCAGTCCGACGCCAAAGAACAGGGAGTCAACACGGTTCTCTTCAAAGCGAGAGTTGATTCCCTGCCGGTAGACACTGGCTCCTACCTTGGGCAGCCACTTTCTGACGTTCTCCAGCGTGTAGGATGCTTCCAGGAACTCCCGCTCTTTGAAGGGAAACCGCCCACTGCCCAGATCAGCAGTGTTGAAAGCCGGGATGCCAATGTCTTCAGCACGATAGTGTTGAAGAGAGATGCGGAACCTGTGGCGATCGCCGATGCGAAGGCGCACCGCCGCGTCCGCGCTCAGGTCGCTGAAGTCACTGTTGGGAACCGCCCCCTCGGGTGTCCTGAGTTCGTTCACTGAACGCCCACTGACTCCAACCTCGAAGCTCAGCGGTCCGGTGCGGCCGTGAAGGTCGAGACGGCCGTACAGTTGTTCGTCCGCGGTCCGCCCGATGAGGTTGATCCCCCCACCGAATCCCGAGTGCGCGTCGTGACCCCGCCCACTCTTCGTCACGATGTTGATGACCCCGCCCATCGCTTCCGAGCCATAGAGAGCCGAAGCACTCCCGCGGAGAATCTCAACCCGCTCCACCGACTCGATATCTACGAGGGACGGTTGGGCCCCGTGCCCCCTCGGCTGGTTGAGGCGGTGCCCGTCCACCAGCACCAGCACCCGGTCCCCCCCCAGCCCCCGGATAACAGGTCGAGCAGACCACGGGCCTGTCTTTTCCAACTCCACGCCGGGCACTTGTGTAAGAAGCTGACCGACATTGATTGGGCTCTCATGGGAAATCTGTTCTCGAGAAATGACCGAGAGTGGTGCAGGCGTCCGTTCAGGATCCATCCGGAAACGGCTTTCAGTAACCTGAACCGGCTCGAGGACGTAGGAACCGGGGACGATCCGGAGCACGATCTCCTGGTCCAGGTCACCTTCGTCCTGGATCGTGTAGATCAGTTCGCGGTAGGCAACATGCCGTGTCTTGATGAACGCGGGAAGATTGCTGATTTGGATAGCGAAGCGGCCCTCTTTGTCTGTCACGAAGGCCCACCCTTCACCCTCCACGTAGCCGTAGCAATCAGAAACCGGCTTGTTTGTCTCCGCGTCAATGATGCGGCCCGAGAGAATCGAGCCGCCCGATGAGGGGTGCACTCCCAGAACCAGCGAGAGGAGAACAGCGAGGAGTATTCCACCGGCATCTCGCCGGTGATAACAAAACGAGGCCATGACTGCGTCTCCCGACATCTTGCCGGACGTCAGTCATGGCCTCGCTGACCGAAGACAATTCGGACCGCAGGACAAGCCTACGCCAGAGAAGAACAGATGAATATCTATACCTCGAGTATCCGGAGCAGGCGGCTCCGGAGCTGCTCGAGCTGTTTTGACTTGAACGCCTTCCGAGTCTGGTCCAGGATCTCGACCGCCTCGACAATGGCGCCCCTCAGAGCGCGTTCGGTGTCGCCCGAGCTGCTGGGCGTCTCACTTCTGCTCCGCCCGGCGTTGAGGACAGCTTTCAGGAGATCCTCCTGCATGTCCACGATCGCGTGAAAGCCCGCCGTACACCGCTCAATCACTTCGTCGACAGAGGGAGATTCACCAGACGTGCTGTGCAGCGTCTCCGGCGGCACCTCAGTGTCCCCCTTCCACTCTCTCAACAATGGCTTCCGCTTCTTCGAGAATCCACCCGGCTACTCTCTCATCCGGAAGCACGCCCCTCGATGAGAACTGCACGTCAACGCCCTCCAGTGCGTTTGCAAACGCTGCCATCATACCCCGAGGCGCCTTGCCGCTCCCCCCACCGGCCTTTCCCCAGCGCTCAGCTATGCGGTCCGCCCCCGTCGCTACGTACAGACTCGCAACAAGGACGCGGGGGCGCGCCTCACTCGCCCGCAGGATCGTCGGGATCCCCTCGGCAAGATAGGCTTGGCCCATTTCCACGAACGCCCAGTCGCACCAGGTGATTCCGGTCTTGCCGCAGACGTATGCGCAGACCTCCCTGCACAGACCTTCCCATACCGGCCCCATTCCGTGATCGCCGTGGGCCAGGATTACCACCGCCTCGCTGTCCGGAGACGTCGACAGTTCCCTCACCTGGTCACACACAGCCAGGGCCGGGACGTTTCCCGACGCCAGCGTCGGCCCCACAATCACGGGCAGGCAACCCCTGCCGAGTCTCCCGGCCACCTCCCCACCGAATTCCTCCTGCACGTCCTCATCCGAGTAGAGGCCGAGCACGGCAGGAAGATCCACATGTGAATGGCCCGAGGGAGCGATGAACAGGGGTATCACGATTACCCGACCGTATCCCTCTGCCTCGAACTCCGCCATTACCTCCGGGACGTTTGGTTTCGCGAATTCCAGCATGGCTACCTTTGCCCCGCGGAAACTCCCACCCTGGTATTGACTGCGGAGCGACTCAACCTGCTTTCCCACCTCGAAGATCGCCCTGTTCCACTCCGGCGACGGCGCCCCATGCGCCACGATCATGAGCCCCGTATCCATTGCCAGTCCCCCTGACGGCAAACTGAACAGGCATGCAAGAAAGACGACAACAACTCTCACGGTTTCCTCCTTCATTGCGAGTCGGCAAAGGGACTCGCGCAGTCCGTCTCTATCCGTTCGGCACCTCGCAACGCCCGGCGCCGCAGTGGGAACCGGATTCTTCTCCTCCAGAGAAATTGAACTCGATACCTCCGTAGACAGTCCGGCCGGTGAGCGGTGCATAGATGAATGCCGCATCGTCGGGATGTCGCTCTTCCTGGACGAAATCGAAAGCATTTCTGACGCCGCCGAACAGTGAAATTCCGGATCGGGTGATCTCCTTTGAGATTCGCCCGTTCACCAGCCAGTATGGATCGGTGTGGACGATCCTGCTGCCTGGATTCGCGACATTGTCTTCCTCGTTGTAGTCGATATACATCGACCCCGTGTAGTTAGTCTCCGTTACGAACCGCCACTCTCCAGGCGAGAATTCCAGTTTGATTCCTCCTGCCCATTTCGGGACGCGGGAGATGAACCTGCTGGCCGAGGCAAAGCGCTCGCTGTGATTTTCCACCCAGTCCGGGCGTCGGCTCTCGTACTGAGCGTCTGTGTATCCAACATTCATGTCCAGAACCGTGCCCTTCGGCAGTTCCACTCGCGCGCCTGCCTCGATTCCCTGGGTGAAGGCCTCGTCGAAGTTCTCCCACTGGTAGGTGAACCCGAGGCTCTGCGTCGTCTCGTCCGCATCGGCCAGCCCGACTTTGTCTTTGACGTCCGTACGGAAGAGATTGAGGCTCAGAGTGTAGCCGTCACCATCGTAGTCGGCGCCGAGGTTGACACTGCGCGACTTCTCCGGCTTCAGGCCGCCCGGCTTGTACACCCGGGGAGAGCCGCTGCAAAGGTGAAGATCCTCCGCGAACCCGTACGGCACTCGAAAACCGGTGCCAACGCTCGTCCGGAATGTCCATGAGCCGAGGCTGTAGCGAAGCGCAGCCCGAGGATTGAAGGCCGTCTCATCATAATCCAGGGCCACCGTGCCTTCAGGCGCGCCGTCTCCGGCCCCCCCGAAATCGGCCTCGGAGTCGTGGCTGTCGAACCTGGCCCCCGCGACCAGCTCCAGGTCAGGACTCAACAGAAACTCGCCTTGCGCATAGAAACCCAGATCATCCGCGCGCTTGTTACCGATCGAGGTGTATGTCTCTCCATACCCTGGGTCATTCTCGTCCACGATCACGTACCGGCCTGTCTCCTCCAGCTCGTTTCTCCGGTATTGGACGCCGGCCAGCAGTCTGTGTTTGTCGGCCAGGGGATGTGAGTAACTTGCGTCCACCACGTAGAGTTTCTCCCTCGCAATGTAGGGCTCCAGCTCGTCCACCGCCGGTATGGCATCCCTGTGGGTCAACTGGTAATCCCCAAGGAAGGTGTCGTTCGTGGCGTTTCTGTCGTGGGACACGTAGTTTGTGGAGATCCCCATCTCACCGTCCCAGCCAAACGTCTTCGAGTACGCAACCCCTGCCTCGTAGCGTCCGGTCTCAACGTGTTCCGCTCCCGGGGCAAAGGGGTTTTCGAAAGTGGCCAGTTCACCGCCCTGACGAGACTCGTTCAGGGTGCGGCCGCTCACCGAGAACTGATCCTGCCCCCAGAGATCGTGCCAGTTCACCCTGATACCCGTCGCGATGTTGTCCAGCTCCACCCGGTCAGTGAGGCCGTCCCCGTCCTGGTCGATTTCCTTTCCGGTGTTCTTCTGTGCGGTGAAAATGAGATCCTGATTCCCAAGCGTCTGCGAGGAGACTACAGAGTACTGATTCGTCTTGTGCGAGCCGAAGGTGGAGGAGAACTTGAGCATCGGGGTTCTGGTGGGCTGTTTGGTCACCACGTTCACCGCGCCGGCGATGGCACTGGACCCGTAGAGGGCCGAACCTGCGCCCTTGACAATCTCGACCCGCTCAATGTTGGCCGAGGGGATCTGCTGCAGACCGTAGACTCCGGCAAGGCCTGAGTAGACAGGCTGACCGTCCACGAGAATCTGCACGTGATCACCTTCCAGGCCCTGCATCCTGAGCACGGAGAAGTTGCATGCGGAGCACTGCTGCTCGACCCGCACGCCGGATGTTCCCTCCAGGGCCTCATAGAGGTTGGCCGCACCCTTATCCTTGATGGCAGTCCCTGTGACGACTTCAGTTCGCACCGGCACGTCCTTGATGTAGCGCGGTGTTCTCGTAGCCGTTGTCACGACCACCTCTCCCAGATCCAGAACAGTCTCCACGAGTTCAAAACTGACAGTCACTGTGGCTCCCGCCACAACGTCCACTCCCTTCCTCTGCAGCGCATAGCCCATCATGGAGACCTCGATCTCGTGGTGTCCCTGGGGAACACCCGCGACGAAGTAGGTCCCGTCCCTGCGGGCGGCTCCTCCCAGAAGCGTGCCTCGTACCACGACATTTGCGCCGTAGAGCGGGACGGCCGATTCCTCGGCCACCACGCGCCCTTCGATCCGCCCCAGCTCTTGCGCTTGCGTCGCCACCGCCGATCCCAACAGAACTGCCAGCGTAGCCCAGAATAGCGAAACCCGGATCTTCCTCATTATCTCGTATGCACCTCCGTTTACGACAGAACTCACAGGATCACGTTGAGCAGCCCACCCACCGTGAAGGCCGAGACGACCATGATAGCGGCTGCTTTCAGCATGTCTCGAATCCCGAATTCCTTGATCAGCACCGCAAAGGTGGCCACGCAGGGGAAATACATGGCCAGAACAACGCTGGCGACGACTGCCTGCTTCACCGTCAGATGGAGAGGAACCAGCATTCCCACCGCCACGTCCTTCCGCAGGAAACCGACGACGAGTCCCCCCACCGCTTCCAGCGGGAGCCCCAGGATCCCCGTAATGACCGGGGCAGCCAATCCTCCGATGAAATCGATGACCCGAAGCGTGTAGAGAACATTGACAACGAACACGCCGACCATCACCCAGGGGACCGCCTCCCGCAGGAACCAGACAACCCGCATCCATAGTTTCTTGAACAACCCTTTCCAGTACGGGATGCGGTACGGGGGGACATCGATCAGGATTTCCGGACTCTCTCCCTTGATGATCCGGTTCATGAGCATTCCCAGGCCGAGCCAGACCAGAAACAGGGTCCCGAAAACGGCCAGCAGCGCCTTCGCTCCACCCTCCCCCACCAGTCCCACAATCATGGCGATCTGCGCCATACAGGGAACAGATATCGCCATCAGGGTCGCGGTGATGAATCTCTCCTTCCGGCTCTCCATGATTCTCGCGGAGAGGGCGCCGGGGACATTGCAGCCCAGGCCGAGCATCGTAGGCACGATGGCCAGACCATGCAGCCCAAGCCGGTGCATCAGGCCATCCATCATCACGGCCAACCTCGGAAGGTACCCGGTGTCCTCAAGGAAGGAGAGGGCGAGATAGAAGGCGAAGACGTACGGCAGGACCGCGCCGATCGGGACGAACAGCCCGGTCGTCAGAAGGCCGAACGATTCGCCGAAGTCGATGTTCCCCTCAACCAACCTGCCGATAAGTAGATCGTGAACCACCCCGCCTCCACCCAGCAGAGCCGACAGCCGCATCATCACCGGGGCCCAGACAGTCTCAAAAAGTGGTTCAAACACATATCCAATAAGACCCTCACCGATGAATCTTATGGCTTCAAACGCCCCCGCCAGAACGACCAGAGCAATCAGCATTCCTGAGAACGGCCTGACCGAGGCGTCCTCCAGCTTGTCGAGTGCCGTGTGGTGACGATGCGTGACCTTCTGGACATCCCCGACGATTTCACCGATTTTCTGCCAGCGATCAGCGTCGTCGTAGTCCAACGCCGAGATCCCGGCCTCGGGAATCCTATCCACCAAATTCTTGACGCCCTCGCCCGTGATGGCTGTGGTCGGCACGCACGGTACGCCGAGGATGCCCGCTAGCTTCTCTGTGTTAATCTGGACACCGGTGTGGCGGGTTTCATCCCAGAGGTTCAGAGCCACGATCATGGGAATCCGGCGTTTCAGGAGCTGGAGGGTCAGGTTGAGGCTGCGCTCAAGGTTCGTGGCATCCACAACGTTGATGATGACATCGCCGTCCTCAAGCATCCGCACGGCGACTTCCTCCGCAGGCGACGAGGCTTCAAGCGAGTATGTCCCGGGCACGTCCCGGAGTTCCACTCTCTCCCCCGCAACCCGCATGTGGCCCTTGATGAGCTCCACGGTTGTTCCAGGGTAGTTGGAGCAGATAACGTTGGCCCCTGTGAGCCTGTTGAAAATCACGCTCTTGCCTACGTTTGGATTCCCGACCAGCAGGATTCTCACTCCGCGTCCTCCTAGCCTGGACTGTGTGCGAATCCGGATGGATTCGCACACAG
>JAGLYR010000110.1 GCA_023132135.1 Candidatus Eiseniibacteriota bacterium | reverse complement strand
CAAGATCAGGTCTTCAAATCGCTCAAACAGCGCGTTGCTGGACAAGCTCTCATCAGCACATTCGTGGAACTCCTTCGCGATACCTACGGCCTTGCGGCAATCGTCCTCCGCGATTCTCGCGCCTAGGCTGGTAGAAGCAAGGCACAGCCCAGCCCACGCGAAATAACCCTCCGTAGTCAGTGGGTCAGCGGCCGTCGCCTTGGAGGGACTCTCTATGACACCCGGCCAACACCCCGTAAGACGCCGAAGCATCCTGAGCGTCTGCTGGGCAGCGTCGATCCTCGCATGAGTTGCGGTGCCAGTATTGTGAAGTTCGAGCACCCGCCAAGCCACTACGCCCATTGCTGTGGCAAACACATGTGAACCGCTACCCCGTCCGTCCTTGCCAACTCGGCTTGGCAAAAGGCTTTCATCCGCAGTCGTCGAAGAGTACGCGAGAAGGAATCGCCGGATTGTCTTATCCAATCTGTCACTGAGTTCCCGGGGTGTGCCAGGGACTAGCAGGCAGGGAAGTAGTGCCCATACCGCTGCCCACTGCGTGTTCACATCCACGCCGTACTCGTACGAGTCCGCCCAGATACGGGCCGCAACCGGCGCGTTCTCCGCCCTTGCCAGCAGCTCTTCTAGGACAGCTCTATGCCTTGCCAAGGCAAGTCGTCGGATCTTCCGGGGAAGACTCGTAAAGTGCGCTTGTAGGAGAACTCGGCAGACCATGGCGTGGTCCCAGGCCATCGGATCGAGGTGTGATCCGCAGAGAATCCTGAGGGTTCTGATATCTCGAGTGTCGGGATCTCCAAACATGAGTTTGATCAGACACCCACCGGCGGCATGCCGCAGCGGCTCAAACAATGGAACCCTCCCCATTTCGCCGAAGGTGGCGCCACGAAGGTAGCTGCCATCGTTTGTCAACACCTTAGCTAATGTCTGAAACAGTGGGTGGAGAGCCCATCGTCGGAGCCGGAAGTCGGATTGATGGCTGCAAGATGCGATGGCCGCGAGTGCCAAGGGTGTGCCTCCCAAGCTTCCGCCCGCACGCGGGATGCCGGAGCCACTCCTAACGCGGCGATATAGATAGGTCTTTCCCCAACACCCTGTTGCAGTGCGGTCAAAAGCGAGGAGAAGAAACGCTGCCTTCGCCATCTCCGTAGTGACAGTCTTCTCGTGGTCAGGCAGCCATGGGGGGGTCTGAAATGCGAACCCCCTGGGACTCAAGATTTCAGGACAGCACCTCTGAGCCCTATGTAGAAGCCAAAGCTTTGCGAGACCAACAACGAGCCCAACTGCGAGGATACCAATCCCTACCCAGCCACCTCCCAGCCCAATGAAGCCCAGCACTTCGCAGGTGCCAAGCACGACAGCAATCCCGGAGCCAATGGCGACGAGCAGATCTCTTCGACTTAGGCTCATCTGTAACTCCAAGTACTCTGATTGAGCCCGGGTTCGAATCCGTTCGCCACTGCCGCAGCAGCCACTGGCCATCATCCTTTGGGAGTCCTGCCAATCTGCAATTCCACTCGTGTGTGGACCCGATGCCCTTGCATTCGCTCACGACAAAAACAGCCGCTTCAGACTGTCCGCCGCCTGCGCATGCCCAGGACCTCCTTCAATGGCAATGTTTCCAAGACGCATGCCACCCTAGTGTCCAGGTTCCTCAGTGGCTCGTGGAGACAGATGCCGGCGCAGCTTTCGCTCCAGCTCATCATCGTCCTCGAAAACTACCGTCTCAAGGCTACCCAAGTCACCAACACTGGGAGCACGGCCGCGAGTGTATAATACAATCCTCTTCCTGAGACCAGCGGCGACGCCGAGCCTAAAGGGCAGCTTTCCGGGACGCAGTCAGCTTCGTCCGCTTATTATGCATCTTTCCGGCACCACCTGTCCATATCTGATCGGCAAGGGGGATTCTCCTCGATCCGGCGAATGCCGGCTGAGACCGTCGGCGGGCTGACGAGAATCAATCGGGCAAGCTGACACCCGCTCCGGCCGAGCTGTCAGACCCAGACGTACTCGAGGACGGCCCGAGCTTTCGCCGCCTGATGCGAGTGAGAGTCTGTCTCAAGACAAAGGGTGGAATAAGCTAATAAAGCTAACTACGTCCCGGAAAGTCCTTACCGTTCAGTTTGTTGCCTCAACGTTTTGAGATAGGACTCTCGATCGAAGTCGGAGAAGAACACCTGTCCGCGACTCGTCAGGCTGCATGATGGGCCGAAGCAGACTCGATGGACTTGGCGACCACCCTCAAGCTGGCCCCGAGCGCCAGAAGAGAGCGCACGAGAAGATCAATGGAGACGGAGGGATCGCCCACCTCCATCTTGGCCACGCGGGACTGACTGGAATTGAGCTGTTTGGCCACCTGAACCTGGGTGAGCTTCTGCTTGAGTCTCCGTTGCTTGAACGCTCTACTCAGAGCGAGCTTCATCTCGATGTACTCCGCCTCTTCGGGCGAGAGGTCGAGAAACTCGTCTGTGGAGCCGACCTTCCAACCCTTCTTCTCGAGCTTCTTCCTCTTCGCGGTCTTCATAGCGGTCGCCCTCTACTTCGAGCTGTCGTAGTCGGTAGGCGGCCCTTCTTGGACAGGGGCGGGTTCTTGACTTCGCCGTGCAGCCAGACGAGCGGCGGCTTTCCGGGACGTAGTTAGCTTTATTAGCTTATTGTGCATCTTTCCGGCACCATCTGTCCATATCTGATTGGCAAGGGGGATTCTCTTCGATCCGGCGAACGACGGCTGAGACCGTCGGCGGGTTGACAAGAATCAATCGGGCAAGCTGACGCCCGCTCCGGCCGGGATATCGGACCCAAACGCAGGCGAGGACGGCCCGAGCTTTCGCCGCCTGATGCGAGTGAGGGTCTGTCTCAAGACAAAGGGCGGAATAAGCTAACAAAGCTAACTACGTCCCGGAAAGCCCCGGGAAAGCTGTGCGCAATCTGCGTAATCTGCGGCAAACTTTTGGCTCTTACCACGACCAATCCCATAGGTTTGACAGCGGATTCTTCTGGATCAGCTCATGGATCTCGGTGCGAAGGTCAAACCCGGGGCGTTTGAAGTTGGGTGGGGGGACCACGAGTTTCAAGGCTCCAGGCACGCAGCGAATGTTCACCGGGGTAGTCCCGATAATCTCGCAGTCGGCATGGACCGGCAGTTTCCCGGAGGAACGAATCTGGATCCTCTCGGCTTGCACGGATTCCACGTCCTCGAGATCTGCCTGCTTCAGCTGAGCCGTGGCGACGACGTAGCGCAGAAGATCCGCAATTCCCCTCTTCTTGAAAATGCAGACGTCCAGCTTCCCGTCGTCGAGCTTGGCCAGCGGGGTCACCTTGAAGCCGGCAGCGTAGTTCCGCGAGTTGCCCACGATCACGAAGTATCCCGAGCGCGGTCGATCCTCATCGTCGATCCGGATTTCCATCTCGCTCGGTTCGAAGGTGACAACCGTCTGAATAGCCGTGAGGGGATACGCCGCAGAGCCGAAGATCTTCTTCAGCAGAGGATCCACCTCGCTGACGATCTGCGCGTCCAACCCGATCCCCACCGTCAGAAGAAAATGCCGGTCGTGAGCGAGTCCGAGGTCGATGGATACGACTTGGCCCCGCACGAGGAGGTCAGCCGCGTCGGAAAGATCCAGGGGGATCGAGAACTCCTGCGCAAGCACGTTCTCGGTTCCTTGGGGGAGGATGGCCAGCGGCACGCCGGAACCGGCGAGACCGTTGACCACTTCGTTGATGGTGCCATCGCCTCCGGCGGCGATGACCAGGTCGGTCTCCTCCGCCACAACCCGGCGTGCTTCGGCCGTGGCGTCCTCCGGCCCGCGGGTCTCGAACACGGTGAGGGAGATCCCTCGCCGGGCCAGTTTGCCCCGGATCATGTCAATGTCGACCCGCCTCATCCATGTGCCCGAGGTGGGATTGATGATCAGATGCGCGCGTTTCATGACAAAAGACTATCACGGAGAGCACGGAGAAAGAAAGGCTGTTGCGCAGGCAGCCTTTGTGCTGCCTGCGCAATCGGGCGAGAAGGTTGCGGCCTTCGTGGTCAAGGCTTCTGGGGTTGTGGGGGTGTCAGAAGACGCGGTGGTTGAGGAAGGTGGTCCGGCCGGACAGGACCTCCACATCCGGGATTGCGATGGTGTCCAGACGCTCCCCATGCTGATCCCGGAGGACTACCTGGATCGTGTACCTCCCCTCGGGCAGCGGAAGGCGAGCCAGGTGGATTCGCCCCGGCAACGTGCTCCAACTCCGGGTGTCGGCGGTCTCGGTGGCTATGTTGAAGATGTTCACGGCCAGCCCCGCCAGTTTCCCCTTCTCCTGTTCCACCTTCTGCTTGGCGAGGTATTTCGCGAGAGCTCGTGCGAAGGTCTTCGCCAGCATAGCGACTCGTCTCTCCTTGAAGCGTTTGAGTGCAACGGCGCCGAGGTCGGCGGCGGGCACTGCGCGGATTGCAGATGCGGGAACCTCGACAGCCACGACCTCCACCCAGGAGACGATGGGCGGCTCGCTCACCATCTCGGGAAACGCAATCTTGAGCCAATGGTCCACCTTGCGTGGATACACGCGATTGCGTTGGACCCGGTCGGCCAGCGTAAAGGCGAAATCGTCCTCGTCCAGATTATCGTCGATGTCGCCCTTGAGAATCGGCGCCACGAATTCCACGGGCACCTTGTTGGCGACAAAACTGTCTTCCACGAGGAGAACGATCTCCCCCCGGCCCTCGACAGTGGGATCGTCGCTGCATTGCATGGAATCCGCAGGTTGAGGGAATTCGTCCGCGTAGCCCAAGCGAGAACCCACCCGCTGGAACTCGCATCGGAGGCTCGGTGGAGGGGGTGTCTGGAAGGTGTCTTCCATTTTCTCGTACGCTTCCAGGGCCACCCGGTAGGAGACCCAGGCGTTCTGGAGATCCCCTTCCGATTCGTAGACCAGACCCGTCAGGTATTGGAGGAATGGATCATTGGTGTAGAAGGTGTCGCCCGCGTCGCGGAACACTTTGAGCTTGTGATTGAGTTTGCGGCACTCGACAAGGGCTCCTTGCCCGTCGCCGAGATGGAGGAAATTGAGGATCTTGTAGTAATGGATGAAGGCCGACTCGAAGGGCTCGCCGCGGTACGCGAGGACGACATCGCTGGCGACGAGGGAGCCAACCTCGCGGGAAATACTCTTGGTGTAGAGATCGTCGTACAGCAGTTCGGCTTCGTGGAGATACTGGTTACTCTGTTCGTAGTCGCGGGCGTAGTGGAAGATCAGTCCGCTTTCGTACAGGCCAAGAAGGCGCGATGCCCCCTTCCCGGCCTTGTCGACTTCCTCGAGAGCCTCTTCGAACCGGCCCTCCGCGAGGTCACTCTTGATCCGGACAGAGTGCGACACGTAGGAAGCGCAGCCGGGCAGAATGACCAGAACGAGACAGAACAAGAGCAGCGTGGCCGCTGGCATGAGCGTGTCCGTCCGACGGATCTGCAATCTTCCTATCCCTTATACTTCCCTCTCCCGATGAACTTCTTGATCTTCTTCTGCCCGAGCCAGACCTTGGTGTTGTCCTGCAGGTGAATGAGGGTCAGATCGACCTGGTAGAAGACAACCTTCTTGCCGTCTTCCTCATCGGTGATGGAGCTGATAATGCCGGACATCATGTAGTCCGCACCCTTCTCCTTCCCCCACTGTTTGGCCGTCTCGGGACTGGAGAACACCTGCTGGTCCTCGCGTTCGTCCCGGACCTGTCCCCGTTCTTCCGAGCCGGCCACCACCTCTACATCGGCACTGTTGATGAAGGCGCGCTCGATGTCGCTGATGAAGGTGGTCGTGGCAATGTGCTCCGTGGTCTTGTTCGCAATTTGTCCCACAATGACAACGGGGCGCTTGCCGTGCTTGTCGACGTGCCGGCCTCTCCACGGCCGGGAGAGACAATCGGCAATCATCTCCTCGGCCACCAGGCGGGAATCCGTGTCGTTCCAGTAGCCGGAGAGATCGATGACGGTGGTAGGATCCACCCGGGTTACGACCTTCTTGGCGCATCCGGCAGACAGACCGATCACCAGAACAAGCACGACGCTCAGTACGGCCATGATCCGTTTCATTTCGTTTCCCCCCCGCTTTCGGCGTAGACCTGGATCAGGTTCAGGATGGTGCACGCCGAAAGAGCCATGGCCCGGGTGGAGATCCACTCCGACGGTCCGTGGAAGTTAACACCTCCGGCGAACAGGTTGGGTGTCGGCATACCCATGGCGGTCAGGCGGGACCCGTCCGTCCCCCCCCGAATAGGCTCGTGGAATGGCTTGACCCCGGCCGCTTTCAACGCCTGGACCATTCTCTCCATGATCCCGGGGTGCTTGTCCAATCCGGGTCTCATGTTCCGGTACTGCTCCTTGATTTCGACCTCAACCCCGAGGCGGGGCTCGCGCTCAGCAATCTTGTTGGCGAGTCGTTTCACCTCGTCGCCGTGGCCCGCCAGCTCCTTGTCATCGAAACTCCGGAGAATCATGTTGACCTTGGCTTCGGCCGCATCCCCGGAGATATCCGTGGGGTGGATGAAGCCTTCTCTCTTTTCCGTAGTTTCAGGGGCTTTCTCGGTGGGAAGGCTGTCGAGGAAACTGCCAAGGTAGCGAAGAGCGTTCACCATTTTCCCCTTGGCCATTCCCGGATGGACGGATACACCCCGGAAAGTCACGGTGGCCTTGTCGGCAGAGAAAGTCTCGGTGTTGACCTCGCCGACGAAACCGCCGTCCAGGGTAAAAGCCACGGGTGCACCGAACGTCTCCAGCGGGAACTTGTCGGCCCCCCGTCCCACCTCTTCTTCGGGGTTGAAACAAATGCGCAGCGTAGGGTGGGGGAGAGACTCGTCCTTCTTGAGAATTTCCAGTGCAGCCATGATGGCGGCAATGCCCGCCTTGTCGTCCGCGCCGAGAAGAGTGGACCCGTCGGCCGTGATGATGGTGTCGCCGATGCACCGGGAGAGCTCCCTGGATTCGGCCGGGTCAATCACGATGCCGTTCTTCAGTTTGATGGCTTTCCCATCGTAGTTCTCGTGAATCACGGGCTTCACGTTCTTCCCTGTGAACTGGGGAGCGGTGTCGATGTGGGCGATGAATCCTATTGTGCCGGGCCGGTTGCCGGAAAGGGTGGCCAGAACGTATCCGTTCTCATCGACCTTCGCGTCCTCGAGCCCGATGTCCCTGAGTTCCTGGGCGAGCATCTTCGCCAGCTCCAGCTGGCCGGGGGAGCTGGGACACTTGTCCGACTCTTCCACAGATGTGGTGTCGATCCGGATGTACCGGAGGAAACGATCTATGATGGCTGTCTTCTCGAGAATCTCCTTGTCGTTCTTGAACGCGCGCATTTCTAACCTCTTTTCTGTTCGCCGGGAGCCGTGTTGTCAGGGGAAATGAAAGGCCCTACATGGTATCGGATTCGAGGCCGGATGTCACGCGGGAATCATCCGGAATGCGTATCCGCTTGACGTGCGCGGGCGGTGGGACTAGCCTGAGTATTCTTCATAAGCGGGAGTCAGCGGAGACGGTGCATGACTGTAGATATCCTCCTCGTCTTTCTTGTCCTCGCCGGAACGATCATCCTTTTCGTCAGCGAGTGGCTGAGGGTGGACGTGATCGCGATCCTGATCATGGTCACTCTCGCGTGGCTTGGTTTGGTGAAACCCGAGGAGGCTTTCTCCGGGCTGGCCAGCAACGCCGTGGTTTGCATCATCGCGGTGATGATCCTGGGGTACGGCGTGGACCGGTCGGGAGTCATGAATCGGATTACCCGCCCTATCCTGCGCGCTGCCGGATTCAGTGAGAGACGACTGACCGGGCTGGTCTCTGTGGCCATAGGCTTCCTTTCCGCGTTCATTCAGAATATCGGCGCCGCCGCTCTTTTCCTGCCCGCCATCCTGAGGATTTCCAAGAGCTCGAAGATTCCAGCGTCCCACCTGCTGATGCCCATGGGTTTTGCCGCTATCCTGGGCGGGACCCTGAGCATGGTGGGTTCCAGTCCGCTGCTTATCCTCAACGATCTTCTGAAGCAGGGTGGGGAGGAGACCTTCGGGCTTTTCTCGGTGACCCCACTGGGACTGGTGTTGCTGGGGACGGGCATTGTGTATTTCCTGTTCTTTGGCAGGTTTGTCCTGCCGGCGGCCAAGGGAAAGGCCGACTCCTCCATCAGCGCCCAGGACAGGCTGATCGATACGTGGCAATTGCCGTCCACAGTCTACCAGGTCTTTGTCCCACCGGGGAGCACGCTGGTGGGCAAGACCCGGGATGAAATCAAGATTCGGCTGCGGTACGGTCTGAACGTTCTGGCGCTTCTTGAAGGGGAGGACGTTCGATACGCCCCGTGGCGGCACATGCCCTTCCGCTCCGGGCAGGAGATTGCCCTCCTGGGTCAGCTGGGCGACGTGGAGCGGTTCGTCGACGATTTTGACCTCCAGGTCCGGGGCTTCGCCTACCGGTTCAGGGAACTCCAGAGCGGGGAGACCGCCGGGTTCGCGGAAGTGATCATCCCGCCCCGCTCACCTGTCGTGGGCAAGTCGCTCCGGCAAATTGAAGTGCGCAAGACCTGGGGTGTGGAACCTATCATGACGCTGATCGGGGACAAGGAGGAGCGTCATGATTTGTCCGACCAGGAACTCCAGCCGGGGGAGGCGATCCTGGTCCACGGTCCCTGGGGACACATCAGGAAGATGGCCGACAATGTCCATTTTGTGCTGGTGACTCCGGTGGAAGCGCCCGAGGCCACCGGCAAGCGCCAGCCCCTGGTGGCAGCTCTGTGTTTCCTGGCGGCAATCTGGCTCGCACTCTCGGGTGTTCCCCTTCCGGTGGGCCTTCTGAGCGGGGCGCTCGCCATGATCCTGCTCGGCGTTGTTCCCATCGACGAAGCCTACCGGGCGGTGGACTGGCGGACGGTATTTCTCCTTGCCGGTCTCATGCCGCTTGGTATTGCGATGGGAAACACGGGAGCGGCTGAGTACATCGCGCGGCAGATGATGCTGGTCCTCCAAGGGAGTCACCCGATCTGGATTCTGCTGTGCGTTGCGGTCCTTTCCACACTGTTTTCCCTTTTCATGTCAAACGCCGCGGCCACCGTGCTCCTGGTGCCGCTCGTTATGATCATGGGGAACATGAGCGACATCAATCCTCGAGCGCTGGCGCTTCTGGTGGCGGTCTGCGCATCCAACTCCTTTGTTCTGCCCACCCACCAGGTCAACGCTCTCTTCATGTCTCCGGGCGGCTATCGCAGCGCGGATTACCTCAGGGCGGGAGGGATTATGACACTCCTCTTCATCGGGATTGCCGTCGGATTCGTATATCTCACCTATCTCTAGCCTGCATTTTTTGAAAAAAAGGGGTTGACAAGATCGTTTAGGTGCTATACAATGTAGGTATGAAGGACGAGCGCCTGGCATTCGAGAAGATCATGGGTATTCTTGATGAGGTCTTGGGCAAGATGGGATCGATGCACGCGCTCCCTCTGGATTTCGGAACCGGCGTTGCCCTGTACCGGACGGAAATCCACACGATTCAGGCCATCGGGAAGAACCCGGGAGTCAATGTGACCCAGCTGGCGGAGCATCTGGGTGTAACCAAGGGCGCAGTGTCGCAGATGGTCGCCAAACTGGTCGGGAAAGGACTGGCCCGGAAGAAGCACACGCAGGATGATGCCAGGGAGATTCTTCTGGAACTCACGGATCTTGGCTGGACAGGCTTCCATGCCCATGAGCAATTTCACATGGAGATGTTCGAAACCGTTCGTGAGTACCTCGGAGACGAGTTTGAGAGCAAGTCTGAGATGTTTCTCACGGTAATGACTGATCTCAGCAGGATTCTGGCCAGGTTTGAGGAGCGTGGCCTTGGAAGGTGATGTTTTTTTTGCGCAAGTTGTTTAGCACCTAAACCTTAAGGGGAGGGAAGTAGAATGGAAACCGGACAGGTCAGTGATACGCAGATTGCGACAGAACACCATGTCTGCCCGTGGCAGCGCGTGCGCCACATCGACAATTTTCTGCGTCCGTTGCTTCACAATCCCCGCAAGCTGTTCGAGCCGTATGTCCGGCAGGGGATGAGGGTGCTGGATCTCGGCTGTGGTGGTGGGTTCGCGTCGCTGGGGCTTGCTCGTCTTGTTGGCGAAGACGGGCTCGTGATAGCGGCGGATCTTCAGCCGGAAATGCTGCGCATGGTGGAAGAAAAGGCCGCCAGGGCTGGTCTTTCCGAGCGGATCCGGGTTCACCGTTGCGAGGCCGACCGGGTGGGCGTCCGGGACAAGCTGGATTTCGTTCTGGCGTTCTGGATGGTCCACGAGCTGCCGGATACGCCGGCTTTCTTCAGAGAAATGCTAGGCCAGCTGGGGCCTGGGGGCGCGCTCTTCATCGCCGAGCCAAAATTCCACGTTTCCCGCCGCGATCTCGAGCATGCTGTGCAGGAAGCGCAGGACGCGGGTTTCATCGTCTCCGGGAGACCGAGTGTGCGGTTCAGCCGGGCCGTGGTGCTGCGGCGAGAGATTACCCCTTGACAAAATGGTGGTCTCCTGGTATAGTGACTATCGAGTCGGTCATCTGACCGACGGGTCAGTCTTGTGTTCGGCTAGCGAAGGGATATCTGTTCATGGTGCATGAGGAGAGTCGCAAGACAGAAAGATCTGACCGGCGGGCGCGCGAAAAACTCGCGAGACGGGAGGATATTCTCGCGGCAGCCCGGAAGGTGTTCGCTGCCAAAGGGTATCACGAGGCGGCTCTGGATGAAATCGCTGCCGAGGCAGGTTTCTCCAAGGGCGCCCTCTACGGGTACTTCGAGAGCAAGGAAGACCTGTACGCGACTGTTCTTGAGGAGGAATTCGAGCAGGTCAATGCCGTGATCCGCCGGGCAATGGAAGAGCACCAGGATCCCCGTGATGTCCTTCGAGAGGCAATTCGCCTCAAGTTCCAGCAGCACGCAGAACGCAAGGAACTCTTCGCCGAAATCGGGAAAGGGCAGGCCCGGCTCCTCACATCTCCGAGTTCCGAGAGTGACCCGAAATGGCGCCTGATGAACCGGTTCAAGACGAAGTTCTTCACTGGGCTGGATCTGCTCGCCGAGGTGATCGAGAGCGGGATCAGGGCGGGCAAGCTGCGGGGAGACATTCCTTCGAAGCAGCTCGCCATGAGCCTCCTTGGGCTGGTTCATGCCAACTTCTTCTACTGGCTTGTGAAGAGTGAACAGGAACCCATCGACGCTGTTTCGGATCGCGTTGTACGGTTGTTCCTGGATGGAGTCAGTTCCCGAATGGAGGATCAGCAATGAGCTGTTGTTTCTCGGAAGTTTCCCGGGGCCTCGCGCGGAGTGTGTGTCTCGGAGTGTGCCTGCTGGTCGTACCGGCGGCTACCGCCTCCGGGCAGTTCCTGACGGAAGACGAGGCGGTGCGGATTGCTGTGGAAAACAACCCGCAGGTGATGGCGGCGGATGCCCGCGTCTCGTACGCCGGGGCCGGAGTGTGGCAGTCCACTTCCAACATGCTGCCCACGGTCTCGGCATCCTGCGCGAAGATCAGGAACCGGGAAGAGGTTGCCTTCGAATTCGACATGCCGGAAATCCCGGGCCTCGATATACCTGACATGGGCAAGCAGATTATCATGCCGCTGGAGATGAAGACCTTTTCCGTGGATGTGACGCAGCCGCTTTTCACCGGCGGAGCGCTCTACCAGGCGCGCAAGATTGCTTCTCGCAGTCTCGACGCTGCGCGCAGTGATCTCATGGCCGTGCGGCAGTCCGTGGCGCTCGAAGCGCGGAAAGCGTACTACAATCTGATCAAGTCCCAGGGCCTTCTCCGGATTGCGCAGGAGACAGAGGCGCAGGTTACGGAGAGCAAAAGGGTGGTCGACAAGATGTTCGAGGTGGGCCTTGTTCCCAGATCGGATGTGCTACGGGTGGATGCATCCCTTGCCGGCGTAAGGCAGAGCATGCAGCAGGCGGAGGAGGGGGTTGAGCTGGCGCGGGCGCAGCTCAACATTATTCTCAACAGGCCCATGGACGCAGCGGTCTCGGTGGAACCGACCGTCGAGATCGTTCCTTTCGACCGTCCCCTGAAGGAGTGCACTGAGACGGCCCTTGCCAATCGACCGGATCTGCACCAGATGTCGGCGAATGTGGATATCGCAAGGCGAGGGGTCAAAGCGCAGATGGGATCGCTCCTCCCCTCGGTTGCTCTGGTGTATCACTATGAGTGGTCGGATCTGGCAACAGCGTTCGCGCCGCAGGATTCCTGGCGCCTGATGGGTGTTCTCTCCTACGATCTTCCTCTCGGTTTCGGCAACGTTGCCAGGGTCAGGGGCGCCCGCGCGCAGGCTCGGGAGGTGGAGCGGGGTCTGGAAATGCTGACGGACGGGATTGGACTGGAGGTCAAGGCGGCCTGGTCGTCACTCAGTGTGGCGAGGAAAGGGTTGGAGTTCGCTGAGACCCAGCTGGCTTCGGCCACGGAGAATCGCCGCGTGATGGACCGCCGGTACCGCGAGGGAGATGCGACGTACCTTGATCTGCTGGATGGCGACACCCTGCTGATCCAGGCAAAGGTGAACAACCTCAGTACGAGAATCGACTACCGGATCGCTGTGGCCAGTCTCAGGAAGGCGATGGGCGAGGAGGAGTAGATTGGAGAAAGGCAGAGCAATGAAGCCGAGAATAGTTCTTTGTGCAACGGCACTGTGTCTTCTGTTTGCCGGGTGTGGCAACTCCGGGGGGAATCCCGGAGAGGACGGCGAGGCGACAGGTGTGCCCGTTGAGATAGTGACTCTCAGAAGCCAGACGGCGGAACTCCGGCTCGAACGCGTCGGCGTTCTCCGGGGGAGCGCCGAGGTCGACGTGGTCCCGAAGGTGGCGGGCCGGATCCAGGGAGTCCGCGCGGTCCGGGGGCAGAGGGTGGAGAGAGGCGAAGTGCTGGCTGTGATTGAGCAGGCCGATTATCTGGATGGGCTGCGGCAGGCGGAGGCGGGGATGGCGGTGGCCGAGGCCAATCGGAAACAGGCCGAGCTCAATGTCGAGCGGCAGCGCAGTCTCTTTGAGGAAGGCATTGCCTCCGACGCGGTTTTCGAGGCGGCGGAGAGCGCCTACCAAGTGGCCTCCGCGGGGGTGCGGCAGGCGAAGGCGGCCGTTAAGATGGCGGAACGGCAGGTTGGGGATACGCGGATCATCTCGCCTCTTGATGGATTTGTCGCCGAGAGGATGGTGGAAGTCGGAACCTTCGTTTCGCCCCCGGTGGCGGCATACAATGTGGTGGCGCTGGATCCGATGGAAATCCGGGTCATGGTCACCGATCGTGACATAGCGCAGGTCCACAGGGGAGCAAAGGTGGACATCAGCGTTGCTGCATTTCCGGGACGCTGCTTCGCGGGCAGAGTGACCGAAGTCCCGATGGCTGCGGATAGGACATGCGGGAGTTTCGCCGTGACCGTCGCCGTTCCCAATCCCGACGGCAATCTCCGGGATGGGATGACGGTGACTGCGGCTATCCGCATCGGGCAGCGCGAGAGCGCGATTGTGGTGCCGGAGGATGTTCTCATCGAACGCGGCGGGCAGTGGTATGCGTACGTGGTGAACGATACGACCGCGGAATCACGGCGAGTAACACTCGGAGATCCGGTGGCGGGAGGAGTGATAGTGGAGGAGGGTCTGCGGGATGGGGAGAAACTCGTGGTGAAGGGCCAGGCGTACCTGGACAACGGCACTCCCGTCCGGATTGGGGAGGTGGGCCCGTGAGATTCTTCGCGTTTCTCATCAGCAACTGGCGCGTGGTCCTGCTGCTCCTGGTGGTCCTTCCCTCCCTGGTCGGAGTCATGGCCTTTGTGACAATGCCCAAGGAGCTGAATCCCGACATCCAGCTTCCAATGGCGCTGGTCGTGGTGCCCTATCCGGGTGCGGCGCCCGAGGAAGTGGAATCTCTCATCACGGACAAGCTGGAAGACGATCTGCAAGGACTCGATGATCTGGACGACATGCTGAGCACCTCGATGGACGGCAGCTCCATCATCACGGTTCGCTTTGAAGCGGGCGTCGACATCGGTGACGCTGTCCGGGACACGAAGGAGGTTGTGTCGGACGTCGAGAGGGAACTGCCCGAGGATGCAATGGACGCCGAGGTTATTGAGCTCAACTTCAGCGAGTTCCCTATCGTTGTGGTCTCCATGAGCGGTGGTTCGGACTACTTGGAGCTGACACGTACCGCCGAGGACCTCCAGGACGAGATCGAGGCGATTCCAGATGTTCTGGAGGTCCGGATTGTCGGAGGAGTGGAACGCGTGTTCGATGTGGCCGTCGACCCGGCGAGAATGGAGGCGGCAGGGCTCACGCTGTTTCAGATCGTTCAGATGATTGGCGCGGCCAATATCAATCTGCCGGGCGGCGATGTGTCTATCAACGATTCCAATTTCCTCGTGCGTGTGGACAGCCAGATCCGTGAGATCGGCGATCTTCGCGATGTTGTGGTCTCGGCCGCGGACGATCAGGTCGTACTGCTGGCGGACATTGCGGACGTCACGGATGGTACGAAAGACGCCGTGTCCTACTCCCGGATGGAAGGAGTCCCTTCGGTTTCCCTGGCCATCAAGAAGCGCCAGGGCACGAACACGATCTCAGTGACCGAAGAGATCAAGCAGCGGCTGGAAGAATCCAGGGCGTGGCTACCGGAGGGGACAAAGCTCGAGATCATTGGTGAGCAGGCCAAGTGGATCAAGGATACGCTCAGCCAGATGAAGAATTCCGCAATGTTCGGTCTCGTAATGGTGATCCTGGTACTCTTCGCCTTTCTGGGGTTCCGGAATTCCCTGATCGTGGCCATAGTGATTCCCCTGGCCATTTTCATCACATTCGCCTTCCTCTGGGCGGGCGGTGTATCGATGAATACTATCACGCTTTTCAGCATTGTGCTCGTTGTCGGGATGATCGTCGACAACGCTATTGTGGTGGTGGAGAACATCTACCGTCACATGCAGATAAGCAAGAGACGCTGGCTTGCCGCCGCTGCTTTGGGAATCACCCCGGATGCCGGGACAATCAAGGCCCGAGCCCGGGAGCTGGACGCTGTCCCCGATGAGAAGATTGAGGGACGTGACGAGTCCTGGATTCCCAAGGTTGCCCTGCGCACTCTCGCTGCGGCCGACGGCGCCAGCGAGGTGGCCCTACCCATCCTCACGGCGACGCTCACCACGATAGCGGCTTTCATGCCCATGTTGATCATGGGCGGCGTCATGGGTGAGTTCATGGGCTACATCCCCAAGACCGTTTCCATGGCGTTGGCTGCTTCCTTCCTGGTGGCGATGATGGTGAATCCGGTGATCTCGGCCAAGCTCATGAGAGTGAGAAGCGCAATCAGCAGGACAGGGCGGACTCGCGGGGACCGGCTTCTGAGTGGACTGAAGGGTTTCTATGAGCCGGTGATCCGGTGGAGTCTCAGGCGGAGGGGACTGGTCCTGCTGTGCCTGATTCCCTACGTTCTCGGGGCTCTGGCCCTGCTGGCCTTCGGCGTTGTTGAGGTCGAGATGTTCCCGGAGGAGGACATCGGGCAACTCTACATCAACGTGGAAGCCCCCCAGGGAACACGGGTCGAAACGACTGACGAGATCGTGAAACGGATCGAAACTTTCCTCGATGATTCCCGCTGGGATCCGTACATAGACACCTACGTGGCAAACGTCGGCTACTCCGGCGCCAGCGCCTATGACTGGTCCTTCGGCGGATCTGAGAACTTCGGGCAGATTGTGATCGATCTCGTGGACGAAGGCGACCGGGATCTCAAGGGCGGGGAAATTCAGGAGTTGATGCGTCCTTTCCTGCGGACGATTTCGGGCGCCGAAGTCGATTTCCAACCCATCGAATCAGGCCCTCCTACGGACGCTCCGGTCGTGGTCAAGATCATCGGGGACGACATGGATACTCTCCGGGACATCAGCCGGCAGGTTCAGGATGTCCTTGGCAGGATTCCGGGAGCGGTGGATGTCAAGGATGACTTCGGGGAGGGTTCTCCCGAGATCGTGGTGAGGATCGATCAGACCCGGGCCGCTCTCCTGGGGGTCTCTGCTGCGGAGGTCGCCATGACCGTGAGGACAGCGGTGTACGGTGTGGATGCAAGTCAGGTCCGGAAAGAGGGAAAGGACATTGACATCTGGATCCGTCTGGCGGAGGAGCACCGCTCGGACCTCTCCGACATCGCCGCTCTCAAAATCCCGACACACATGGGGGACCAGGTTCTGTTGGGTGAAATCGCCACCATCGAGACCGGGACAGGGGTTACGAGTATCCGCCACATCGACACCGAGCGCGTGGTCCGGGTGACAGCGTCCGCCGCCCCGGGCATCCCCGCCGTTGGAATCACCAACGAGCTCCGGAAGACGCTGGACGGCTTTCCTCTTCCGCCCGGCTACCGGTTCAGCTACAGCGGCGATTTCGAGATGATGCAGGAATCCTTCCAGAGCCTGGGAGAGGCTTTTATCATTGCCGTGATTCTGATCTACGTACTCATGGTGGCTCAGTTCCAGTCGCTATTGCAGCCTGTCGTGATCCTCTCGACGATTCCTTTTGCCATCTTCGGCGCGCTCTACGGATTGGCGATCGGTGGGCAAATGTTCGCGCTGGTGTCGCTGATCGGTGTCGTCGGGTTGTCGGGGGTCGTGGTGAACGCAGCTATCCTCCTGGTGGACTACATCAACGCCGAGCGCCGGCGGGGGCGCGATACGACGGAAGCGCTGGTCGCAGCCGGCCTCGTCCGCCTGAGGCCTATCCTCCTGAGTGCGGTGACGACCATGGCGGGTCTGCTTCCCCTGACTGTCGCCGAGGAGGGGTGGCGGCCGTTGGGTTTCACCTTCATTTTCGGGCTGGGGTTTGCCTCGATCCTGACCCTTGTCGTTCTCCCGGTCATCTATTCATTGGTCCATGATCTCCGGATGAAGCTCAAAGTGAAAGTGGGATTCCTGAATGGGGAGGCGAGGAAACTGGTGGAAGAGAAAGCGACGGATTTCTAGCCCGCGTTTCTCATCTTCGCGGTGAATCTCTACGCGATCGAAATCGTGGGCGATGCCTCATAGCGCGGCGCAACATAGAGGGGAAAGTCGAGAGGAATGTTCTGCCGGCTCAGCACCCGCCGGATCGTCGCCAGCGCGATCGGCCCGGAATTGCGCTCCTCGCTCAGGTGACCCAGCATCACGGCAACGGGCAGCGACCGGCTCTTCCCCAGGGCGCGGGACAGGAGACATCCGGTGCCGGAGTTCTCCATGTGGTAATCGCTGTTGGGATTGGGGTTCTGTCTCAGCAGATCCGGATCGTAGTTCGCTTCCACGAAGATGAAGTCCGCGTCGGCGAAATGACTCACCAGACCATCGTAGTCATTGAAATCCGTAGCGACCACGATCTTGCGATCCCGCCCATCCGTCTTCGAATGGATGACAAAACCGTGGGTCAGGAAATAGGGGTGATGACTCACCCGGACCGGCTCGATCACGAAGTCTTTCACCCGAAACCGCCGTTCGGCAAAGGTCCTGAACCGGAGGTCCGGGCATTTCTCGACGCTGTGCTTGTCGAAGATCTGGGGGAGGCAGTCCTTGTGACAGTAGACGGGCACACCGTGGTCTTCGAAGACCCGGAGTGTGTCGTAGCGGATGTGATCGGTGTGCGCGTGAGAAACGATCACAGCGTCGATTTCTGACGGGCTGCCGGCGTGCTCTTCCAGGATGTCCCGCGTCCGGCGCTGAGCCGCTATGCCGCAGTCAATGAGGATCCGGGTCTCGTCCGTCCACAGCATGAGGCAGTTGCCGCTCGAGCCGGAGCGGAGAGATTTGAAGTACAAACACATAGGGCGTTGCCCCTTGTCTGTGCGATCTATTTCATCTCTGGATGCTCTTCCAGGGCCTGGTCTTCCGCCCGGATCTGTTCGTCAGCGCCCCTCTTGGCCAGCAGGTGGCAGGTCACAATCAACGCTATGAACGCGAGGGCCCCGAACCACACACCCCGCGATCCGAACCATGGTGCGGCTTGAAGTGAGCCGTCCACCGCCATCACCCTCGGATACTGGGAGATGTTCACAAGGCGGTCGAAGGCGTGACTCCAGTACGTGTTGTCCAGCACCTTGAAGGTTGCGCTCAGAATCCCGGCGATCGCGGCGCCGGCCATGAGACCGGAGGCAACCAGGATGGTCTGATCGCGCCGGGCTGTCTTGCGGCGATCATCCTTGGCGCGGCGCTGGATGAACCAGCCGGCGATTCCCCCAAAGAGGATGGGAAGGTTGATTGACATTGGCAGGTATACACCCAGCGAAAAGGCCAGCGCCGGGACCTTGACCATCTCCAGCAGGATGACCATGCATGCCCCGAGCCCGTAGAGGAGCCACGGCGTGATGGCGTTGGGGTCGAGGGAGCTGTAAACGACGGCCGCCATCAGGTTCCCCTGCGGGGCCATCAAGTCCGGGTTGGGTTGCCCGTTCTTGATGAAGCCGTAGCCGCTCTCCAGAAGCCAGATGGCCACACCCACGCACAGCGCGGCAACCACGACGCCCAGGAATTTCCAGACCTCCTGCTTGCGCGGTGTGGAGCCCAGCCAGTATCCGATCTTGAGATCGGAGATGAAGGCGCCGGAGGTGGACAGCGCGGTACAGATGGCGCAACCGACAATGAGAGCGGTGAACATGTAGACGGCTACATCCTCGCCCGGTCCGCGTATTGCGGCGAGAATCGCGCAGGCGATGATGAGCGTGATGAGAGTCATCCCGGAAACCGGGTTCACCCCTACGATGGCGATGGCCCTGGCGGCCACGGGTGTGAACAGGAACCCCAGGACGGCCGTGACGGCAACTCCGACCAGCGCGATTTTCAGGCTGCCGCTGACCCAGAAGAAGGCGAGGAACATCAGGATCAGGACAGCGATCTGGATGAGCAGAACATTGCGGGGAAGGATATCGAGGTCGGTTCTTTCGTGCTTCTCGCTACCGGCGTGCGCGCTCTCCGTGAGTCCCTTGAATCCCAGAGAGAGGGAGCCGATGATGATCTTCGACATCTTGATCACGCCCAGAAGACCCGCCATGGCGATTCCACCGATCCCGATTGGCCGGACGTAGTTGCCGAAGATCTCGGCAGGGCTCATGTCGTGTATCAGGATGTCGGCGGGAGGGACCGGAACACTCAGTCGGGAGCCCACGTAGTAGACCAGTGGAACCATGAGCATGCTGGCCAGGACGGAACCGGCGGCGATGATGGCCGCATAGCGGACACCGATGATGTAACCCAGCCCAAGGTAGGTCGCCAATCCTGTGGCCCGGATGTCTATCCTTGCGCCGCTGTAGAGTTTCTCGCCCCAACCGCCCAGAAGCGCCCGGGCTGTCAGTGTCGGATTCCAGACGTGGAAGATCTCGACGATGAAGTCGAAGACCATCCCGATCCCGAAGGAAGTCAGGAGCATCTTCCCGCCGCCGGTGCCGGTTGCCGTTTCGCCGGACACAAGAATCTCCGTCGTCGCCGTTGCCTCCGGGAAGGGGAGCTTCCCGTGTTCCGTTCTCACGAAATAGCGGCGTAGCGGAATGATCAGGACAATTCCGAGGAAGCCGCCAACCGTGCAGGCAATGAAGATCTGCAGGATACTGGGCTGGAGTTGAATCTCCGGGTAGAGCTGGGGGATGATGTAGAGGGCGGGGATCGTGAAGACCGCCCCGGCGACGACCACCCCGGAAGCGGCGCCGATGGATTGAACGATCACGTTCTGGAGGAGCGTGTTCCTTGGCGCCAGGAGGCGGCCGAAAAAGATGGCCAGGATGGCAATGGGAATGGCTGTCTCGATCACGTTTCCGGTCTTGAGCCCGATGTAGGATGCCGCGAAGGTGAATATCACGGCCCCGATCACGCCCATCAACACCGAACGGGGAGTAATCTCGGCGGTGAGCTTGTCGGCCGGCACGACCGGGACATACTTTTCGCCGGGTTTGAGTTCCGTGTACGCATTAGCGGGAAGGATCTTCGTCCTCTTGCCACTGGCGTCCATGCCGCTTCCTTTCGGATGGAAGGTTCACGGTCAGAGTGGATCGGAGTTTCCGGGGAGGATACAGGAAAAGGGGCGCGCGACGCTATCAAAATTAGAGGGGGGATTACCCTTTCTACTTCTTTCTGTGCGCCCGGACGTTCTGTGCCTTCCACTGGAGCCCAGGGTGGCGGCGGATACGGTCGGCCAGCTTGCCGGCCGCCAGTTCGTGGATGTCAACAATGGGTATTGCAGTTGCCTTGAAGGATCCGATTGTACGCGAGTCTTCTGTCGTGACTGGCCAGAGCGGCACGCGAAACATGAAATTGAGATCCACTTCCAGGTTGCCTCCTCCGCCGAATGCACTTAAGTAGCGAAGCCTCCACTTGCCCCCGGCGTGACCCGTCGGGACGCGAGCGGTCGCAAGACCTTCACGGGAGCACACAGCTCTAACGGCTTCCTCAACTCTGGGGCGCTCGACAAGCATGTCCTCGAGATCGATTGACCCGACATAGTTCAGGTCGATATCAACGGATAGACGGGGACAGTCGAAGACGAACAGGTTCAGGGCCGTGCCGCCCTTGAGTGCGAGTCGATCCCTGAGGAAGGGATGCGCGTGCAAGCCTGCAAGGAGAGGGAGCAGATGGACAACCTTCTCGAGAATCTCCGCGCGAAATCCTGTCTTCCGGGCTTCCTCAATCAGTTTATCTCTTGGGACTCTCATCGCTGCTCCTCCCAGGATCGATCAAGGACCTGAAGCGGGACGAGCAGGTTCCATTCATCCACGAGACGGGCAGTTCCTCGGTGGTCTCGCAGCAAGTAGTGCGGAGTCTTGGGTAGATGTTCGCGAAGGGGAACGAGATGATGGTCTTCCACCATTAGTGTTTCTCGATGCTGATCCAGGAAAAACCCGACTCTTGCCGCGGTGGTACCGTTTTCCAGGAGCAGCGTGTACTCGACGACCTTTTCCAGATCAAAGAACTCGACGGATTCCAGTGACTGCCAGGCCTCGGTCAAACCGCCTCCGAGATCGAGTCTGTCCAAGACGTCTACCAGAGTGCGTTCAAGGCTGGTGACTCTTATATCAACGTTCTCCCGCCAGACCACGTCGACACCGAATTCCTCCTGATTCTTGTCTCGGAGTACCTTGGGAAACAACACAGATCGGAATCGAAGAGAGCGGAAGCTCCACGGAGGCAACCTCTTGGCGGTAAGGTAGAGGAGTCTGTGGTGGACCGAATAGGCCCGGCCGTGCAGCTCGAGAGCAGTGTGGTAGGCAAGCACCGCGTCGTCGGTGCTTTTTGCCGCCAAAACAAAGGCGTCGACCGGACAATCCACAGGACTGGCACCGGGAGGCACCGTGCAGTAGAGACCTCGCCGCACCCGCCGGACCCGGCCCTGCTTGAGATGATAAGCGAGGAGTGCCTTGCGAGTCCAAGAATTGTGCGAACCGCGCGCGGCGAGGAACTTCTTGAGCTCATTCGTTGTGAAGACCGGGTGCGTGGCGAAGAAATCGTTGAGTTTCATGCGGCGGCTCCGTTTGACGAATGGCAATGATAGGGCCAATGACATTAGCCCTATATCCGCGTATTGTCAAACCTCGCAGTTCTCGATATGCTCCTATTGTCGCAGTGGTTATTTGATCCATCGCAACAATACGGCTAATAACATTAGCCCTAATCTCGGTCTCTGTCAAGTAGTTTCTGTGTACGGTTGCTGAGAAACGCCAGCACGCCTCGCTGTCCCTGCAAGACCTTGACATCAACTGCAGTCGGTGTACATTCCAGAGGGAGGTGGTGACACAGGATGATATGGCAGTGCCGGAAATGCGCCCGGATCCCCGCCGGGCAGGAGATACTGCTGTACATGCTCATATGGCAGGTTGTTGTCGGCAGCCTGTCCTCCTGCTCGCACGGGCATCAAGACGCGGCCCCACCGGGATCCAACTCTCCTCCTCAGGGTGGATCCTCTTCTTGGGAGCCAAATCTGATTGTCCAGCCAGAGTATCCGGAGGAAGCCCGCAGATTGGGACTCGAAGGTTCGGTGGATGTTCTGGCCAAGGTTGATCAAGAAGGGCGCGTGATCGAGGCGCGGATTGCGCGTTCAACCAACGAGATCTTCAACAGGGCTGCGCTCGACGCAGCCCATAAGTGCCGGTTTGCAATCGTGGTTCCAAGGAAGAAGAAACCTCTATCGGTAAGGATCTCTATCCCGTTCCGGTTCACACTCCCGGATTCGGGATGAGCCGCATCGCTCTACGCTCCGATTTCGCAGAAGACAGACTGCTCTCTCTTGCCCTCCCGTACTCGCCGGTTCTGGCCCGTCTTGACATCATCCCGTCCGACAGGTAGAATCCACAAACCGGGCCCGCCGAGTCAGTCTGACGGGCCTTGCCGCGTGGCATTCCTTCCCTAACCAACAGGAGACGACCCTTGGCGGACCAGGCAAAGCGGGGTTTCTGGGACACAATTCGTAGCTACCCGAGTACCTTCTGGGTGGCCAATACGATGGAAATTTTCGAGCGGATGGCCTGGTATGGCTTCTTCGCCGTGTCGTCCCTCTACATCACCGGTGCTGTGGAGACCGGCGGCCTGGGCTTCAGCTCCGAGCAGCGGGGCCAGATCCAGGCCATCGTGCCGTTTTTCCTCTACCTCATGCCCGTGATCACGGGCGCCCTGGCCGACCGCTACGGCTACAAGCGGACCTTCATCGTGGCCTTCAGCGTCATGATCGTCGCCTACTACTCCCTCGGACAGTTCCACAGTTTCGGGGGATTCCTGATGGCCTTTCTGTTCGTGGCGGTCGGAGCCGCCATCTTCAAGCCTGTGGTGGTCGGCACCGTTGCCCGGGTGACCGATAAGACCAACTCCAGCATGGGCTTCGGCGTTTTCTACATGATGGTCAACATCGGCGGGTTCCTCGGACCCATCATCGCCGGGATTGTCCGGGGCTGGGACTGGAAGTACGTGTTCATCGGGTCATCCATATGGGCGGCGGTCAATCTGATCCTGGTTCTCACCCTCTACAGGGAGCCCACCACGGAGGCGGCATCGGGCCGGGGGCGGACCTTCAGGAAGGTCATGGACGACACCGTGGAGGTCCTCGGCAACCTTCGCTTCGTGCTGGCCGTGTTCGTGGTGCTCATTGCTCTCATGATTGCGAATCAGGGCATGGAGTGGTTGTCCTGGGGGCGGTGCGCCGTAGTCATCGTCATCTGGCTCGCCCTCAACTTTGGTTACGATGCGGCCTTGAGAGGAAGGAAAACGAGGGAGGACAGGAAACCCCGGGGCGGGTTGCTCCAGCCCATGCGTTGCAGCAACTGGCGGTTCGCACTCTACCTGCTCATCATGTCCGGCTTCTGGACCAGCTTCAACCAGATTTTCCTCACAATGCCTGAGTACATCCGGGACTACTCGGACACGCGAGGCATGATCCGGCTGGCGGGTACCGTGACCCGGGGTCTCGGGTTTTCCGAGGAATCAGCGGAAAGGGTTGTGGGGCTCCTGGCCGCGGTAGATGAGGAGCCCCTGGTTGGGGAGCTGGATCTTCTGGCCCGCATGCACGTGGAAGGAACCGGCCCTTCGGAACAGGATCTGGAGCAAGCCGCGCGGAAAATCCTGGGGTACAAGGTCCGGGTGACGCCGGAGCGCCTGGCGAACCTGGTGCACAGCATCCCGCATGCCCGGATCGAAGTCGACACCGGGATTCTTGACGCGGAATTGCAGAACTGGGTCAAGGAGTCGGAGTCGCTCGAGATTCGAGGAGCGGCTTCGCAGGCAATCCGCGATGTGATCGAAACCCACGGCCCCGTGCTTCCGGATGATGCCCTGGCTGCTGTGCATCGAAGAGTCCGGAATCTCGGTGTGGATGTTTCCCGGGACCAGCTCCGGCAGACCATGCTGCTCGCCGCCTATCTTCCGCTGGCGCGACCCATCATCGAAGACGGGCGCCAAGTCAATCCGGAGTACATCATCAACCTCGATGCCGCCGCCATCATCCTCTTCCAGGTTCTCGTCTCCTTCCTCATGGCCCGCTTCCACCGTTTCACAACCATGATCGTGGGGATGTTTGTGGCGGCGGTGGGAATCGGACTTTCCATGCTGGCGGGCGGGACTATGATCGGACCCACTGGCGGCTCCATCTGGGTCGTGGTGGCCGGAATCGTGATCTTCGCGGTGGGAGAGATGATGGCGAGCCCAACAAGCCAGGAGTACGTTGGGAGAATCGCACCGAAGGAGAAGACGGCCCTCTACATGGGGTACTACTTCGTCTCCATGGCGCTGGGGAATCTGTTCGGGGGCATCATCTCGGGCCAGTTCTACGGCCACTTTGCTCGAGATCTCGGGAGGCCCGATATCATGTGGGCGCTGTTTGGCGCAATCATGGGAGTGACGGGAGTGATCTTCCTGCTCTACGACCGGTTTGCGGTGCCGCGCACGGCAGAGAGGCAGGAGATTGAGGTCTGAGATGCGATACATGCTCTCGACATGTCTACTGGTCTGCCTTCTTGCTTCCTGCTCAAAAGAGCCGAAGCCGGCAACAGAGACTCACTACACCGTTACCTACACCGACGAGGCCGGGATCGAACGGCGCCGGACCGCTCCATCGGAGGAACAGCGTTCGCGCATCGTCAGCTTCCCGCTGAAAGGTCAATGGGGGTTCCGGGAAGGCATCTGGCTGGCCTACGGTTTCCCTCTGCTGCTCTGGATCGATCTTCAACAGGATCCCTGTCTCGAATACGTGGATCCCTCGGTCGTCGAGGCGAAGATCAGGGAAATGGGGTTTGACCACCGGAAGTCTCTCGGCGTCATCGAAGCCCGACGGGTAGCGGCGGCTTTGGAAGCCGACTACCACACCACGGGGATCTTCTCGTCCGATGGGAAGGGGATCGACCTGCGGATGAACCTGTACGAGACGCGGTCCCGAGAGAAGCTGGGAACTCTCGGGACGAACTGGCAGAGCTTCTTTGCCGGGGCGGACAGTGTCTCCAAATGGCTCAGGACCATCGTCCCCGGGAAGTGCTGGCCGGGGGAGACTGTGGATCGCCCCGTGGCCGAGATCGCAACGCGTTCTGCGGAAGCGATGCAGTACCTGTCCGAGGGGTGGTGGCGGTACTCGCGCGCGAGCGAGTTCCCGGAAGCCATCGCGTATCTTGACCGGGCGGTAGATCTGGACTCCACGTTTGCCCTGGCTGGTTTGACCCTCTACTGGGCCGGCCGGGGAATCCTGACGGAGGCGGCCCGGGAGGAAGCCCTGTGTCTGGCCTTTCGTCACGCCAGGCGTCTGCCGGAGTCCCTGCGGCTCGCGGCGGATGCTGCGTACAACCGCCGCCGCGATCGGGATCGGGCCCGCAGAGCCGTCACTCTTCTCACGGGTCTCTATCCCACGGAGCCCTTCGCGCAAGAAACAGGCGCCCGCGTTCTCGTAGCCTTGGGGGAGCAGGACGCCGCCGCGGAGCACTTCCTGCGCGCCGTGGATCTGCAGCCATCGCGCCAACGGCTCTTCGAGTCTATGATCAGCCTCTGCCGGGAGGCCGGGCACAAGGACCAGGCTCTGATTCTTTGCAGGGAGCGGGTGAAGCGATTCCCGAGGAATGCGGATACCCGGATCATTCTGGGGCAGATTCTCACGCTGGAGGCGCAGTACGCAGCGGCCGAATTGGAGCTTCGCAGGGCTGCGGGTATTGACCCCGGGCACCCGCGGGCGCTGGAGGGATTGGGCCTGGTCCGGTTCCGCCTGGGAGATCTGAAGGGTGCCCAGGAGTATTTCCGGAAGGGACTCAAGACTGCCGATCTCACGACAAAGGCCAGGATCTACATCGAGCTGGGCAGCGCGTACTTTGAGCGCGGAATGGTGGCGAAGGGGCTGGAGGTGCTGGAGGAAGGCCGGCGGGATCTGGCATCCATGGATCCCGTTCTTTCGTGGCGGCTGGAGATTGAGGCGGGGAAGCACATCGCCGATCTGGGCAACTTCTCCTTTGCGCTGGAGAAGTTCCGCTCTTCGCCTCTTCGCCGGGAAGTGAGTCTGGCCTGGATCCCGGAGCTGGCCGAGGCCGAAGTCCTTGTGAGAATGGGCCGCCTGAACGAGGCTCATGTCCGGGTGGTAGGCACCACGGCGGTGATCGAGCATCCCGGTGTGGACCAGGCGGCTCTGGAGATGACCATTCTTGGAGAGATTGCCTGGGCCAGGAGCGACTACGACGATGCTCTCCAGAGGTTCTCCTTTGTCCGGGCCCTGGAACCCGCGGACCGGAAGAATCTCCTCCGGTTGGCGGGGGTGTACTTTGAGCAAGAGCGCTGGGCCGCGGCCGACTCGGTTCTCTCCGATGCCCGGCGGTTTTTCCCCCACGATCCCCATGTGCACGCGGAGATTGCGCGGGTAAGGGAGAGTGAGAGACGCTTTCCCGAAGCCATCGCCCGCCTGGAAGAAGCAGCGCGCCTTTGGGAGAATGCGGATCCGGGAATTCCGTACGTGGAGGAAGCGCGCCGGAGGCTGGAGAATCTGAAGAAGAAAACGGAATCCTGAGTGTGTCGTATGTGCTATGCGTCAGCGTGCCATATGTGATATAATTAAAGAAGTGACTATCTGACAATGACCACCCGCGAATGAGGTGAAACATGTGTCGAGTGATGGTTGTAGCAACAATGTGTGTGATTCTGGTGGCATTGCCTGCCGGTTCGGGCGCTTGGACTCCCCAGACAATCCAGGTCGACGGGGCAAACGACTTTCTTCCGGAGAATCTCCTGGATCCGGACGGGTATGACACCGAGTTCTCCCAAATCGATATCGACTCAGTGTTCGTGACCAACGACGGGAACAACCTCTACATCGGAATTCAGTATTATGAAGACGCATGGTCGAACTGCTGCGTGGGAATCGCCATCGATCTGGGAGATGCCTACGGTGGACTAACGGATCCCTGGGCTCGCCAGATCGAGTGGAGCGAGGCGCCGAATCCGCCGAACTTCATCTCCTACGTCAACCTGGACAACAACTGGCAGGATCTCCGGAGATGGACCGGAAGCTCCTGGGTTGTGGTCTGCGCGGGCGACGGCGGCTGTGGGCACGCGACGGGAACCGGTTTCAAGGAATTCACATTCAGCCTTGCAACTCTCGGGGTTACTGTCGGAGAGACCGTCCATCTCGAGCTATGGACTACGCAGCAAAACACCAAGGGCGCCCTGGATCTCGTTGCGAGCGACTCGCGGCAGGAATCGACTCCGGAAGGTACGAACTGGAGCCCCTCCGTCCCGACAAAGCCGGACCAGTATCTTCCCTTCGTCGTGATGAACATGCCGGACCTGGTGCCCCCTGTGCTGCAAGTTGCAGAACACATTGCGGATTACCAGATGCGACTGACCTTCAGTGAAGCGGTGGATGCTGCTACAGGGCAGAGCGCGGCCAACTACACGGTGGAAGACGCCGGGGTGGATTCGGCTCGCGTGGATCTTGTTAATCCCGCGCTGGTCTGCCTCTACATCGATCAGGACTTCAGCGCCGGCGAGAACTGCAGATCCGTCACGGTAACAGGGGTCGAGGACCTGGCCGGCAATCCCATCGTGGAAAACGGTACGGACAATGTGGCGTATTTCTTTGTCAAGGGAGTCCTGTTCAGGGGAAACATGGCCTACTACTTGAGCGGGATGCTTCCCGGGACGAGCGTGTCGTTCTCCCTCGAGGGAGTGCCATACCCCCTGACTTGGGAATTGTGCGACAACTTTACCGGGGATGTCGGCGCGGACAGCATCTTCAACGCCTATGTTGAGTTCTCGCTCTCATGCGAGGGCCCTTCCGGCCCAACGGTGGAGGAGACCGCCCGGTTCAAGTTCGTGCATCAGTGCGGGATCTACGAGCCCATGCCTGAGAATCGCACGCATGTTCTGACGTCGGCAACGGGGCCCATCGACACACTTGATCTCTGGTGGAACAACGTGGGCCCCCGGAGACGCGGGCCGTACCTCTCGTGGCAGGGGGATCCGGCGAGCACGATGACCGTGAGCTGGCAGACCATGGGTCGAGGGACGAGCCGGGTGGAGTATGGTCCGGACGAATCCTATGGCTACGCAGCCGGGGACTCAACGCCCGAGGAGTGGCACACGGTCGAGCTGACGGCTCTCGATGCGGGAGGCGCCTACCACTATCAGGCTTCCTCCTCCACTGGCTTCCTGTCGGACGATACAGTCTTCAGGACGGGCTTGGCCGGCGGCGGGGCCTTCACGTTCCTGGTCTACGGAGATACGCGGACCGACTCGTCCGCTCACCAGACCGTTGTGGACAGAATGGAAACGGAGGATGCGCTTCTGCTCCTTCACACCGGGGACCTGGTTGAGCACGGTAGCAATCTGGCTGAGTGGAACACGTTCTTCGACATCACGGCTGACCTGATTTCTCGTATGCCTCTCATGCCGGCGATCGGGAATCATGAAGACAACAACGCGCTGTACTATGATTTCTTCGCACTCCCCAACGCCACCCCGCCGGCCAGTGAGCAGTGGTACTCGTTCGACGTGGGATCGGCGCATTTCGTGGCTCTGTCGACAGAGACGGACTACTCCGTCGGCAGTTCCCAGTACGACTGGCTGGTGAGCGACCTTGCGGCCGCCGCAACTTCGGACTGGGTTTTCGTCTACTTCCACCGTCCACCCTTCAGCTCCGGCTCCCACGGCAGCGACCTGACCGTCCGCAGCACCCTGTGTCCGGTGTTCGAGACCTACGGGGTCGATGTCGTGTTCTCCGGACACGATCATCTCTACGAGCGGAGTCTTTACAACGGGATCACCTACATTGTGGCCGCAGGCGGTGGTGCGCCCCTCTACAACCCGAACCAGAACCCGAACCCCTACCAGGTGTACGCGGAGGCGACGTACCACTACTGCCGCCTGAGCGTGACGCCGACAACCTGCCTGGTCGAGGCCGTGAAACCCGATGGGACCATTTTCGACAGCATCCTTCTGGATCTCACGGGTGTGGCGGAGAACACGGAGTCCCGCCGATCCAGGGCAACGGGATTCGCCGGGGTGTTCCCGAATCCATCTGCCGCCGGGGTGGAGATTCGGTACTCGCTGGCCCGGGATGTCGCGGCGTCCATCGCGGTCTATGATGTGCGAGGCCGTGAGATCAAGACGGTGGGAACCACCACCGGGGATCTCCAGGGCGCCCACACTGCGTACTGGGACCGGACGGATCATCTCGGCAACGTGGTTTCGCCAGGCGTCTACTTCATCCGGCTGAGTACGGATCGGGTGAGTGAGACGCGGAAGGTCGTGCTGGTGGAATAGAGGAATCTGCGGATTCTTTTCTGATCAGCAGACTCACCACAACTGTCATCGCCAGCGAAATCAGGAAGCTCGCCAGCTTGAGGTCCAGCGCATCGTTGAGCACAGCCACGTTCTTCCAGATGATGGTGCTGGCCATACCCGAGAGCATACCGGCCAGGACGCCCCAGCGGCGGACGCGCTTCCAGCGGAGGGAGAGGAGAAGTGGCGGCCCGAAGGATGATCCCAGGCCGGACCAGGCGTAGGCCACCATGTTGAAGATGAGATCCTGGTTCCGGAAGGCCAGACAGAGGGCGATACCCGCGATCACGATGGTAGCGGCGCGCGAGAGAACGACCAGTCGTCTTGGGCTTGCGTCGGGATGGAAGAGCTGGACGTACACGTCCTCAACCACGGCCGAGACGGAAACAATGAGCTGCGAATCGGCTGTGGACATCATGGCCGCGATTGCCCCGGCAATCATCAATCCTGCAATCCAGCCGGGCATGAGGGCCTTGGCCAGGAGCGGCATTACCATCTCGGCATCGGCAAGACCGGTTCCCAGGACGCCCAGCCCTACCAGTCCGATCATCGCGGCGCCCCAGTAGGCGATGAGTACCCAGGTCATGGCGATGGCCGTTCCCTGCCGCAGGTGCTCCGGGTTGCGAATGGCCATGTAGCGAGTGAGCAGGTGCGGTTGGCCGAGGTATCCGAATCCCCACGACAGCCCGCCCAGCATGACGCCAAAAAAGAAGGCCCGGCCGGTCTGGCCCGCGTTCATCAGCAGGAAGTCCGGGTCCACCTGTGAGACGCCGGCAATAAAGCCGTTCAGCCCGCCGAGGTGTACAATTCCGGCGACGGGCAGAATCACGGCCACGCACATCATGAGAATGCCCTGAACAACGTCCGTCCAGACCACGGCCAGGAAGCCGCCCATCAGGGTATAGAAACCCACAATGCCCGCGCCCAGGACCATCCCCATGGCGGGATCCATCCCGAATGTGGCCTGCAGGATTTTCCCCGCGCCCACGAATTGGGCGCCGACGTAGACTGTGTAGAAGACGAGGATAATGATGGTCGCCACGCCCCGGAGGATATGGGTGTTGTCCTGGAAGCGGGTCTCGAAGTAGCCGGGAAGGGTGAGCGCGCCTGTGGCGCCGGTAGCCTTGCGGAGTGGGAGGGCCAGGAGAGTCCAGGAGGCGAAGATCCCGGCGGCAATGCCGATCACGGACCAGAAGCTCGTGAACCCGGCGGCGTAGGCGGCCCCGGGGAGTCCGAGCAGAAACCACGCGCTCTCGCCCGAAGCGCGCTCGGAGATGGCCGTGGCCAGGGGACCCAGGCGGCGTCCGGCAAGAACGAAATCGTCCAGCTTCTTCATCCTGCGGGACGCCCAGATCCCCACGACAAGAACGACGGCGAGGTAGAGAAGGAGTCCGGCAGCGACGCTCCAGTCTGTCCCCGCTGTTTCTCCGCTCATTCCTCTCCCCCGCGGTCAGGCTTGCCCCAGACGAAGTAGTGGAGGAGAGTGAGTGCGGCCAGAATCACCCAGGATCCGAAGACGACAAGGAGTGTGGATGTGGGCATGAGAACAAGTTCCTAGTCCGTAGTGCGTAGTCCTTAGTCCAAGGAGAAGAGCATCAAAGATGTGCTACGTGCCCCGTGCCCCGTGCTATGTGCAAGGACAAGGGCATTGGAGGGGTTGAAGCCCCCGGAGGGGGCGGCTCAATGTTAGCCCCGGGTGAAACGAAGTGGAACCCGGGGGGAAGGAAAAAACGAACAACCATCCTCCAATGGTGTTTTCCTTGACCTATTCTCTATTGTCTATTTCTCTATTGCTCTGCTTGGGCTATGCACAAATCCTCCCGGATTTGTGCATAGCCCAAGCTAGCATACGCAGCGGGAATCGTCAATCCCGCGCCGCCCGGGGTCCGGCGCCCCGGGCGGTTCGCTCCTCGGTTGATTTGGAGGGTCCGTCAACCGGCTGAATCGACTCCGTACTGTCGACGAGCACAGTCCAAGCGGGGAGGGGGCCGGTGCCGAGGCGCAACCTATCCCGGAAGGAGGTCGAAGCAGGGTGCGTTTACGGCGCGTTTCCACGCCTTGGCGGCTTTGGGAGTCGTTAGGGGATAAGGTGCACCCCGCTTGCCCCGGCACCGGATGATCTCAGTCTTCTCTGCAAGATCCAGCGAACGACGGTTCCTGCCAAGCGGTTCGGACCTCCGCCTTCGCCGGGAGCGATGCCTAATAGAAAGCGATTTCCGATTCAGAGTCTCTGCCCGCCTTTCGAAGACTCTCCGGACGATTCCTTCTGCACAATTCGACAACCCGGATCAGTTCAGCCAGGTGTCGATGGTCGTTGAAGTCTTCGGCGACACGGCAGCGGCCGGCAGCCGACAGACGAGCCCGAAGATCGGGATCGCACAGCAACCGGCTGAAGGCGACCGCAAGCGCAAGGATGTTTCCGGGCTCCACGAGCAGGCCGGTCCTCTCGTTCACGATCCAGCTTCTGAGTTCACCCACGTTGGATGCCACCACGCTCGCTCCGTTGGCCAGGGCCTCGCCGACGACGATTCCCAGAGGTTCTGCCCAAAGTGACGGAACCACCACGACGTCGGTATCCTGATACAGAGCATCCATATCCGCGTAGTGGAGGCACCCTTCGTGACAGATAGTGAGGAGCGGGTTCTGTCTCTGGGCTTCTGCGATCAGATCTTGACAGTGGCGCCAGTAGTCTTCGCTCTCGATCGGCCCGGCGATCTTGAAAAGGATTCTGTGCATGAGGGGCTGGATCCGCGAGAGGGCCCGGATAGCGTTGTGAAGCCCCTTCTCGTAAGTGATCCTGCCGCTGAAGAGAACGCGCAGCACTTCATCGGGAGTCCTGTGGGATTTCTTTGCCGGTCTCCGGACCTGGCGAGGCAGCACGTGGATCTTGGACTGCATGCCGGGCAGGTTCCGCAGGAGAACCTCCTTCATGAAGTCGCTGACCACAACAATGGCGTCCGCGTTTCGTGCTGAATCAAGGAGGCGGAGACGGATGGCAAGATCCTTGCTGTCGTAGGACCGATCGTCCAACCTCCCCAGGCAATGGCCGGCTGCGATGTGCTGAAGGCAGGTTTCCGAGAGCGGATCGCGACACGTGGGGTCCGCGCAATCGGTTCGAGTGCGGAGTTCGGTAAGGCACGTGGGATAATGGTCATGGATGTACCACAGGATGGAGTACCGCCTGCCGGGTGCGTCCAGCTCGCGCAGGATCCGGCCGTCGAACACATTGTGAACGTACACCACGTCGGGGTCGATTCCCGCCACAATGCGCAGAACGCGCTGGGACACACCCTCAACACCCTCCCGGATCGCCAGACCGGGGATCATCCACGCAGAGCGGGCGAGCGGCGGGAGCTTCCCGCGAAGTCGACCGTACAACAGATGCGAGCCGACGCCGAGCGGAGCCAGCATCCGGGACAGGCTATCGATGTACTCTTCCGTGCCCCCGAAGTTGCCTCCCTTCTCGTTCACATGGACCAGGGAGCGCATATGCGTCAGGGAATTCAGATCCTGGACTCGCGTATCGGACGATTCATCGTAGAACATCTCTCGACCTTCCATTCTCGAATCATGAGGCTGACACGGGCACCGGGTAGGAGTGCCTGTGCTGGTTCTCCCCGGATCCTCTTCCGTGGTAGCCCCACTTTGGGAAATTGAAATCCGACGTGATCGATCGCGGTAACAGCAACGCCGCCTGGAGAAACGACTCCAGATCCGGCACGTTGTAGATGTTGACCTCGTAACCCCACCTCTCCATCTGATCCAGGATCTCATTCTTGGAGGGAACAGACCAATTCACAGAGAAGCGGTTCATTCCCCAGTCGCGGAATATTTCCAGCGCCTCCCTCGCCTTTGCAGGCGCGCCCAGGATCAGCGGGGCCAAGAAATCCACCGGACACTGGAGGATTGCTGAAGGGTGTTTCCGGGCGATCGCTCTGAAGCCGTGTTCGCCGAAGGTTGCTACCCTGCCGTTGAACCACAGCCGGCTGTCCGGGATCCCGAACTCGGACACGAGTTTCAGTACCCCCTCCATCACCCGACCACGCTGCTTCAGGTCAAGCTTGATTCCCTTCCCGTGATGATGCAGCAGGTCCAGAAACGTGCCCAGAAGCGGCAACCGCTCGCCGTTCATCCTGGGGTAATCCGTGAAGCTGTCGTGCCGCAAGACCAGCTGGTGGGTGGCGGGATCCTCTCGTACATCCAGCTCGGCCCATTGAACTTCTGACGCCAGGAACTGCCGGAGATTGTCCTCGTCGTTGACCCCGTGCCAGACGAACTGAACATGCTGGATCAGCGATCTCTCTGAGATGAGTTCTGTAATGTCGTAGGTTTCACCTTCGACAGCTCCCGGCGGGTTCTCCGAACGTTGCGACGTGAATATGGTGCTGGCGTGGAGCATCAGGATTTCGTTTCTCGTGTCCGCTGCAGCCATCGCCTTGAGGTTTTCAGGCTCGTTGTCCACGACGGCAAACACCCGATAACCCACATCCTGGAAGTGCCACACTCCCGCGACCTTGGCCTCGCGGACTCCCTGTCCCCAGTCCTGGGAGCTCATGTGGAGCACGGAGGGGGCGAAGCGGACCCGGTACTCCTGTCCCAGCTCGTTCAGGGAATGCAGCGTGTCGATCCTCAGGGACTCCGGCCGTCCGGTGTTCAGGCCCACGTACGTGTTCGGCTGCATCTGGAACCAGCGGATCACCTCCATCACCCCACGGAAGGGCCGGTGGGAATGAATGATCGCTTCCAACGACCAGCGGTGTTTCAGGTACCAGGCCAGAGCATCCCCCCGGAGTTCGCAAGGGATCTGCAACTCCCGGAACAAGTCGTCGACATGGTTCTCGTGGACGTGAATATCGTCCAGGCGCAGGCCGGAGAAATACGAGGTCCCTCGGCTTCGGTCGTACCCCTGAAGAACGTAGAGGATTGTCCAGCGCATATCCAGGATCGTCCCGTCGATATCAAACAGAATCATGAGCCGATCATCAGGATGATCCCTTCTCGTCTTCTCGTAATGAGTGGCCAGTCTCTTCATCCAGCTGTCCATCGCGCGCGTCACGCTCCTTTCTCGGCAAGCTCTAGAATTCACTGACTCGTGCTCCATCATAGGAATTGCGTGTAAAGGTAGCGTGAGTTTCCGGGTGTTTTTCCGTTTTTTGCGGGGGTGGTGCCGGGGGGCCAGGGGTCAAGAACGGCAAACGCGCGCATAAGTTGTCAATCCTGGAGGCGGGACGCGACGTGCAAGGTTTTGCTGGTGGAGGCCGGCCATTTTCTGTAGAGTGGCGTTCAATACCGTGATCTCGCTCAGGCTCAGAACCCGAACACTCTGGAGTCCATGGACACCCTACACAGTCTCACCCTTGGACTGAGCAACGTCATCTGGGGATGGCCGGATGTCATCCCACTCCTGGTTGTTATCCTCCTCGCCACAGGTTTCATTACGACCTTCTATCTCGGCTGGATCCAGATCCGGAAGTTCAAGCACGGGATTGACGTGATCCGGGGCTGGTACGATAACCCCGATGACGAAGGGGATATCAACCACTTCCAGGCGTTGTCCACCGCACTCTCCGCGACGGTCGGCATAGGCAACATTGCCGGGGTTGCAACGGCTATCCACTACGGAGGCCCGGGGGCGCTATTCTGGATGTGGGTCACGGCTGTGTTCGGGATGGCGCTCAAGTATGCCGAGTGCACCCTGTCCATGCGGTACCGCGTGATCCACGAGGACGGCTCCGCCTCGGGCGGACCAATGTACTACATCGAGAAAGGGCTGGGGCGCTCGTGGAAACCCATGGCCATCTTTTTCGCCGTCTGCGCGGTGATTTCCTCCTTCGGCTCCGGAAATGCCGTCCAGGCCTTCACCATGGCGGATCAGCTCCGGGCCGATCTGGGAATCCAGACCTGGATGGTGGGACTCATCAATGCGACCATCATCGGTTTGGTTATCCTGGGCGGGATCAGGCGAATCGGAAACGTGACATCGAGACTCACACCGATCATGGCTGTCGTCTACGTGGCGGGCGGTCTCCTTGTTCTGATTCTGAACGCCGACAAAGTGCCGGCGATCGTCGGCATGATTATCGCGTCGGCCTTCAAGCCTGCCGCGCAAGTGGGAGGGTTCGCCGGGGGCGCCTTCATCTTCATGCTCACGTGGGGGGTCAAGCGGGGACTGTTCTCAAATGAGTCGGGGCAAGGGTCGGCTCCCATTGCCCATGCGGCGGCCAAGACCAGGGAACCTGTCCGCGAGGGTGTGGTGGCTATGGTCGGACCCTTCGTGGACACCCTTGTCGTTTGCTCTATCACCGGTCTCGTGATTCTCACCACCGGTGTCTGGTGCGATCAGAAACCGGACCGGATTCCCATCCAGCCCCAGTCGGCCATCACAGTGATTGTCCCCGGCGCTGCCGTCGGTCCCAACGGTGCGCTTGTCGAACAAGAGATGGTGACCGGACAGCTCTCCTGCGAAGGCGGGTGCGTGGAGGACTGCTGCTTTGTGCGGAATCACTGCATTGTGGGAGACGCCAGGATTGTCCTGGACGACGGAACGGACTACCAGGGACCGGTTCCGGTAAGGGATGGGACAATCGACTACGGCCGGTTGCCGTCTGTTTGGCTCGATGGACGGATGGCGCAGAACGGGTCTCCCCTCACATCGTGGGCATTCCAGCGGGGGCTCTCGCCTATTGGCAACTGGGGATACCTGATCGTGACTCTAGGGGTTTTCCTCTTCGGAATATCGACCGCCATCAGCTGGTCCTACTACGGTGACCGCTCCATTGTGTACCTGGTGGGCCAGCGAGGTGCAATACCCTACAAGGTTGTGTTCCTCGTCATGCACTTCCTGGGAGCCATCTTCTCACTGGAAATTGTGTGGGGCTTCGGCGATTGCGCGCTGGGGCTGATGGCCCTTCCCAATCTCATTGCGATCTTCTTCCTCCTGCCAAAGATCAGGGAGATGACGCGCGATTACTTCTCGCGAGAACACAAGCGATACAAATAGAGGATAAGGGCATTGGAGGGGTTGAAGCCCCCTCGCCCCCTCGCTCTCTCGCCGTCTCTACAGCAATCCCTGGCAGAGACCGCCGTCGATCGTGATGGTCGTCCCCGTGATGTAGGCCGCTTTCTCCGAGGCCAGGAACGCGACCAGATCTCCGAATTCCTCCGGGTTGCCGATTCGTCCCAGCGGGACCTCGGAGGTCCACTCCCCGAACACCGCGTCCATTGTCTCGCCCGCGTTCTTTGCCTTGATGGCCGCTAGCTCGGCCAGCCGATCAGTCAGGAAGTATCCCTGGCAGATGGAGTTGACGGTGATACTGTGGGGTCCCAGCTCCGTGGCGAGGGTCTTTGCCCAACCCACGACGGCAGCCCGAATGCTGTTGGACAGCATGAGATTCGGCAGGGGTTGCTTGACGGAGATGGACGTGACGTTGACAATTCGGCCCCACTTCTGTTTGATCATGGAGGGGACGATTTCCTTGGTCAGGGCCACCGCGCTCACCAGATTGTTCTCCACCGCGGCGCGCCAGCGGTCAAGACTATGGTCGAGGAATGTTCCGGCGGGAGGGCCGCCGCAGTTGTTGATAAGGATGTCGATGGCGCCGAACCGCTCGAGCGTCCGCTCGATGAGATTCTTGATGTCCTCGGCTCTGGTCAGATCCGCAACGACATCCAGGACCTCTGCCCCGATCTCGCTTCGGATCGCTTCCGCTGTTTCTCCGAGCGCTTCTTCACCGCGCGCGCAGACCACTATCCGCGCACCCTGCCGGGCCAGACTCCGGGCCGATTCCCGGCCCAGCCCTTTGCTCGATGCAGCGACGAGCGCAACCCGATCTCTGATTCCCAAGTCCACAAGTACCTCCTTTTCGCGGCAAACCTCGTGGTTCAAGCTTTTGGGGTGCGCACACGACGGACAAGAACGGCGAGCGCCACAGCCACAGCACACACCAGCGAGGCGAGGGACACAAGCTCCCCGGCCGTCCTCACCGGCGTGTTCACGAACTTGATGACGAGATCGTGTTCTCCCGGCGGGATGGCGGCGCTCAGGCACCCGTGGGGATGCTCGGGGAAGAGATCAATCTCCCGGCCGTCCAGGTATCCCACCCAGCCGGGGAACCAGAAGGTGAAAAACTGGATGGTTCCCCCGGCGCCGGAATGCACCTGGTACACTCGCTCAGCCGGTGCTTCCCGTACGGGCTCCACGGCAACTTCCCCCTCGGAAACCCGGTAGGGTATCTCCGGGAGGGTCTTCGGATTGAAGGGCACCCAGACGGGCATGAAGTCGTCGAGGATCGTAGCCCGCATGCCAATGTGGCGCAGGACGTCCACGGTAAAGAAATCCTCAAAGATCAGAAGGTTGGGATCCTTGCGGGCCGCGGCTCTCTCGTTCTGCTCGATGGCCCTGGGCTCGCGGGTCGTGATATCGATGACCAGGAGTCTGGACCGGGTGTAGCCACCGTACGTAAGGAGCACGATGATTATCAGAGCCCCGGCCCCGGCGAGCTGCCAGTGCCGGCGCTTTCCCCGGAGGAGTGAGAATACCACGCCGGAAAGAGCGGAGGAGCAAATGGTGGCGAACAGCAGAAACCGCCAGGGAAACTGGACGAAGTGGAGGAGAGCAACGCGTTCCCAGATGAACCGCGATGGGTCAAGAGCCATGAAGAGCGCACCGCCGAAGATTGTCCAGAGCCAGACAGCATTCGCATTCCATGGGCGCCGCCTGAGGAGGAACACCAGAGCCGCACCGGCGGTCAGGATCCAGTGAAGGATCCCCAGCTGCAGAGAAACCGAATCGCCGGGCGCGGAGGTGCCGAAGCCCCAGCGCCGCTCAAAGAGCTGCCGAGCTCGGATGAAGTGATCCCCGAAGTAGAAGTCTCCGGTGGTCAGGGTCTCGTTTCCCTGGACGAACTGTTTCTCGGCCAGGGCCGGTAGCCAGAAGAAAGCCGACAGCCCCAGTGCGAGAGCGCAGGCCACCAGTCCCCAGAGGAGAACTCGCCACTTTCCCTCCCTCTGCCAGTGGAGGAAGACGAGGAGGATCATCGACGGGAAGAACAGCATCGCAGTGATGTTGTGGGAACAGATGACGAGTGCGGCGAAGAGGGCGGCCAGCGGGATCGAACCCCGTGATCCTCCGAGGGTTCGCAGGAGAAAAAAGAGCGCCCACGGAATCCACGCGAAACACAGAACCTCGCCGATGGAGGCGCGCACAAAAACATCCAGCAGGAAGTAGGGGGAGAAAACGTACAAGGTGGCAGCCCCGGTTCCGGCCAACGGGCCCCACATCTTCCGGACGAAGAGGAACATCCCGGTCCCGGCCAGGAGGATGCTCAACACATAGGTCAGTTTCAGGGAGTACAGGAGACTCACACCGGAGAGTGCGAAAATCTCTGCGATCCAGTACCCGGCCGGAGCGTAGAAGTTGAAAATCGGCGAGCCGAAACCGTAGTAGAAGTCAGCGGCCCAGCGGGGGTAGTGGTAGCCCTCCCGGATGAGGTGGTCCAATTCCATCAGCCGGGCGTAGTCTATGGTGGAGCTGTGACCCCAGACGTGCCAGTTGATGAGCAGCGGCTGCGAGACCACAGCAGCGGCGGCAGCGGCGATGAAGAAGAGGAATCCGTTGAATCGCATTGGACCTCGTGCAGACTAGACAGGTTCCAGATGCGCCGTGAAATGCCTCAGGAATGGCGCTTGCTTCACGATCCTGAAGCCCCGGATCGATTCTCTCCGCCGGAACACGTCCAGGATCTGCTCGACGACGTAGTCCACGTGGCTCTGAGTGTACACGCGTCTCGGTATAGCGAGTCTCACCAGCTCGTTTTCGGCGGGTAGGGGCTCTCCGGATTCCGGATCCTTGCGCGCGAACATCAGGCTTCCGATCTCGCAGCCCCGGACACCGCCCGCAAGGTAAAGCTCGCAGGCGAGAGCGTGGCCCGGGAACTCCAGCGGCGGGATGTGGGGAAGGAAACGGCGGGCGTCGATGTAGATGGCGTGAGCCCCGACGGGCTGGACGATAGGGACGCCGCCCTTGGCTATGTGACTGCCCAGGTATGCGGTCGATGCCAGCCGGTATTCCAGGTAGTCCTCCTCCAGTACCTCAGCGAGACCCTGTGCGATGGCCGCCAGATCCCGTCCCGCCAACCCTCCGTAGGTAGGAAATCCCTCGGTGAGGATGAGGAGATCGCGCGCCTTCGTTGCCCAATCTTCACTGTTCATCGCCAGGAAGCCGCCAATGTTGGCGAAGGCGTCCTTCTTGGCGGACATGGTGCAGCCGTCGGCGTGGGAGAACATTTCCTTTGCAATATCCCGAACCGAGACGTCGTGATAGGCCGGGTCCTTTCTCTTGATGAGATACGCGTTTTCCGCAAAACGGCAGGCGTCCAGGAAAAGGGGCGTGTTGTACTTGTCACAAACTTCCTTGGCGCCCCGAATGTTATCCATGGATACCGGCTGCCCGCCCCATGAGTTGTTGGTCACCGTGATCATGACGAGGGGGATCTTCTCCGGGCCGGCTTCACGGAAGAGATTCTCCAGCGCGTCTAGGTTCATATTGCCCTTGAAGGGGAGCTGGGACTGGAGATCGTGGGCCTCGGGGGCGATGAGGTCCATCGCCTCGGCGCCGGTGAATTCCACGTTGGCCCGGGTGGTGTCGAAGTGGGTGTTGTTGGGAATAATCTTGCCGTTTCCACCCACAAAGGAGAAGAGGATCCGCTCGGCTGCGCGTCCCTGGTGAGTCGGGATGATGTGTTCGAATCCCGTGATGTCCCGCACGGCCTTCTCGAACTTGAAGAAGCTGGGGGACCCCGCGTAGGACTCGTCGCCCTCCATGATGGCGGCCCACTGCTTTGAACTCATTGCCGATGTGCCGCTGTCCGTGAGGAAATCGATGAGGATGTCCTTGGACTTCACTCGGAATAGATTGTAGCCCGCTTCCTTCAGGATCCTCTCCCGTTCCTCACGCGTTGTAAGGCGGATAGGTTCCACGGACTTGATTCTGAAGGGTTCGATGATAACTGTCATTCCAGCTCCCTCTCCGTGTGTAGGATGTGAAACCGACTCGCAAGAGTAGCACTTTGGAGCACTCTTGTCACGACCTGAGAAGGGAAGGCCGGGCGGCCCCCGAAGCGGAGGGTTTGGGGGACGGCAGTATTGGGTCCTTCGACGGGCTCAGGAC
>JAGLYR010000011.1 GCA_023132135.1 Candidatus Eiseniibacteriota bacterium | reverse complement strand
CCCTCACAGCAGGGATTCATGAATAATCCAGGCTAGCCTATTCTGTCAGCGCCCTGAAATCCACCTCTTCCCATCCCCCCGCGTCTGACCACACATAGAGCCCCACCCGATAGCTCTTCTCCGTCTCCGAGAGCACGAGTTCTTCTTCTGTCGCTCCCCCGGCGCGCTTGGAATAGTGCATCTTTCGATCGAGAATAACCGGTCGCGAGGTTCGCTCGAGCTTCATCAACCCCTTGGGACCTTTGAACGTGATCCATTCGACCGTGGCCCCGCCGGGACCGGGTTGCTCACCCTCGTTCTCGATCTCCAGCTTCTCCTTGAGACTGTCAAGAAGGTTGTACCACCTTTCGTTGTCCACAGATCCATTCCCTCCCTCTCTGACCCCGGCGCCCTGGCCTGTTTCTATACCTGGGTGCCTTCGGCGTTGAGATACACACGGTGAATCTGATTGGGATCCGCCATACCCAAACCCGCCTCGGCAGCCTTGTCGAGATAGTCTCCGCGGGCCGTATCCACCCCCTCATCGGCGAGAATGGACATCGCGACCACGTCCGCCGCCACCGGGTCGGCGCTGAGAATGAGGCCATTGTGCGTGAACTGGGGCGGCCCTGCCGGGCCCCCTTCCTTGAGACCGAAGAGTGCGTCCCCGACTACCAGTTTGTACTTGTCCCGGAGAACGGGAGCCGAGTTGATGTCTATGATCCGCTGTGCGAACTCCGTGTGGAACACCTCCCCGATGCTCTTCCACACCGGGTAGCCCGTCGAGAAGGCGCCGTAGTTGTTCTTGAGAGCAAACGTGATCGCTACACCACACTGCTTAAGCACCGGAACGTTGATAAGAAAGTCGCACTCACGGGAAACGATCTTGCTGAAGTAGGCGGTGTCCTCAAGGGACGTGAACGAGCAGTCCTTGTCGTATCCGACGTCGTCGTCGAGATCGACTTCGTGGGCTTCCGTCGTGCCGAAGCATCGAACCCCCTCGGACCCCTTGTTGACGGTGTAGCCGGCGCCATCCAGCTCGGCCGTCCAGCGCTCCCAGATCAGGACGTTCTCGGGCCCGAACCCCCGCACAGGCATTTGGAGAAGGCCTTGCACGACGGCATCGACGACCTCGGGGTGACTCACGAGCTGCCCCGGATGACTGTCGGCCACAACGCAATTGGGTTTGATTCCGATCACACTCGTTCGTGTGATTCCCGGAAAGAACGCCCTCCATGCCCGGCCCACGTCGTTGACCCCGGCCAACTCCGTGATGGCGCAATCCATCATCTGCCGGACCGCACCGGCATTAATCGACCAGCCCTCCCCCGTCGCCATCGGGTCCCGGATCAGCACGACCTTCCGCGGATCCAGAACCGGTTGACGGCTGCACGAGAGCAGCGACCCGCCCACCGCCAAACCGGCGGCGGTTACAGATGTCGTTCTCAGGAATTCACGTCGTGTCCAGTTCTGCATGTGGCAGCGCTCCTTTGTTGGAGGATCGTGGTTCGTCTTCTTCCTCCCCCCC
>JAGLYR010000109.1 GCA_023132135.1 Candidatus Eiseniibacteriota bacterium | reverse complement strand
GACAAGCGACCAGGATTGGGGAATACTGCTGTCCGCCGCTTGCGCTCTTCTGGAATATCTTCTGGAATACCCCGGAAGTGTCTCGTTTTCTATCTCAGACTCCGAGACGGCAACGCTGCTCTTGTAGCCTGAATAATCCAGGCTAGCCGTTCCACCTTTGAGCGATGGGCATTCTGCGCCCCGGCCCGAATGCTTTTGAGGTAATCTTCAACACAGGCGGACTCTGTCGGCGCTTGTACTCGTTGACCCGCACGAGTCGGAGAACGTCCTCCACGAGAGTCCTATCAAATCCCCGCTCCACAATCCGATCCAGGTCCATCCGCTCCTCAATGTGGTACTCCAGCACCTGGTCGAGAACGTCATAGGGGGGCAGGCTGTCCTGGTCTGTCTGATCGGGCCGAAGCTCGGCACTGGGGGGTTTGTCGATTACCGACCGGGGAATGATGGGATCCTGCCGATTGAGCTCCTCGCAGATCCGGTAGACCATCGTCTTCGGGACATCCGCCAGGACCGCCAGCCCCCCGGCCATGTCGCCGTAGAGGGTGCAGTACCCGGTGGCCAGCTCCGACTTGTTTCCGGTTGTAAGGAGAAGGTGGCCGAATTTGTTGGACAGGGCCATGAGGAGAACCCCTCGGACCCGGGCTTGCAGGTTCTCCTCGGTGACATCGGGCTCGAGATCTCCGAAGACGGGCGCCAGCTTCCGGAGGAAAACCTCGAAGATGTCGTCGATGGAGATAAAGTGAAGGTGAATGCCCAGCGCCTCGGCAATGGCCCGGGCGTCCCTCACAGACTCGTCGGACGTGTACCGGGAGGACATGGCGATCCCGTGGATGTTGCCGGGACCGAGCGCGCGGGCGCCGATGGCGGCTGTCAGCGCGGAATCTATTCCCCCCGAGAGGCCGAGAACGGCAGACTGAAAACCACACTTGTGAGCGTAGTCTCGTGTACCCAGAACGAGGGCCTCGAGAGCAGCTGCCTCATCCGACGGACACAGGTCCCGGATCTCGCCGGTCCCCGCGTCGGTGTCCACCACAATCAGGTCCTGGCCGAATTCCCGGCCCCGCGCCCAGAGAGCGCCGTCCGGACCAAAAGCCAGGCTGTGACCGTCGAACACCAGATCGTCGTTGCCTCCGACCTGGTTGACGAAAAAGAGCGGGCGTCCGTAGTTGAGCGCCGCGGCCTTGAGCATCTCGGGTCTCAACCTGCGTTTTTCGAGGGTGAAGGGAGAGGCCGAAATGTTGATGAGGATGTCGGCTCCCTGGTTCACAAGATCGCGAACGGGGTCCTTCTCATACATTCGCCTGGGCCAGAAGTCCGGAACGTTCCACATATCCTCGCAGATGGAGATGCCCAGACGAATTCCCCGGAATTCCACAGGCCGGACCCGGGAAGCCGGCTCGAAGTACCGCCTCTCATCAAACACGTCATAGGTTGGAAGCAGGGTTTTGGAATGGACAGACACCACCTGACCTTCGGCGAGGAGCGCTGCCGAGTTGTACAGGCCCTTCCCCACACCGTCCGCGGTGGTTCCGACAAAGCCAACCACAGCCGCGATGTCTGCTGTGTCGGGCCGGAGAGCGTCCAGTGCCTCCAGGTTCTGTTCAACGAAGCGCGGGCGCTCCAGGAGATCATGGGGCGGATAGCCGGTCAGGCAGAGCTCTGGAAACAGGCAGAGGTCCGCGCCGCCGGCCCTGGCGTCCTTGAGTGCTTGCCGGATGTGCCGGAGGTTTCCCTCGAAGTCACCGACTGTCGGGTCTATCTGGGCAAGGGCGATCTTCATTCTGAATAATCTCCAGAGGCGACGGATCTCGTATCCAGCCGGGTTCCTTTGACAATACTCACCGATTCCGGCCACTACGGTAGCATTTTGAGGCAGCCCAAGCAAGACACGAATAGGGCCAGTGACGTGTATGTCGCCGCGATGGGTTGCCGCGTGACGAGTTCGTGATTATAGTAGTGTAAGATTGCGGGAGCTCGGGGCCCGTGCTGGGCCCCTCATGCGTAGGAGGAGAGATGAAAAGAGCGTACTGGTTGCTGGTTTTTTGCCTCTTGATCCCCGGGTCCGTTCACGCTGCCCAGTGGAACCCGGTCGGGGAAGGTGGAGAGGCGGTCTCCATCAGTGTCCTGGAATCCGGCGAGCTGCGGACGGTCCTCGAGTACAGGATCGGCGGGTTCGCAACGGATGAGGTCTTGGTCAACGGCGTGCCACATGCGGTGATTGCACTGCCGAAGGAAAGCGGAATTCTGGAAGCCGGGTTTCCGTATCTGCCCCGTGTATGCCGGAGCGTCATGATTCCGGACAACGCCCGGATGGCGGTTAACATCCTCGACCAGCGCTACGAGGAGCTGGCCACCGCGCCGGTGGCGCCTTCGAAGGGGAACCTGCTGCGCACGGTGAATCCGCAGGATGTACCCTACACCTTTGATGAGTTCTACCAGACCGACGCGTGGTATCCGGCCGAGGTCGTGAGCCATCGCGATCCCTACATCCTCCGTGATTTCCGCGGGATGACAATTCTGTTCAATCCTTTCCAGTACAACCCTGCGACCCAGAGCCTCCGGGTCACGACGTATCTGAAGATCGAAGTCGTTGCCGTGGGGGTAGGCCAGGTGAACGTGATCGAGAGGATTGAGCGTCCACTGAGACTGTCCCGCGATTTCGAACAGATCTACGAGAGTCGTTTCCTCAACTTCACCTTGGGCCGGTATGCTTCCGTGGGTGAGCAGGGCGAAATGCTTGTCATCACCTACGACGACTTCCGCTCAACCGTTGAACCGCTCGTCCAGTGGAAGAACGAAATGGGAATGCGGACCCGGATCTTTGATGTGTCCGGAGTTGGATCGACACCGGTCGAGATAAAGCAGTTCATCCGGGCCTACCGGGACACGGTGCCGGATCTGGTCTACGTCCTTCTGGTGGGAGATGGCCCGCAGGTTCCGCCAATGCACACGTACGGAGACGCTTCCGATCCCCGCTACAGTCTCATGGACGGAGACGATTACTATCCCGAGCTGGTCATTGGGCGCTTCTCGGCCCAGAACGTCTCGCAGGTCGAGACCCAGGTTCAGCGGACCATCGATTACGAGAAGTACCCGCAGGCCGGGGCGTCCTGGTATCACAAGGGCACAGGGATCGGGTCTAACGAAGGACCGGGTGACGACGGGGAACTGGACCGGGAGCACATCGACAACATACGGACCGACCTTCTGGACTACACATACACTCTCGTGGATCAGATCTACGATCCGGGGGCCGGCTCGTCTCAGGTAACCAGTGCGCTCAACAGCGGGCGGAGTATCCTCAACTACTGCGGCCACGGGAGCATTTCCGCCTGGGGAACCACAGGGTTCTCCAGCTACCGTGTGAACCAGCTTGCCAACGACGGCATGCTGCCGTTCATCTTTGACGTCGCCTGCGTCAACGGCAAGTTCGAGAACTACAGCTGTTTTGCCGAGGCATGGCTGCGGGCAACCAACAGCAGCAACGGCAATCCCACCGGGGCAATCGGGGTCTACGCCTCGTCGGTCAATCAGTCCTGGAATCCGCCTATGGTCGCACAGGACGAGATGAATGATCTTCTCGTTCAGGACTCGAAGCGGACCTTTGGGGGCCTGTGCTACAACGGATCCTGCCAGATGATGGACGAGCATGGTTGGGACGGAGCCGCCATGTTCAAGACCTGGCATGTGTTTGGGGATCCATCACTCCGGATCCGGACCGATACGCCGATCGCCATCTCCGTGAATCACACAGGTTCGATCTCATCGAGAGCGACCAGCTACACGGTGACGGTGCCGGGCGTGGAGGGCGCTCTTTGCGGGCTTTCCTACGAGGGTGATTTCATTGGGGCCGGTCTCACAGATCCCTATGGTGTAGCGATGATCGATATAGAGGCGGCTCTTCCCGAAAACAGGGATATTCTCCTCACGGTGACGGCGTACAACCGGATTCCGGTGTTCGAACCGGTCACCGTCACGACGGATCCGACCGGCGTGACCGTGCGTACGCAGACTCACGGTGAATTGTCCCTGATCGGAAACTACCCGAACCCGTTCAACCCGATGACGACGGTGACCTTCTCTGTGCCGGAAAGATCAGCGGTCCGGATGGATGTCTACTCCGTCACGGGCGCGCACGTGCGGGCCCTGGTGGCCCGGACGTACGATGCGGGAACCCATCACGTGGTCTGGGATGGTACGAACACCAGCGGCGTGATTCTCCCTGGCGGCGTCTACCTTTGCCGCATGCAGTGCGGGGACGCGGTGATGACGAAGAAGATGGTCATGGCGAAGTAGCGATACTCATTGCATAATGTGCAAAACGGGGGCGACCCACCGGGTCGCCCCCGTTTTTGTGCTCCCGGCACGGCACGCCTTCCCCTTGCGATCCTCCCGGTTCTGTGCTAAGAATGGTCACTCGAATCGTCACCTGAACCGGAAGGAACTGTCCTATGGCTGAAGCAGTGACACACGAAACGGGGATCCGGTCGTTCCCCAGGCCTTTCTGGGTGGCGTCCCTCTACGAGCTGTTCGAGCGGGGCGCCTACTACGGGGTCCAGTCGGTCCTGGCTGTCTATCTTGCCGGGAAAGTGGCCGACGGAGGACTGGGGTTCAGCAAGAGCGCGGTGGGACTGCTGCAGTCCGTGGTTTACGCACTCACGTACATCATCCCGATCTTCGGCGGCGCGCTGGCGGAGCGATTCGGCTACCGGCGCATGCTGATGTTTGCGTTTGCCATGCTCTCGTTGGGCTATTTCGTGACCGGGCATGTGAGCAGCTACGGAGTCGTGTTTGCCAGTCTGGTGTTCATGGCGGTAGGCAGCGGGTTGTTCAAGCCCATCGTCTCAGGCACGATTGCGAGGTCGACGACCGGGAAGAACTCCACCCTCGGATTCGGGATCTACTACTGGACTATCAACCTGGGCGCTTTCCTGTCACCGATCCTCGTGAGTTACCTGAAGGGCTTCTCCTGGTCCTACGTGTTCATCGCTTCGTCCGCCTGGTGCGCGTTGATGCTCCTTCCCAACATCTTCATTTTCAGGGACCCGCCGAAACCGGAGAGCACCAAGAGTATCGGCCAGACCGTGGCCGAAGCGCTGATGGTCCTCAAGAACTTCCGGTTCGTGCTCATGATCGTGATCTACTCGGGTTTCTGGATTCTCTATTTCCAGATGTTCAACACGGTGCTCTGGTATCTCCAGGAGTTCGTCGACACCACGCCCATCGACAATATCCTCTCGGGAATCGGGCATTTCTTCGGGAGGGAATCCCGCATCACATTCGATGTGGCCTACGTCACGTCCGTCAACGCCGGGACCATCATCTGCCTGCAGATGCTGGTCAGCTGGATCGTCGCCCGGTTCAAGGCGCTGCCCACCATGATTGCCGGGGTTGGCATCGGTACCTTCGGGTTTCTCCTGCTGGCTCTCTCGGGCCACGCGGCGTTCTTCTTCTTTGGCGTGGTTCTTTTCTCCATTGGCGAGATGACGTGTCATCCCAAGTACTACAGCTACATCGGGCAGATTGCTCCGAAGGACAAGGTCGCTGTCTACATGGGCTACGCCTTCCTGTACGGGATCATCGGAAGCCTGGTGGGGAACAACCTGGGGGCGGCGCTCTATACCCACTTTGTGGAAGGCCAGGCAGAACCTTCGCCCCGCAGCCTGTGGATGGTCTTCTTTGTCATGGGGATTGCGACGATGTTCGGGTTGGCGCTGTACAACCGGTTCCTGGCGCCAAAAGAAGACGGGACGGAGGGAGCAGTCCCTAGTGCGTAGTCCCTAGCCTGGGTTATTCATGAATCCCTGCTGCGAGGGGCGCAGGATGTGCCTGGACTGCGTTGCGGCG
>JAGLYR010000108.1 GCA_023132135.1 Candidatus Eiseniibacteriota bacterium | reverse complement strand
CCCTTCCTCTTCTTCCTTCCCCCCGGGTTCCGCTTCGCTTCACCCGGGGCTAACATTGAGCCGCCCCCTCCGGGGGCTTTAAGTGCCCTTTTCCTTGGACCAGGGACTACGGACTGCTCAGTCCTATCGCCACCGTGATCCTATTCGAGAACCCCAGCACCGCGTGCCACTGGACCGAGATGTCGATTCCCATCCTTCCCTTTCTCAGCCCCAATCCTCCGCACACCTCTCCCGGTTCAGTGACCCGGCCCACCCGGAAAACTGCTCCGGCTCCAATGGACGATTCAACTGCGAAGTGAATTCTCCGAGGCTCACCCGTCCCCTGTTCCACATCCACGAGTGCAATGATCCCCTTCCCTGCCCGAATGGAACTCCCGAGACAGATGCGGGGGCCCGCGAAACCATTCTCCGGCACATCTCCACCTGCACCCAGACCTGCGACGACGAGCCCCAGACAAACGCTATCTCCCACTGGCTGGAGCATCCCCAGATCCAGAACCGTCCTCCACATGGTTCCAAGCCCCATCACCTCCGCAAGCTGCACTCGGAACCCGGCTCCAACTCCCGTGGCGCCACACGGGAAGCCCAGCGATGCGCCCATGGTAATCTCCCGGTACCCATCGTCGCCAAACCGGGCGAGTCCCGCGCACACTGCACCTGACCCGAGGCACTTGCCGCCCGCCGCCGCCGTCCACCCAAGGGACCGGACTCCATACAGGCTCCCCCGCGTGACTTGGAACGGCACTCCCTGAACCCACGCCAGCTGTGCGGGGTTTGCGAACAACCGGCCCTCTGCAACCCTGCGCCCCGCGCCGGCACCGGCCAATGCGCCAGCCTCGGCATCTGCAGGCGTCCGTTCAAACGCGCCTGTCACAGTCGAGGGACAGAGCGCTGCCAGCATCACAATGATGATTTTTCCCCTCCACATCCGCATCACCTCCCGAAATCAGTCCCGAGCCCAGAGTCCCCGGCCCCCCGGTGTTCTCGCCGTTTCGCATCCCTCTCACCGGAAACCGCGCGCCACACAAATCGTTCCTTTCGCCTCTGCCATCACTCCCTCTCCAACGTCGATCGCCTGCAGATACAGGATGTAGATGCCCGTCGGCGCCGGGCACCCGGAATCATCCCTTCCGTCCCACGCGACCCGACCCGATCGGCCGGCCATCCGGTCTTCGAGGAGTGTTCGGACCAGCCGGCCCACCGCGTCGAAGATCTGGAGCCGCACTGTTGGAGACCCGGGGGAAATCCGGAACGAGATGAAGGCGACCCCGTCCAGCTCGGGTTGGAAGGGATTCGGCTCGGCGACCAGTGCCGACGGGGAGTCAGCCTCAAGGTAAACGCTGTTGGGCGCTCCCGGCGTCGCCCTGTCCTGCGCCAGGGATCCGCACCAGTTGGATGCAACCGAGCCCAACGCCGGGCCCAGTCGCTCGAGGGAATAGCCGGGGATGCCCCAGTTCTCTCCATAGGCGAGGGAATCTACGACTGCGCCGGTCTCGTCGGACAGGATGACGAGATCCGCGTAGGATCGATCCGGGGGTTGAGTGTTGTTCAGGGCAGGCCAGGCGCCTTCGAGTTCGTGAACGAGGTACGGATCTGCGTGCGGGAACTCCCCAGAGAAGGCGTCGGCGTCGGGGACCAGAACAACAAAGGCACCGGGCGCCAGTGTGAGATTACCCGATGCAAGAGAAGACGGTTTTCGCCTGGAATCCTCCAGGGTCCAGTCTCGAAGCGAGACCGGGTGGATCGATGTATTCCAGAGTTCAATCCATTCCTTTCCTCCCGAGGCGGGGTGGTACATTACCTCATTGATCAGGACCCCCGCCGGACTGGTTCCCACCCCCTTCGTTGCAAGTACAAACGCGCCGGCGACGAGCGCAGACACACCGAGACCGGTTCGAAAGCCACGCATCCCATCATCCCTTCCCCCCCCATCGGCCCGGACAATCCATGGACCCCGAATGGGGTTCGTGCACCGTCCAGCCGGTCGACTTCCCGCTCTCTACTCTCGTGTCAATCCTCAGTCCTTTCCTTCACGACAGCCCGCTGCGCTTGCGCATGAACCACTCGGCGAATAGCAACCCGGCGAATAGTACAAAGAGCAGGGCCCCATTGGACACCCGCAGTTCGCGAACCCGCCGAACCCACCTCTGCTCCAGATCCATCCCTCGAACCAGTCCGTCGGCGCCGGTTGGCGTGTAGTACCGCCCACCGCTGGCCCGGGCAACCTGCCTCATGAGATTCTCGCCCATGGCTGTTCTCTCGTACTCCAGGCTGTAGGTGTCCACCGCCAGCTCAGTCCGGTCCTTACCCAGATCCTGCCCCCCCTTGAGAGCCTCGGCCGAGACCTCATAGTCACCCGCAGGGAGAAACGGGAGCCGGCCCTCGTAATGACCTTGTCCCACACCCACGGGGTCGAGAACCAGTTCCTCCTCCACTCTTCCATCCGCGGTGCGGTCCTTACCCGTGAGTGTCACCACAACCGTCGCGCCGTCGACGGGCTGAAACAGATCGTCGTACACCTGCGCGCGAAACACGACGACCTCTCCGCTCCGGTACACGTGGCGATCGCTAGCCACCCGCACCCGCTTCAGATCCTCCCGGGAAACCAGCCACCGGACCACGTTTCCCCAGAACCGCTCGTAGGGATCGCCCATTCCACCGAATCCCGCCACGAGGAACTTCCAGCGCCACAGCGTGTATGCGGAGATCAACACGCACTTGCCGGCCCCCGTCCGGTGGACGGTGACGACAGCCAGGGGTTCACCCCCGTCATTCCTCGACGGGTGCACGAGCAGTCTCTGGGCGCCGGGCTTCGGCGCCCCCAGAACGTTCATGGCATCCAGCGGCGGCAGCTCCGCCCAAGCGGCCCGGTTCCGTTCGCTCTCCGACTCCAGGCGGGTCACCATGTGCACAGCGCCCTCCGGGGTGAGAACCGGCAGAAATGTGTCGACCAGGTGACGACCGCGCCCGGCTCCGGATTCCAGAGGGAGAATTTCCTCGACCGGCGTTCCTCTGAAATCGAGACCATCCCGCCCACCAAAGATAACCAGTCCCTTGCCCTCTCTGGTCACGGCCTCAACCAACCGGTCCGCTTCATCACCCTTGAGATGCCGGCGCGAGACATCGCCGAGAATGAGGACGTCGTACTGCGCCAGTTCCCCGGGGGGTGGCAAGACCGTCGCGTCGGACGGGGTGAGGACCCGGGCAGTCACCTCCACACTGGCGTCTCGCTCCAGAACCCGGTTCAGGAAAGCGTAGTCCCAGCTGGGTCGGGACGCCACGTGGTAGACCTTTATCCGGTTTTTGAGGACCGAGACCACCAGCAGACGCTGGTTGTTCTCAATCATGTCCTCGCCCTTCTGGGCGGGGATCTCAACCCTGTAGCGGTGGACACCCTCTTCGGCGGGCGTAAAGAACAGGCTGACCCTGCGCGTCTCGCTGCGGCCCCCCACATCCACACACACCGAGTCCAGGAGATCCTCTCCCCCCCAGAGCCGGATCGGCACGCTGTCGATCTCCAACCCGGAAACAGCGAAATCCACGCGGACTTCCACCCGGCTGTCCACGTAGGCCACCTCATTGGCCAGGCACCGGGCGATGGCTACATCCTTCGGTGGATTTGGATCCCCTATTCCCACCGTATGGACGGGAACTCCAAGGTGCGAAGCCAGCACCACCGGATCCTTGCCCACGTTGCTGAGTCCATCCGAGAGAAGGATCACAGCGTCGGGCCTGCCCCCGCCCCCTCCCTCCACTGCCTTCGCCAGCGCCCGGCCGAAGTTGGTCTGGTCGCCGCCGCCCGATTCCTCCACCCACGCCGCCTCTGTTGTTCCCCTGTCCCCGAGGGCAGCGACATCTTCTGCAAACTGGAATAACCGAACCTCAGCCTTGCTCTTCAGTTCGTCGATCAGCCCGCGCGGAGGTCCCCACAGGATCTCAAACGCTCTCTGGATCCTCGGCCGGGTCCGGGAACTGTCCGGTTCTGCAGAGCTGTCGGACGGTCTCCGGTCCGAGAAGCCCATGCTCCGGGATGTGTCCACCAGCACGGTCACCTTCGGCTTTTCCGAAACTCCCGAGGTCAGAGTAAGGGTAGGATCCAGGATGATCAGCATCAAGACCAGCAGCGCAGCGAAACGCAGGGATGCGAGAAGCAAGCGGCGGCGACTTGAGATGGGAGGAGCGCTGCGGAAGTACGCCTCGCCGACAAGGGCCAGCCCCAGGAGAAACAGGACGAGGACAAGCCACGGCATCCCGGGACGAATTGCCAGTCCGGGTCGTGCTATGGTCCAGAGAAAGATCATGATATTTCGCTCATTCGCAGATAAAAGAGACCCGTCGGCCGCTCAGCCGACGGGTCCGGACTTTCTTGTGGCACCCGTAACCCTTAGCCTGGACTATGCACAAATCCGGAAGGATTTGTGCATAGTCCAGGCAGAGCAATAGAGAAGTAGACAATAGAGAATAGATCACGGACAAGAGCATCATAGAAACACCTTCACACTTCTCTATTGCGGTCTATTCTCTATTGTCTATTCTCCTGTCCTACAACGCACCAACACATCGCGGGCATACCCATTCATGCATAATCCCGGTCTTAATGATGAACGATGTGTTCCACATACGCATCGTAGTCGAACTCGGGACTGTTGCTCTGGTTGTGACATTCAAGGCAGACATGCTCGGGCACCTCGGCGGCTCCCGGATGCCTGGAGTGCTGGGTACCCATCCCGTGGCACGACTCGCACTGCACGTTCCAGAACTTGGGCTCGATCATCCCCGACTCAGGGTCGCTCATTTCACCATAGCCGGTAGTATGGCAGATCAGGCAGTCAGGATCGTTCCACTGAGCGGTCTCAGCAATGGTCGCATAGGCGGAGGCATGCCCCGTCATCGCCCACGACTCATAGACCCCTGCATGGCACTTCCTGCAAGACTCCGCGCTCACAAACGTATCCTTGGAGACCATGGCCGCATCCACGACGGGCTGGTCGGCCTTCCTCACCCGGCGTGTGGGCTTCTTGCCGGCCTGCTTGAACTCCATGATCACAGCCAACGCCGCCTCATCCGACCTGCCCTTGCTGGTAAGACCCCCCGCCCGCCCCACGAAGTTGCTGACAGCACCTTCCTCTGCCAAGGACAGATACAGCTCGCCGTACCCGGAAGAACGGCCCCGGCAAGCGGCATAGATGGTCTCACCCTTCTTCTCCGGCGTAACCATACGCCCGCGGTTGTGGGCCTCTATCCAGACATCGATTCCCGGGATCGCCTCCCCAAGTTTGGCCCCTTCCTCATAACCCATATGCGAGAGAACGATCACCAGGTCCACTTTTTCCTTCTGCCGCATTCTGTCGATGACCTCGGTCAACGCGGTCTCGGGATCCGAGAGCGTAACGTTCTGGTCGCGCCAGTCCTTGAGGCTCTCCTTGCCCCTGAAGCTTTCCAGCTCTCCCGATACAGCCGTCACCCCGACCTTGAACCCTCCGCGTTTCACCACGCTGTACGGCTCGACAATGTAGTCTCCCGAGTCCAGATAGACCAGGTTGGCCGAGACAGCGGGGAGATCATGAGCCTTAATCTGGGAACGGAGGAAACCCAAGCCATAGCGGAGCTCCGCCTCCCCGATTCCCACCACATCGTACTGGGCAATGCCCATGATCCGGCTCACAATCTTGCTCTTGTCGCGCTCCCGGGGCGGAGATTTGGGGCCGAAGAAATCCCCGGCATCGAGGACGAGGGGAGCGGCGTTTCCTTCCCTGAACTCCTGAATGTGTCCGACCCTCCGGGCCAGATCGCCTTTGTCGGCGGCGTGTCAGCCGCAGGGCTCAATCTCGGCACCGGTGGAAGCGGTGAACAGGATAGCCAGTTCATCAGGGATGGGCTCTTTCTCCGGCATGATGGAACAGCCGACCCCCAACGCCACGAATCCAGCGAGTCCCACCACTGCCGGAACCCTTTCCCATGGCTTCAACACGTCGAGCAACCTCCTTGGGATCTGAACAGGGTCAAAAGAGCGACGAGAAATCACACAGATCCAAACGTACCGCGCAGGCTAGCACCTAACCCGGGACATGTCAACCCGGATCAGTCCAATCGCCTTCGACATACTCCAACCCTCAATCCCATCCGGAGGTTCCTTAACCCGCATTTCTCACCAGCCATCTGCTGCGGCGGCGTATCTACCTGCACTGACTTTGTCATACTCGTCATTACAGGTATCTACAACGCCTCGCGACGAGGCTGGTGAGAAATGCGGGTTAACTCCTCTTGCCCTATTCTCTATTTCCTACTTTCTATTTCCTATTTTCTATTTTCGGCTCTCAGTTCTCAGTTCTCGGTTCTCGGTTCTCGGCTCTCGGTTCTCTGTTTTCTGTTCTCTGTTTTCTGTTTTCTGTCTACACGGTAGTCAGCATTTCCTCCGTGCAGAAGCTTTCATATTCCTCCAGACCCGTCACACCCATCAGCCACATCACGGTCTCGGCCACCCGGAACTCTCCTCCGGCCAGATCCAACCGATCGAAGAGTAAGGCGCTCAGGCTCAGAATCGCCTCGCTTGAGGCTGAAGCCTCAAAGGGAGCGATATTGAGAACCAACTCACTACCCCCGCGGGCAACCGGTGCTGCAGAGTCCTGAGCGATGCTGTCGACCACGGCCTCCACTCCACCCAGCACATGGGCGGGAACATCCAGCCCGTGCACCAGCGAGAGGGCGATCAAGGACAGGTACGTTTCCGCTACCAGGCAACGTTCCCCCAAACTCAACGGACGCGACGGGAAGGCATACTCGCCAATGAGCTCACTCAGCGTGGCCAGCCCCCGCTCGCGGCGCCGATCCGACGAACCCAGACCAGGCAGACTCATGCAAGCCTGGGCCACGGCTCCGGCCGCCATGACCCTCGCCAGCGAGCCCGCCGACTTGCGGATTTTCGTCAGAGCTGCGCAGTCGGTCCGGATTTTCTGGACCAGCTTCTCGGCGGCGAGGTGCCCGGAGCCATGAACCAGGTGGAACGCGAACAGGTCCGAGACTAACCGGGCCGCTCGCCAGACCATTCCCTGGTCGTAGGGCCGGCTCGCGCCGTTCCCTGTCACCTCATCCCCGTTGGCGATCAGCACCGTCAGCCGATCAAGGAACCTCGCGTCTCCGCTGTAGCAGTAAGCCTTGGCAAGAATGAACGACAGGGAGGGTTCCGTGATTCCGCCACCGTACTCACCTGCCAGCACCTCCGCCCTTGCGACGACGTCCACGATGGATTCCGGGTGTCTCTCGGTTAGCGAGCGGATGATTTCGTTGCAGACTTGAGAGGTGAAGAAAAATCGCCCGCCTTCACAGACCGTTGCACTGGAGTCTGCACTCTTGTCGTAACTGTTTCCCCTACAAGCACGTAGCATCACGCAACCTCCTCCCGGAAACCCGTCGTTGCCTGTCGTCGTTGCCGTACGAGAGTAGGGCTGTCGCAATGAACGTGCCGGAACGCTGACTTCCCTTCGTGGCTTCTTGGTGGGGCTCCGGCAGGACAGGATCCCGGGCCAACCGGCGAGCACGGTCTCAACTGGAAGCCGTGGATGTCCGATACACAGGCAGGAACTTCGCGGCCGTTCGCGGGTGGATATGGATGTAGAAGACAGGTCGGGGACAGCCTGCACAGGGGACTTCTGGAGGTGTCTTGGTGACGGTACTACCGACCTCCTCCCAGCACCGAAGACCCCATTCGGCATGTCCCCGACCCTTCTTTGCTTCGGGTAACATGGACTCATTTGCGCGTGAACAGAGGCTTTCGTCTATACCGATGGAATGGGAAGGTGTCAAGGGGAGCAGGAAGACGGGCTAGCGCACCACAACTTCGATCGAAAACGTCTCTTCAGGTTTCTCCCTCTCCCACGGCCGATGGTACACGAGTTTCAGGTTCGCGCTCCCCTTCCCCACCGCCTCAAACCGGATCCGCATGGTTCCCGGCGCGCCCATCATCCCTTCCGTACCGGGCTTCTGCCGCCACTCCTTTTCGCCGATCCGGCGCAGGATTTTCTCGTCAATCCCGACAGCTTCCCACGTGTATCCTGTGCTGGGGTTGGATTCCAGAGCCACGATCAGAATCCCGCCCTCAAGCATCCTGATCGTCCGGCCGTCATCGCCCGCCGTCAGCTCAATGTTCCTGGCCGCACCCGGGCCTTTGCCAAAGGGGAAACAACCGATCATCAGACACAGCATCGCGAGGACAACCAATAGCCCGATGCGGAACATTTCGACAACCTCCGGGTTTCCCTGCCGCATGCGCGCATGCAAGACTTGACCCCCAATCCCCTCTTCCTACCCGTCGTCCCCGCTAGAGCCTGCCCCGGACCCCGATCCGGGGCGGGGATGACGAGTGGCTTCGGCGGCGCAACGCAGTCCAGGCACACCCTGAGATCCTCGCAGCAGGGGTTCATGCAAAATCCAGGCTAGTGCGTCGTGCTTCGTACTTCGTGCTCCTTCTCCCTCTTCCTCCGGAGCACAGCCTGGATCACAGGAAGAGCAGCCAGAAGCACGAGCCAGCGGGCATTCCTCATGACCGAGGATACCCCCGCGAGGAATCCGCTCCCGCTGAAGAACTCCCTGGCAGCCTCATCATTGGCATGCTCGGCAATCGCCGACTCCCCAAGCGCGAATTCGCGGGCGATTGCCGCACCGCCCATCGCGGCATGCCACGCAACCGCAAATCCCCCCATTGCGACAATCCCGACCGCTACGCCTCCCAACGCAAACACCCCTATGGACAACCCCGCCAGAGAGAGCAGTCCCAGGCCAACTCCTCCCAGCGCGATGCCACCGATGGAGACCGCCCCGATGGAAACAATCACGCCGAACGAGATGTCGCCGATGGCAATCCAGCCTCTGGCGATGCCTCTCACAATCCGTCCGTCCCGCATCTCCGCAGTGGCAACATGAACAAGCGGAAAACCAAGGAGCGTGGTTTGGGACTTGTAGGTCATCTTGCCTCCCGGAGAGTGAGCGTCACCTTGTCTCCCCGAGCTTCGGTCTTGTTCATCTGCAACTTGAGTGCAGCGCAGTGCGCAACTCAGTGTGCGGGACAGTCCTCCAGGAAGCAAGAGTGAAACCTTTCCGTATCCCGGCCGCTTCCCAGAGTATCACGAAAGTGTGGAACGGGTATACTGTTCCTGGAGAGCTCACGCGCCGCTTCGACAGCTCCGTCGACCCTTCGACGGGCTCAGGGCGAACGGAGGGCTGCTTGCTCTCCTGACACGAAAACACCGTTCGTCCTGAACCCGTCGAAGGACACCACACTGCCGTCCCCCAAAACCCCCGGCGTTTTTCAACAACCCCTATGTCCCGGGAAACTCGGATCCCGGCCGCTTCCCAGAGTATCACGAAAGTGCGGAACGGGTATACTGTTCCTGGAGAACGTAGGGCAAGTAGCGGCGACCACCCCGTTGACTTGAGGTGCCAGAATGGAACCTCAAGTTGTTAACCCGCATTTCTCACCAGCCATTAATGAGGCATAGCCACACCAGATTGCCTTGCGGAGGGAGGGAGTTCTTGAATCGGCTGGAGAAGATGCCCGGGCGGTCGCTCCTGCCACAGAAACGAGGTCGTAGGCCTAGGTTAGACAAGCAGTTCGGCTAATGAGTGGTTTGTCCCGAATTACAGTCCCGAATTACACAGCCGGAGTCGTGAGGATTGTCTTCTTCACTCTTCGTTCGGACCTGTCGGTTGACCCACCCAGTAATCGTGCGTACGCTTCAGCTCAGCGGCGAAGAAGGTATCATCGTCTTCCTGCGGCGTCTGCTTCCCGCATCTTCTCGCCATCTTGAAAAAACCCTTCCCTGGCCGATGGTCTTCTTCGCGGACAACTACTACAGAGAGCAGCGGCCGGCCTTGTTCGTGCTCGAAGGTCGAGATATCGTCCAGCTCCTGGAACAACCGCTGGCAGTGATCCAACCGCTCCCAGTCTATGTGAAGCACACGTGCTGCGTCCTTGTAGTGCAGCACGCCTCGACTTCGCGCGGCCTCGATCAACCGTTGACGCAATTCCTCATCCAAGTGAACCTCCCCCGTTCAATCTCGAGACAGAACGTTGATTTCAAGTGTTGGTGTCTCAGGAATTGGCATTGTGTCCTCAGAATACGCACTAGAATGGGTGCTGACCCCCTACCCCCCTCCGGCCCACCAGGTGCTCGGAAGGGCGGGTATTGCAGAAGACTACAGAGATGGATCTACTTTTCTCATGATCTCTTCTGCCGAGAGGCCGCTAATGTCGGTCCACCAGTTAGGGGCTCTCCTGTTGACCGCAATGTCAATTGAGCGAAGCGCTTTTTCGAGATCGATACCTTCAGGAGGATCCGCCTTCAGCTGTGCCTCGAGTCTTTTCAGTTCTGGGACTTTCCGTTCTCGAATACGTTCTGCCACCTTTCTCTGTTTCGGGGTACCGATCAATGGCGGAAGGTCATAACAGGTACCCATCTCAGCTCCTCCTGATCTTGGTGGTGTTTTGAGCTGCGATCAGCTCATTGGTTCTACCAGCCAGGGATATAGCGTCCCTTCTCAAGAACCGAGGGTTCGAAATCACTGTTGTGTCCTGAGAGGACCAATGGTTTCCGAGTAGCCGACATCGCCTGCCGGCAAAGCAGCAGGATCCAGGACACTCTCCGGCTTGGCCCGACCAACAAAGGGAATTCCGTAGACTCCCACTTTGTACCCCAGAAGCTGAAGTCGTCGCGCAGCCTGCATGAGATGTAGCTTGCTGAAGAAAGGAAGGCTTTTTCCCACGTGCCCAGCCTTCCCCGTGATAATAGCGAACACGACTTCAAAGTCTCCAGCTAGGGGCCTTTCGGCCGGAATCAAGCCAGCTAGTTCCGAACCAGCTGTCGTCAAGATGCTCCGAGCGTCGCTGCGGAAGTTCTCATCACGGAGGAACGCCTCGGCAGAGACCGTTCCCTGCGCAAACAGGTGGCTGAGAGTCGACGAACGGTATTTGCGCTTGACGTGAACGAACTGCCTTTCGGAAGTGAAGAGATCGCAGACTTCAATTGGCCCGTGCCCACCGCCACATCTAGCTAACTGCCTGTCCATCAGCACTATGTCGGGCCGAGAGTTGGCCGCTCGTTTGTTGTAGTCGCTCTCCCACTCGCCAACTTGACTCCTAGGGATCTCCAGGCGCGAAACAGGCAGGGCACCTACGAAGTCCTGGACTTCGCCCGCGAAGTCACGCTCAACGCAGAACCATCGACCACCGGACAAGACATACAGGGAACCATTGTAATCTGTCTCGAAGACGAGACAACTATAGACGGACCAACGAGGCACCGCTCGGTCCATCCCTGTAAGCTTCACGAGCACACGAGCCTTTCTCAATCCCACCGAAGAGAGTGCGTGGGGGTCCTGAACAGTGTCGAAGAACTCGTCGAAATCCATGTCTGCGTCCAGGACCTGATGGCCCCTTCGCGTGGAATAGCTGAACCCCTCCACTTGCTCCCAGTCCACAGGTTCCGGGGGGGCCATATGAAGAGAGTCGCTATCCCCATCGCGAATGGATTGAACCATCTGAGTGTCCAGAACCTGAATAACATTTGCATCTCTCACACCGCGTAGATGGTCGATCCAACTGAAATGCTCTTTGTATGAATCACTCTCATAGGCCCTCAAGATCTCTTCACATTTCTTGCCCAAATCCCCAAATGCTGCTGGCAATATCAGCACGAGGGCGTCAGCTCCAGTGACCCTTTTGGCAAAATCTGCATCACGGGGTTCTCCCGTGACACCCCTCAAGAGATCGCTAGTCACGTCCAAGCCAAACGTTTCCACGGATGAGCCCCGGCTTGCTTGCTTCCTGGTTTGAAGAGTTAGCTCTTCAATAGTCCTCACATCGACACTCCGTAGGCGCTCGGGATTGATCGTGTTCAATGCAACCTTGAGGCCGAAATCGGATTCATAGCAGTCTGGATCCAAGAGATACTTTCCGTAGCCAAATGTAATCGCCAGCATCCGAGAGCCTGCGCGGACCAACAAGACGGCGGCATTACTGACATTCTTGAAGCGGGGCTCGATATCCGGGAAAGCTGTTTGTAGGAATTTCAGCCACCAGGGAATCCGAGCCTTTGGATCTCGCAGAAACAGAGCAGCCTCAAATCCCCACTCAGCGCTCACATCTTCGCGGTGGAGGACACTGGGGTTCTTGAGCACGTCTCCGAATTCACGATCGCTTCGTTTCATCAAGTAGAAGTTGATTTGTCGGACTCTCTTCTTCATTTCACACCGCCTTGCTGGTCAGAGATGCCGATTGCCGTGAATGCAAGCGTTTCTGGGCACCCTGCATGAACTTGCGTAGCCGGTTCCACTCAAGGATATTCTAACCATGCGCGGGAGACAAGAGACGGGGCCTGCAGTCCCACACCATTCCCAATACCCATCTACTCCAGTAGCGCCTTCAACAGCGCGTCCCCCGGATCCGAGTAGAATTCGATATTCACCTTCGTTGCCATGTCGTCAGAGAGATCGAAGAGCTGCTTTCGAGCGGAAACTGGCATGAGGACACTTGTGGCGCCTTTCTCCACAGCGAGTTCGACCACGGTCACGGGATTCAGAACCATCTCTATCGAGCCGCCGAGATTGAGGGCACCGACGATGATCAGACCGCCCTTTGTGCTCCGCTCGAGGAGCGCTCCGCTTAGAGCAATGAGAACTGCGAGTCCTAGACCAGCACCTGAGCGGTCTGCGTCGATAGCTCGGAGCTGAATCGAGAACTCGTGTGCCCTGGGATCCCGATCACCAACCAGTTCTCGCGCTCTCACATACAGGTTCTGCTCTGCGAACTTGACGCTTTCACGAAATGTCGCCGGCACCTGCGCATTCAGAATCCGGACGCTTCCACCCGGACCTGCAGTGATCTCGATTCGATAGAGCCCGACCCCAGCACCTTCTGCTCCCGGACTGATGGCCCACACCTGCCCGGGCGGAAGAGGATCTCCTTCGATAGCATCGTCGCTGTGAAGTTCCGGAGTCGATACGAATTGCTCAATTCCGTCCACGCCCATGAAATAGCTGAAGTGCGTGTTTCGGAATTCCGTCTTCAAGATTCTCTTCTGTTGTTCCTTCACTCGCCGGCGGCTCTCAAGTCCGACTCGTACGACTTTCTCCAGTTCTTCTTCAGGCACTGGAGTGGAGGGATCAGGGTACAGGAGTTTGATCAAGCCACTTACCGTCTTGCTGACCCCCTCGATATCTCGCCCGCTTAGTGCCCCTCCCCAGTTAACCCTACCCTGGAGAATCGAGACTCGGCTGACTTCTCGGAGCTTGCTCCAGCATTCTGACAGGAAATCACTTACCAAACCGAAATGGTTCGTCAGGTGCTCGTTGGGATTCAGTTTTGGGAACTCCCACCCAGGCAGATAGGAATGGACCCTGTCCATGAACGCTGTGTCATTGCGCATCTCTGGGGGCAGTGGTCCAAGGAGGTGGCTGATCCTCTGCTGTTGTTGAACGTCCACATCGAAATTCCCGACCATCACGAGGCTGCCTGAGGCGCGAATGCTCTCTTTCCCTCTAGAGAACTCGCCCGCAGCCATGTAACCCTTCATTATGTTGACGCCGTCCTTCTTGTCGAAGGAGATGCCCGAGATCTCATCGAAGCACACAACATCGTACTGACACACGAGTCCTCGCTGCCCGTTCGCGTTGTTGACAAACATCTTGGCCACGGTTGCCTTACCACCGGAGATCAGGTGGGAGTTCGGTGAGATTTGCTGATACAGGTGGCTCTTGCCGGTCCCGCGTGGCCCCAGCTCCACGACGTTGTAGTTCCGCTCGACAAAGGGGACCATTCGAAGGAGCGCTACCCAGCGAGCCCTCTCCGACAAAGCGGCTGGCTCCAAACCCACAGACCGGATCAGCAAGTCTACCCATTCCGATGTTGTGAACTGAGACCTTCCCCGGGAAAGACTCGTGAGCGCATCCGTTTTCGATAGCTGAATGGCCCTCAGGCCGGTGACGCAAAAAGGCCGCCCTCCCTGTTCCTGAGCAATTGCGGCGTCATACTCTAGTGTCACCTCGGCGTAGAAGCCACCTGTAAGCATTCGCTCGTGGTTGTGGACGATATCATCGGAGATTCGGACCTTTGTAAGTTGCAGGCTGGGGAGCTCTGCGATGAAGCAGTCGTTTTTCGAATCGAGCTTGGCTTTCACGAGGTCAATAAGCTTCACTTGCCCCTTTTCCCGGGCACGAGCCTTGAAAAGCTCCTCCTGTCCAGTTCTAACCGTTCGATCCGTGAGCTGTCGCTCAACGACCTGGAGCCCTTCGGCAATTTCATCCTCGTCCACAGAGGCGCAGTACCTGCCGAGGAGAAACTCGACTGCATACGTGGGGACGGGGAACTGCCGGCTGTACCGGCGCACCAGGTCCTTTCGAACAAGATACCCATCAAAGGCCGAAGCCGCGAGTTGGTCAAGATGATCAAGTTCCATGCTATTCTCCACCTCCAACTGTCGTGGCCTCCTTGCATACCACGCGCCCGGACTTGTCAAGGATCACGACGCTCGCCATCGTTCCCTCGTAGGAATCGTCGGCGACCAGCAACGCTGTTTTCCCCTGTGTATCCAGGGTCTTTGGCTCCACAATGCTCGAGTTCGGGTTGTTTGGCTGAGTCCGCAGGTCGGCCTGTAGTCCCTCGCTCGCCGGTTGCACGGTCACCCGACAACGCAGACCCACCCAGAGAACCTCACTTACTGTCGAGGGTACGCGCGCTGGCGCAGTCGAGGCTAGGGCCAAGACAGGAATGACGCACTCCTGCAGACTCACGCCTCCGTGGGCATAGTCCCGACCCTTCACGAAGCAGCACACACCTGGCGCGTAGGCAAACCGTTCCTTCGGATTCCAGTACCAACCGGCCACCGGCACTTGAACGTGGGAGCTGTCCTTGATAGACGCACACCGCGACCAGCGACTCTCGGCAAGATACTTCGGCAAGTCAGCCTTCGGCAGACCGCCCGGCAAAAGCAGCCAGCCATGGTCAGTGACTACTCGTACCCGCTTCCAGCCCGCTTTCAGCAGCCCCTCTACTCTCTCTAGCAGGAGGGCCAACTGATCGTCGATCCGAGCCACCAGCTTCGCTTGGAGAGCATGACCCAGCTTGTCAAACTCGCCGTACTCGGTCCAGCCGCGCGCGTCCGTGCTCTGCGGATCACCTGTCTCCGCCGCGTCGAAGACCTGAAAACCCTCGGCCGCAAGTAGTTTGCGAAGCCTGTCCGTGGTTAACCTCTCTCCGGTGTCGCTCAATCCCGGACAAAAGTCTCCCTCCGGTCGTTCGCCGCGCAGTCTTGCAGCAACCGGTGAAGACGCTGGCTTTGCTGTAGCTGTAACCGTTGGTAGAGCCGCCCAACGCCGGCCGGATGAAACCTCGATCTGCCGCTCACCAGCCATCGCCGCAAAGCGTTGGGCCACATCGAAACGCAGAGCGTCTACAAAGAGAACGCACTCGCCCGGCTCGATCTGGAAGCTCTCCTGTTCAGTTGCCACCGGCAACCGTTGCTTCGCCAAGCACTCCTGGAAGTGCGTGGTGGTGTTTTCCAGCCACGGAAGGTAGACGCAACGGACTGCTGCATGTACCGCGGCCGTGTCCTGTGCCAATTTCACGCACTCGAGAGCACGCAAGACGGCGTTGTCCACCAGATAACCACTCTCGCCATACAGTCTAGCCATTGCGTCCGCAGATTCCCCACCCAACGTCGCAGCTGTACGCTCAGCCAGGACCGAAAGGTGTTCCATTGCATTGGCCAGGGAACACATACCCAGCCGCGCCCAGACCCATCCCCGGCGCATTCCATGCTCGACCTCCAGCTGTCCCAAGCGTTGCCGCGCCTCCTCCGGCGTCATTGAACCGACTTCGACCAACGCCTCGCGCAGCTCGCTCTCCATCGACTCGCTTTCGTCCGGCCATGGCTCTTTGTCGAACGTCAGCTGGCTAATCGGCTTGGCCCGCCGCAGCAGGTCCGGAATTCCAGGATATAGCGCCGGTGACTCAGCGAAACGTTGCCAGACAACGGACCAGGTATCCTTCCGCTGGCCCAGATTCTCCGCGCCCACGAGCTCGCCGTCGGTCTCTGGATCGAAACTGTACTCCTCCCGGCACCGATTCCGAAAAGCTGACCACTTCGCTTCATTCCATTGTTCGCGCGAGCCCGGAGGATCACTCAGCCATTTCAGAAGATCCCGCGGTGTGTCTCCGATCACGAGGTTGTCGAATTCTTCTGCTTCCAAACGCTTGCCGGTGAGGAACGCAATCGGGGTCACCGCCAGTTCTGACAGCGATCCGAGCATGGATTCCAATGTCACCCGATCTTCGGCAACATCCAGACCCAGCCCACCGTCGTCGCTCACCAGGAACGCCCGCACGGTCCAGTCTTTCCCGTTCTTCTGTGTCCAGACAGTCCCGCGATACTGGAGCTCGACTAGCGGCTTGAGCGCACCCGGGCATTCTTCGACCGCTCGGAGTGTCTGGCGGCTCACGCCCGGCATGTAGATCACCGGCACGGCGTCTTCTGGCCAAGCGAGATCGGGGAACGTCTTAGCCCGCACCTCGGGCTCGACCACACACCGCAGCCAGATCGCCGGCCCAGTTCGGGTCTCGGTATCGTACTCTCCGAGCGTCAGAAGCTCAGGCATCAGTGCCCGCAGCTGCTCTACAACGGGTCGCCATTGGCCATCCGCGTCTGCCCACAGAATCGCCGCTGGCGCTACTACATCGCCGGGGTTGTGTCGCGCGGCGTGGGCAAGCGAGGCGCGGACCGCCTCAAGGAGGGTCGTTGCGTCGTTCATATGGTGGCTCCGGCTGCGGGCACGGTGGTCTTCAGGTAGTCGTCCGTCTCCTCGAAGATTGGGTCGCGACCGGTCATTTTACGTACGCGCGGGATCACCTTGTTACGGATACCGATCCCCCGCGCATCGACGTAGTCATAATCTCGGAGGACATCGACAAGGAGAAGGTTCCTCGGCGAACGCTGCCCCGCTATCATCTTTTCAATCGTCATTGTATTGGGCAGTGGCCCAGGGCTGGTCACCTCCAACCTGTCGGCATAGACAACAAGCTCAATGTCGGTGAATCGTGTCCAGTCGCGGTGGGCGACCGCATTCAGCAGAATTTCTCGGATGACTTCACGAGAGAAACGTGGCGCCGCATCTCTGCGAAAGCCCTCGCCGATTTCATCGCTCTCGTCGGTGATATAGGGCTTCAGGATCGCGTCGGCTTTGTCGAGAAGTCCATCACCCGAGCGAACACGCCCGCTGTCGCCGGACTTGGTCCACAAGGAAAGGATCGGACTGTCAAGGACTCGGTCATAGCGTGCGTCATACGTCTTCTCTTTCCCCTCGAAGATCATCAGTCGAATGCCGGCGTGACGCAGAAACCGGCGTGGGGCCTGACCGAAGAGCAGAATTCCCGCAATCGTACAAACGGGTACTCCTCCCGGACCGTCGGTCATGAAGCCGAGGGCGGACAGACGGCCGTACCACTCGGCTTCTGATTGTGGCATGGCGGCGTCGCGCGTGATGTGATCCAGGAAATCGGATAGACGTTGTCGGTCGAGAGCATCCAGTCCGGCGCCAGAGACCGGGAGCAACTCGGCGTGCAGCATGCCGCCCATTTCATGAAGGCGAGCCTGCTGTTCTCGGGTTGCCAGGCGTGAAGTGGTACCCACTCGGATGTATATCTCTTCGCGCCCCTCATGTCTGAGGACGTAGGGTTTGCTGGGTCCTTCAGTAAAGGTGACCGCCGCTACGCGTTTTCCACCATCCATGGCCACCTCTTCGTAGAAGGGCAGGAGCATGGGGTGGATCTTGGAGGCGAAGATGTTCATCACCCATTCCTCCGTGTCCGCTCGCTGAATCCCGCTGATCGTCCCGTCGTCCTCTACGCCAAGTAAAAGTCGCCCGCCCTTCAGGTTGGTCATGGCAACGATCTCTTTCCCGATCTGTTCGGGGCGCACGTCGTCACGCTTGAACTCAACGCCTGAGCTTTCGCCCGATGCAATGATCTCCAGGAGCTCGGCTTTGAGCATCTGCCACCTCCGTTCTCAGAAGCCATATTTCTCTTTGCGCTGAATGAACGCCTCGCGCCCTCCCTCCAGGATGAAGGCGGCCTGCTCTCGGATTTCAGGAACGTCGACTGCCCCCTGCAAGTCCTCGGGCATGCTGGCTTGATGTTCGCCCGCCTTCAATACACCAATCCACTCTGCATCGCCGAACACCGGGATGTTCGCGTTGTGTGTCGCGAAGATAAACTGCCGACCGACCTTTGCGGTGCGCAGTTCACTGACGATGCGTTCCGCAATGAATGCGTTATCCAGATTGTCTTCCGGCTGGTCGACAATCAGGGGGTCTCGGTTATCGAGGAGCAGCAAATGCAGCACAGCCGTGCATTGTTGACCGGTCGAGAGCTTACTGATCGAGCGGTAGTTGTCCCTGTCGCCATGTGCAACGTTTAGCTCCAACCGGATGATGTCCGGCAACTCCATGGCTTCGAGTTCCAGCAACTTCGACTCCGGTAGTTTCGTCAGCGCATCTGCAACACCGGGAGTGATCCCCCAACCGGCGTTCTTGAGCGCGTCCGATCCCTGTCGGATCGTCTGGGCGAGTTTGACCGGTGAGAAATCCTCCGCCTCATCAAGCCATCGTAACCTCGCCTCACCCACGCCCTCCAAACTGCATTCCAACAGAAAGCCCTTCAGTACCCTGCGATTTGCAGCGTGATCGACGTACGGCTTGAGCTTGCCCGCCAACTTCCTGCGCAGCGACTTTAACTCAACGTCGATCTCCGCGGCCATATCGGCGACTGCCTCCGAGAGGTCTGCCAGAAGGTTCTCCCGCTCCTTGCGCAGCTCATCGACCAGCGCTTGCCGCGTGTCACGACCGGACTTCAAGGGACGAATCTGTTCGATATCCTTGAGCACTTGGTGGTACGCGGAGCCGATTTCTCTACCAGAGCGACCCTCAAACGCGGGAATCTTGGCGAACTCTTTCTCTAGGGCCGCTTCAGCATCGGCAATTGCCTTCCTCAGAACAGCCAGCCTCTCGTTGACCGCAGTATTGGTAGAATCCAGCCTTTGCCTGGCATTGGAAATCAAGCTCTCCAGGTCGGTGCGCAGCGTAGTCAGGTACTCCCGGATTCCTATGAGTTCGTCAGCATGCGGCAGGTCCTTGACGGCTTCATCGCCGAGAAAAGCCGTGTCGGGCAAGGCATCTTGCAGGACGGTTAGCGCCTCCTCCACATTGCATTGTTCGTCCCCCACGCGTGATGCGAGCTGCTTCTCCTTCTCCAGCTTCGGAACAATGCCAAGCTTCTTGCCAAGACCAATGTCTTGGAACTGCTTGGCCTGCTCCTCCAGCTTTGGCAGCCGCGCGACCTGGTCTTCGATTTCGGCAAGCTTGGCCCCAGCATCCATGAGGCGCTTCGCATTGGCCCGTAGCTTCTCCCGTATCTCGGCCCGCCGGTGCTCCGCTTTTTCGCCGCCGGAGATGAAGCGCCGCAGAAGGCGCGTCAGTCCGCCATTGTCCTGAGCAATCTCGAATATTTCGTTTTGTCCGAAGATCTCCAATCGCGGAAGCAGGTCCGCCGGCCTGAATGTTGAGGTGTTCCCAGATTCGTCCTGGACAATCGCGGCCTCGCCATAGCGACGGGAGATGGTGAATTTACGCCCTTGCATGGTGAAGGAACGGATGTCGAGTTTCACGCGCCCGGCCCCGAGGTTGTGTTTCACGATCTCTCGGTGTGTCCGCTTGGCTCGTTCACTGATGGGCTCTTGCTCCAGCGCATAGCGAATGCACTCCAGCAGGGTCGTTTTCCCTGTGCCACGCCCGCCAATGATCGTGTCCAGATGCCCCGACCACCGGATATCCACACCCGGTAGATAGCCCCCGGTAAACCGGACTCGCTCCAGCCGAGAGAAGAATCGCTCTTCCCGATCACTCAACAGTCGTACACGGGATTCGGGGTCAAGGAGCGCTTGCTTGAAGGCGTCGAAGCCCGGCTGGGTCATGCGCACAAGGCAGCATGTCTGCGGCGCACGAAGATCCTTCGGCTCAGCGACATCCCGTGCATTGATGACGCCGATCGCGCGATCACGGCGGTAATTGGGATCCTTATTGAGGAGAATCTGACGGTAGGCAATTCCGTTGTCGTCCTTCAGCTCATTGAGGGCGCCTGGGATCTGAGCGGCCTGAAGGAGAGGATTCTGCCAGACATGGTTCAGTTTGCGCTGCAACACGCCGCTGTCATCCGTGCAGTGTGCGGCGTAGGCTATGCCTCCCAGCTTATCGACCTCCTCCAAGAGTTGCTCCGCGCTTAGCGATGACGGCCGCACGCCATCCTTAGGATCCAGAAGCTTCAGGCTCCCCAAATACCGTTCAAGTTGCTGGACTGAGGTGCCTTCTGGAAACAGGCAGACGAAATGCGCCTTCTCAGAAGAGGCAATCTCAAATCCTGGAAACACCGTGATGCCGCCACCCTCCAAGACCTGCCGAAGCGCGTCCAGCGTATCCACGCTTCCGTGGTCAGCGATGCCTACCACACGTATGTCTTCCGCCTGGCAGATCTGCAGCACTTCTGCATTGTAAGCGGCTTCATCCAGTTCATGGTTTTTGTTACGGTACTTTGCAAAATAGTCCCAGGGATTGAGCTGCAGTGCACATTTCCAGAACCGTGCGTACCTGACGGCGCTCATTGTGTTTCTCCTCTCCGGCTCTCCGCGCCTTCCGTGGTGGGTCTTTCCCTAGCCTTCTGCTTGACCTTGTTGGTGTAGTGCAGGCCGTTCCAGCGATTACCGTCTGGCTTCTTGCCGGTACCCATGAAATCCTCGGTCTTCTCGTCCCAGCCCCAGAACCACGGGTACTCGGCCTTGGGTCTCTCTGGCTCCTTGCCGCGGTCCTTGGTCCACTTGATGTTTGGTTTATGTCGCAGAATGCCAGCGCCTTTCCGGGCGCCCGAGCATACTCCTTTCGGCAGGTCGGAGGACAGGAACGGTCGGATGTTCATCCGCACTCCATCGTTGCTGTCAGGCTCCCAACCGATGGCTTGCTCACTTAGCGGCTTCCAGCGAACAAAGATGTCAAAAGGCGGTTCCCCGGCCAAGATAGCTATCAATCGCTTCTGGAGTTCCATCGCGGCGGCCAGACGGTCTTCCGCGCCACCCTCTCCCCGCTTCACTTCGTCCTTCTGTCGGTTGATCCACCAACCCAGGTAGGAGTACGTGAGTGATTCGAGCAATTTCCGTCCCTTGCCACCACCTTCGCAAAGCTTGTGGTAGTTGACCAGAGCATGGAAGCCGTCCCGCTTCCGGCCGTCCCAGATGTGCCAAATGAATGGCCGGTTGTGGAAGAGCTTGCAGTGTTCCTCGGAGAAGTCATTCCGGAGCCAGTCTTCCGGATCGCCCCCCATCTCAACGTCACATGCAGTGAGTAAGCCAAGCAGGCGACCGGCAGCGGGTTCCTCGCCGCGCACCGACGGAATGCAGACGATGCCATCGCTGTCGGCAAACTTGAGCAGCTCGCCACACTGCTTGACCAGCTCGCGTGCCCGCTGGCTGAGGCGCATTTCCTCATCGAGTTCCGCCGGCCAGCCGTAACCCAGCAGCCGCGCCACGGCAACCTGAAGCGGCGCTGTTGATTCCTCAGGCCGACCGTGAAAGAGCCACTGCGTCGGGTCGTCGCTCTCCGGCTCGGGCAAGTCGTCGGGGTACTTCTCTGCGGCGACCTCCTGCCAGTGGGCGAGATCGAAGGGAACTTTCGCCAAGGTCGCGTTGGCAACAACGATGCCGTTGTCCAATTCCCGAACGGACTTGCCAAAGTCCTGACTGCTCACATAGGCCCAGAGGGCAGGGATGATAGTGGGGTCTCTGGGCAACAGCACGCCAAGCATCTTCTCGAACTTCTCTCCCGTGTAGAGAGTCGGCTTAAGTTCGCGCATAAGCCCGACGGCAACGCCCGGCTTGCCCCATGCTTGTTGGCCGGTCTGGTCTTGGTTATGGATCTGCTCTCGCTCAGTCGGTGACATACCTCGGACACGGTTGATGGTGGGATCCCAAGCCACTACGTTACAACGACCACCGTACAGGCATGGCTTCTCAACCGTGCTTTGATGCAGTGCCCAATCTTCAGAGCAGTCTTGGAATTCCCAAAACACCCGCCCGTAGTGCGCATAATCGCCAGTACCCAGACCTAGGTAGCAGGAGCAGTATTCGGTCAGTCGCACAGATGACGAGTGGGCGCGAAGTGTTACCTTGTGGTCGGGGTTCCTGATCTGTTCGCTCTGCAGGAGCCGCTCGGTATGTCGATCGGACAGCGCCCGTCCCTTACCGGCGGGATCGCGTTCCTGGGAAGCGTCAAGGCCAGCAAACGACCAGTCGTTAGGAGGAGCGCCTTTGCTCAGTACGATCATGGCGGTGAACGCGCCAGCGGCCGCCTGGCTGCTGAACCCCCCTTCGCCCAACCTTGCCACGAAGTGCCATGCCAGATGCAGAAGCAGATGCACCCGCGCTTTCTTGTAGGCTGCCTGGTAGAACCACGTCTGTGGCGTGAGCGCCGCAGTGGTGCCACTTGCAGCGCAAAAGCCGAGGCAACGTTCCACAAAGCACGCCGCCAAATCAGACTTGCTGCGAGGATACTGACTCCCCAACCATGCCTTGAGTGCCTCGCCATGCTTCACGCGCCCGAGATACGGCACATTCGTGATGACAAGCGTGTACTTACCGGCCAACAGGTCGGCGGCCTTGACCATGCCGGCGGCGGCGATGACGCGCTCGCGGATTTCGTCGTCGGCCTTCTCAGCCTTGAGGATCGCCGCCAGGTACGGCTGGATCGTTACGTAGTCGGCGGCGAAGACATCCCCGCGAAGTCCCGCAGGGTTGATGAGCGACCCCAGTGTGGGCGCCTGGGAGAACAGCCGGTGCAGGTTGAGCAGGCCGTTCTTGATCCTTGTCCGCTCATCTGTGGCCGTCGGCATACCCGACTGCTCGGCAAGGTTGAGCCACTGTTCTTGTGTAGCCTGCGGCCCGATGCCGGTGCAGGCGATGTGCAGATCCGGCAGCGGCCGGTAGCCGAGCGCACACACTCCCTCACCCCCGGCCCCTCTCCCAGAGGGCGAGGGGAGGTTGGGATAGGTCCATGCGGCGAACGCCAGGGCGAAGGCGGCGATCTGACAGCAACGCTCGTCGATCTCGAGGCCGTGGATATTATCGCGGAGGACTGCGTCGATAGCCTCGCGTGCCGACAGGCCTTCCTCTGCCATGCGGATTGGCACGAGGTGGTGCAGCGCCGCGACCAAGAAATGGCCGGATCCACAGCATGGGTCAAGGACCTTGATATCCTTGGCGGCTTTGGGCCAGCCGTCGAAGGTCCCGGCGGCGGGGCGCCACGGTCCCAAATGCTCGGTCGCTGGGGCCTGATCGTCATGGGTCGGAAAATCGGGGACAGGCACGTCTTCGGGCTTCGCCCTGCGCTTGAGCCAGTCCCCATTTTCCTCGCGGACAAGGCGAAGGTATTCCCAGTTGATGCCGGGAAGAGCCAGTTTCTTCCTCAACTCTTCTTCCGTCTCTGCGTTCTCCGCGTCCTCTGCGTTAAGATTCTTGCCTGCCCACCACGCGCCGAGGGTATTGTGGATGAGGAACTCCACCATGTATGGCTCGGTAAAGAGCTGTGTCACAGCCGGTAGTTCGTCGGCGCCGATCTTGACCTCCGAGCGGTTAACCTCGTCCTTCTTCTTGCTCTGCCAGAACTGGTAGACCCACCCCAGAGCATCGGAGGCGGTGAAGACTGACGACTGTAGCGACGCGAGCAGCCCTTCGAGCTTGAGCATGTGCTCGGTAGCGAAGGACACCTGAAGCAGAGGATCATCTGGCCGGAAGATCTGCGGCAACATCCGCTGGGCGCAGCGAGAGGCAAATACCCACAAGTCTGATCCCTCTTCCTTGGCCAGTTCCTCTGCCTCCGCCAGGCTAATGGCCACCCCCATCTCCGGTTCGATGAGCAGGTGGTTCTCGGCTAGGAACCGGGCAAAGAGCATCCGGTGCCAGTTCTCGTAGGCACACTCGTTGACGATGTGATCGATGGATAGCCGGCTGCGCGAGTCCTGACGGTCGCCAAGCTGGCGAGCCCGTGCGCGGAGGTGATTGCGCAGTTCCTGCTGC
>JAGLYR010000107.1 GCA_023132135.1 Candidatus Eiseniibacteriota bacterium | reverse complement strand
AGGACAGTGTAGGCACAGACCCGGCCTCCCTACAGGGTTCCAGTTACATAGCGCTTCATATCGAGTGGCATCCAAGCCCTTGGGAAAAAGGCAGTTACCGGGCAAGCCCTCTCTGGGCCGACCCGCTCAGTCACATAGCGCTTCATATCTGCCTTGCCGTAAGTACCATATTGACAAGGAAAATCGGGGACAGGCACGTCTTCGGGCTTCGCCCTGCGCTTGAGCCAGTCCCCATTTTCCTCGACTGCCAGCTGGCGGAAGGGCTCCAGTTACATCGCGCTACATATAGCAGAGTCAGCAACCCATTACCAAATAATCTCTTACGAGCGCCACGTCCTCCGCGAGGTAATCTCCAGTTACATCGCGCTACATATGGATCATGCCCAAAACGGCACATAGCGGGCATCCTTCGTGGTTCCTCCAGCTTGGCGGATCAGCTTGGCGTCGATGCTGTCACGGATGATTCGGGAAGCCAAGGGATAGTTCCTTTTCTCGATTCTCAGGCGCTGGCGAAGCGTCGCGTTTGTCATCTGCTTGCCCGAGACATAGCACAGACAAGCGTGTTGGTAGCAAGCGCGGATGCGATCCTGGCGGTCCATCGCTACAAAGTCCCGCGGGGCGAACAGCACAACCACCGTATGCTGGGGTGTCGCGCGGAAGTCCGGGGCGGGGAGTTGGTATTCCTCGACGACAGCGATCACTTTGTCGATACCGCTGCCGCGCTCCTCGCAGATGTTCATTCGCCGCATCATCCCGGCGAGCATCTCATTCCGTGATCGTGGCGGCTCGTCGATAAATCGAAGCGTATCAATCAGCGGCACGCCGGGACTCGTGATCTCCATGCGGTCGGAGAAGACTTCGATCATCGGACCTGTGCCGGTCAGATTGAAATCCTGGTGAATCAGTGCGTTGGGCACCAGCTCGCGGATGGCCGCTTCCGGATAGACGCGGACCTGCCGGCGGAGCGCCTGGCCAAGCTCCTCATTCTGCGGGAGCTGATCACCGATCCAAGCGATCAGAGCTTTGAAACCAGTGGCGTAGCCAAGATGAGGGGTGTCGGCGTTGGAATCGGGGTGTTCCTTGATCGTCCGCGTGCGGTTGTCGTCCTCGTAGATGACCACACGAGGCACCTTGCGGGCGAGGCGATCAAAACGGCGAAGATCTGTGGCGAACAACACAGCACCCACGTTGGTGATGTCGAAGCGGTCGTCGGCTTTCGGGACGATCACCTTCTCGACGGCCAGCCGTTCCAAGATTGTCCGGCGATTATCCGGGCGCGTGATGCCGAGCAGGCGGAAACAGCCCACATAGTCGATCAGATCCAACACATCGCCCGACGAAACAGACTGGGCGGCCAAACGCTCTTCGAACGGTGTCTCCGAGAACAGGGCCCAGAGGGCCCGTTCCTTCTCCGGAAAGTCCTTCAGTTTCTTCGTATAACTGCCAACCCGGATGTACTCCATGCCTGAGAAGCTGACCGGTTGATAGGATGCCGGCTGGATCTCGAACAGAACCACGGGTCTGCCATCTACATCGCCCTCGTGAATACGGAACTCGATCCGAGGATTGAGCAGGCGCAGCAGCCAGTTCTCGAGTTCCTCGTTACCAACCTTGCATGCACGTGGCTGGAAGGTCGTGCCGAGCAGCTCGTGAGAACCGTCATCGACACCCCAGAGGAGGAAGGTCCGACTCTGGCGATGGAGAGCAGCGCCGTTGGACAACGCGGAAACCTGCTCACCGATCTCCCGCGGATCGGCCTTGTTGTGTTTGAACTCGACCCACTCGGCCTCACGCGGGAGGGCTCGTAGTGTCTCGAGCAGCTGCTGGAGTTCGTCAGGTCTCATCTGTTGCTCCGCATCGATTCACGAAATTACCACCGGGCCGTCCTTGAGCTTCGCCATCAACTCTTTCTCCGTGGCGGCCAGCCAGTCCTTGACATCCTGTTCGGTCTTCAGCGTTTGGCTGGTCAAGCGGACGCTCTGTGTTTTCGGCTCCAGCAATCTTGCCGCCGCGACGGCGGCACGGGCAAACTGCTGAGCGAGGGCGTCGGTCTTCGTCTTCCATGCCGACAGAGATGTTTGTTCCAGTGTGCGCACGAGATCAGCTTCGGAGCCGACGGACAGTGCTGGCACGTCAGCGATTCCTTCGCCCGCCAGAATACGCTTCTGGTCTTTGCCTTCAGTTTTTTTCCAGTTCTCGCTCGTCGTCAGGGCGGCCATCAGGTCCGTGTGGGTCTTCCTGTACTCCGCATGCGCCCCAGAGACGGCAGCGCGAAGGGCATCGCCCGCCGCCTTCCGAATGCCTGGCACAGGGTCGCTCGCATTAAGCAACCGGCGCTCGCTGCGGACTGCCTCGACCTGCTTGTGAAGATCCTCTGTTTCCGGCACAGCTTCCGCGAACTTGAGCAGAGTGGAGAGTGTCTCCCACGCTGGCTTGCGCTTCGCGGCGAGGTCGGCCAGTTTGCTCCAGTCCTTCCCTTGCTGGACAAGGGTGCCGTGTTGCTTCAGGATCTCGACCAGTTGCTCGTTACCCACCAAGGCCCGAAGGGCATCCAGATGAGCAGTACCAGGCCGCTCAGGCATAGGAGGTTCCCCGCCAGCGTGGTCGGCCAGTTCTGCCAGCTGAGCCAAGAACACCCCAGCCTTGGAGCTTTCCTCGTTGGGTTTACAGTCCACGCCGAGATCGTGGAAGAGT
>JAGLYR010000106.1 GCA_023132135.1 Candidatus Eiseniibacteriota bacterium | reverse complement strand
CTTCCACCCGACACCGTGTTCATCGTTCATCCCGCGGGGCCCTCAATACCATGGACAACCTTCACTGCCCGGATCACTTGCGGTTCCCGCTGACTCAGGCTGGTGACAAATGCGGGGTAGGCGGTATTTCTCACAGGTTTTCATTGTCGGGGCGCAGCATTTCCTGCATCAGCTGCGCGTTCTTGGCGGCTTGGCCTGCGTGGCAGTTGTTGAAGAAAACGTACACCTTCCTGACTTCCTTTTCCATGTCCCGGATTTTCCGGGCCCACTCGCTGAGTTCTTTCTCGTTGTAGAGATAGTCGTACCGATCGCCGGGCCCGCGCCCCCACCAGTTTTCGGCGTTTCGTCCGTGGAGGCGAACGTATCCGGTATCCGTCGTGAGCCTGGCGATGGGGGGAACAAGGCCCGGCAGCTGAGGTTCATCGACGGAGCAGTACCCCACACCATGGCCTTTCAGGAACTCGAACACTTCGTCCCGGATCCACGAATCGTGGCGGAACTCGACGAACAGCGGGTCATCGCCCAGAGTGTCCTTCAGGAAAGACAGGTGTCCGCGGTTGTCCGCCGTGTTCTTGAATCCCCAGGGAAACTGGAACAGGATCCCGGAGAACTTCCGCGCTTCCTTGACGGGTTCCAAGACCTCCCTGAACCGGCGGTATAGCGACGGATCGCGGGACCCTTTGTGTGTCATCTCCTGGTTAGCCTTGATGATGAACTCGAAGCCCGGTCCGGTCTTCCGCTCCATGTTCCGCAGGACGGTGGGATGAGGAATCCGGTAGTAGGTAGAGTTGACCTCGACCGTGTCAAACCGGTGGACGTAGTGGCCCAGCATTTCGCCCTTATTCGTCCCTGAAGGATAGAATTCCCCGACCCAGTCGGCGAAACTGTAGCCGGAGGTTCCAATGCGGATCATGCGGGCAACTCCTCATCCCGTCGCATCGATCGAAACTTCTACTCCCTTTTTCCTGAGTCTCTCAAAACACTCCGGTTTCATTCTCACCTTCACCCGCGTCCACTTGTGGCCGAACCTCTCTTCGCTCACCTCGCCCTCCCGGTGCAGGAACGCCCGGATCTCCTCGTTCCAGATTGGAAAGCGCACTTCCCCCTCAATCTCGCGGGACTTGACGAACCGGCGGAGTCTCTCCCGCAGATCATTCAGGCCCTCTCCCGTCAGGGCTGAGGTCACGACAGCATCCTGGCCTTCCCCCTTCAATCGCCCCACCAAGCGCAGATCTTCCGCCAGGTCTATTTTGTTGAGAACCATGATCTGCTCCTCCGGCCGAGCACCAATGTCTTCGAGCACCCGGTCGACCACTTCGATGTCCCGTTCCGCGTCGGGATTGCTGACGTCTACTACATGCAGCAGGAGGTCCGCGTCGATCGCTTCTTCCAGAGTTGCATGGAACGAGGCGATGAGCTGGTGTGGAATCTTGCGGATGAAACCGATTGTGTCGGAGAGAATCATTGCCCGAGTATCAGGCAACTGCAGCACGCGGCTGGTCGAGTCGAGGGTTGCGAACAGCCTGTCTTCCTCCAGCACTCCCGCCGAAGTAAGCCGATTAAAAAGACTCGATTTGCCGGTGTTCGTGTATCCCACAATGCAAGCGGTAACAGTCCCCTTCCGGCCCCGCCGCTGGATCTTTGTGTCCTCTTCCACCTTTTTCAGCCGTGCCGTCAGTGCCCGGATACGATCCCGGACGCGCCGGCGATCCACTTCCAGCTGGGTCTCGCCCGGACCGCGCGTTCCTATTCCGCCGCCGAGACGTGAAAGGTGTTCCCACAGGCGGGCCAGACGGGGAAGTTCGTATTGGAGCTGCGCCAGCTCCACTTGAATCTTCGCAACGGACGTCCTGGCCCTGAGAGCGAAGATGCCCAGTATCAGCTCGCTTCGATCCAGCACGCGCATGCCGAGTTGCTTCTGCAGGTTCCGCCCCTGGGCAGGGCTCAGGCTGTCATCAAAAACAATCAGATTGGCATCGACGCGTCTGGCCTGCTCGGCAACCTCGAGCACCTTCCCGGAGCCAATGTAGGTACGCTTGTCAATGCTCGAACGCACCTGTATCGTTCGACCTGCAATTTCGATATCCGCTGTATCGGCCAGCCGCGCCAGCTCTTCCAGGGACTCGCCCGCCCTGCTGCCACCGTCGCGGGGATTCTCAATTCCCACCAGCCAGGCTCTATCGACCGCATGCGCTGTTGATGTATCATTCTGCTTCAACGCCGGATTCTTCGCCCCCGTCCTCTTCTTCCGGAATCCCGTTCGGCTCTTTAAGAGCCACGCGAGCGACGTCCACCACTTTGTCCTTCTGGCTCATCTTGATCAGACGGACGCCCTGCGTATTCCGCCCGATCACGGACACCCCGTTGATGGGGAGGCGAATCACGACACCCCCGCTGGTGATGATCATCAGCTCGTCGGTGTCCACCACCTCGCGCATGGCCACGAGGTCCCCGTTGCGCGGCGTGTTCCGAACAGTGATGATTCCCATTCCGCCGCGCCGGGTCACGCGGTACTCGTTCATCTGGGATCGTTTCCCGTACCCATTCTCGGTCACCGAGAGAACTGTTCCCCCCTCCTGGCGAACGACCACCATACCTACAACCTCGTTCTCCCCCTCCAGCTTCATCCCGCGCACGCCTCGGGCGGTCCGTCCCATGGGCCGCACCTCTTCCTCCGGGAAGCGGATGGCTTTACCCGAGCGGTTGCCCAGTATCAGATCCCGGGTGCCGTCCGTGATAGCCGCTCCGATCAGGGCATCCCCGGGATCGAGCGCGATGGCGATAATGCCGCCACGTCGCGGGTGCTGGAACGCCGAGAGGCGCGTCTTCTTGATGCATCCCCCCCGGGTAGCCAGGACCAGGAAGCGATCGTCAAGGAACTCCGAGACCGGCACCGTTTCTGTGACCTTTTCTCCCTGCGTCATCTCCAGAAGATTCACAATGGCCTTGCCGCGGGCGAGACGGCCCCCCTGGGGTATGGCATGAACCTTAAGCCAGTAGCACTTTCCCCGATCCGTAAAGAAAAGGAGGTAGTCGTGCGTCGAGGCAATGAACAGGTGTTCCACGAAGTCGTCCTCGCGGGTATCTATTCCCGTGACTCCCCGGCCACCGCGCCGTTGTCGACGATACAGGCTCATTGACATCCGCTTGATGTACCCGGCGTGGGTGATGGCAATGACCACGTCTTCCTCGGCGATCAGGTCCTCGATATCCAGATCTCCGCTATCCTCAACGATTTCGGTGCGGCGCTCATCCCCCTCCTTCTCGCGTATCTCTTCCAACTCTTTTTTGATGATCTCCACAACCCGCTGCGCCGATGCGAGAATCGACTTCAGGGACTCGATCAGCTTGATGGTCTCGAGATAGTCTTCCTCGATTTTCTTCCGCTCCAGGCCCGTCAGACGCTGGAGGCGCATCTCAAGAATGGCCTGGGCCTGCTTTTCACTCAAATCATACTGCTCTATCAGCCCCCGCCTTGCTTCTTCGGGCGACCGTGATTTGCGAATGAGGCTCACGATGGCGTCAATATGGTCCAACGCTATCTTGAGACCTTCCAGCATATGAGCCTTCTGCTCGGCCACATTCAGGTCAAACCTCGTCCGCCGGACAACCACGTTCTTGCGGTGCCTGATGTATGCCTCGATGAGTCCCTTGAGCGCCATGATCTTCGGCTGAGTTCCCTCCTCCAGGGCGAGAAGGATAGCACCGAAGGTTTCCTGCATAGGAGTGTGTTTGAACAGCTGGTTCAGAACCACCTTGCCTACGGCATCGCGCTTCAGATCAATGACCAGGCGCATCCCGTCCCGGTCTGACTCGTCCCGGAGGTCCGAAATTCCCTGGAGCCGCCCCGAGCGCACCAGATCCGCTATCTTTTCAATCAAGAGATTCTTGGAAACCTGGTATGGGATTTCGTTCACTACAATGCTCTGGCGCCCGTTGGGGCGGATTTCGATGTTGGCCCGGGCCCGCACCTGGATGGAGCCTCTTCCCGTCAGGTACGCGTCCCTGATTCCCTTCCGTCCGAGGATCAATCCGCCCGTGGGGAAATCGGGGCCCTTCACGATACTCAGAAGCTCCTCCGGATCTACCTCTGGATCATCCATCACCCTGTGGATCGCACTGATGACCTCGTTCAGATTATTGGGAGGAATGTTGGTGGCCATTCCCACCGCAATCCCCGACGAGCCGTTGCAGAGCAAATTCGGGAATGCTCCGGGCAGGACTGTGGGCATCTGCCGCGTGCTATCGTAGTTGGGAACAAAGTCCACGGTGTCCTTCTGGAGGTCCTCGAGCAGCTTCACTGCGGGGCGCGCCATGCGAGCTTCCGTGTACCGCATCGCCGCCGGTGGGTCTCCGTCTACGGATCCGAAGTTACCCTGCCCATTCACCAATACATACCGCATGTTGAAATTCTGAGCCATCCGGACAAGCGTTGGGTAAACCACCTGTTCCCCGTGAGGGTGGTAGTTACCGGAGGTGTCGCCTGCTATCTTGGCGCACTTTCTGTGGGGTCGGTCGGGTTGCAGGTTGAGGTCGTTCATGGCGCACAGGATCCGTCGCTGTGAGGGCTTGAGCCCGTCCCTGGCATCCGGCAACGCCCGCGATACGATCACACTCATGGAGTAGTCTATGTACGAGGACTTCATTTCGTCCTCGATTTCAATCTGCACTACGCGATCCGCGGGTCCGACCAACGGTCACGCCTCCTTACTATGCATCATTATGCATCAAGATTCTTGACCATGTGGGCATGCTGTTCAATGAACTCGCGGCGGGGGTCCACCTTTGCGCCCATCAGAATCGTGAAAATGCGGTCGGCCTCCACGGCATCATCCGCCCTGACCACAAACATCGTCCGGTTCTCGGGATCCATCGTCGTCTTCCACAGCTGTTCGGGGTTCATTTCTCCCAACCCCTTGTATCTCTGGATCGTGGACCCTTTCTCCCCCACCTTCTTGAGGATCCGGTCCCGTTCCTCATCACTGAAAGCGTAGTACTCGGACTTCCCCCTTTTCACCCGGTACAGGGGCGCCTGGGCTATATAGATTCGCCCCGTTTCAATCAATGGCTTCATGTAGCGATAGAAGAAAGTCAGGAGGAGTGTTCGTATATGTGACCCGTCCACATCCGCATCTGTCATGATGATGATCTTACCGTACCTGAGTCGCGAGAGATCGAATTCTTCCCCTCCGATCCCGGTTCCGAGGGCCGTCACAATGGTCCTGATTTCCTCGTTGGCAAGGATCTTGTCGATCCTGGCTTTCTCCACATTGAGGATCTTGCCCTTGATTGGGAGAATGGCCTGAAACTGGCGGTCCCTGCCCTGCTTCGCCGACCCACCGGCTGAGTCTCCCTCGACAATGTAGAGTTCCGTATGTTCCGGATCGGATATGCTGCAGTCGGCCAGCTTCCCGGGAAGCGGACTCGATTCCAGCGCGGATTTGCGACGCGTGAGCTCCCGCGCTTTTCTCGCAGCCTCTCGCGAACGGCTTGCCGAGACACACTTCTCCACGATCTTGCGGCCGATCGATGGCGTCTCTTCCAGAAACCTGGCCAACCCTTCCCCTATGATGGACTCAACGATTCCCTTGGCTTCGCTGTTGCCCAACTTCGTCTTGGTCTGTCCTTCGAACTGCGGAGATCGCATCTTCACGGACAGAACAGCCGTGAGGCCCTCCCGCACATCCTCGCCACTGAGCACCTGTTTTTCACTCTTTGCAGTCTTGTTCTTTTGAGCGTAGACGTTCACGCAGCGCGTCAATGCTGCCTTGAACCCGATAACGTGCGTGCCGCCCTCCTGGGTGTTGATACTGTTGACGAAGGAGAAGATGTTCTCGGAGTACCCGGTCGTGTACTGGAGGGCCGCCTCAACATGGACATCATCGCGGCTTTTATCGATGTAGATCGGCTGACTGTGAAGGGCTTCCCTGTTCGCGTTGAGATACTGGACGAATTCGATGAGCCCACCCTTGTACAGGAACTCATGCTCTTGCTCGGGTAGTGGGCCATTCAGGCTGATTCGGATGCCCCGGTTCAGGAAAGCCATTTCCCTCAGTCGCTGGGCCATCGTGTCGAAGTTATACTCGACGGCGTCAAAGATCTCTGAGTCGGCCAGAAATGTGACCTTCGTTCCCGACTCCTTCCGTGTCCCGACCTTCTGCAGTTCTGTCACTGCCTCTCCGCGTTCGTACCGTTGCCGATAGACAGTGCCGTCGCGGCATACTTCCACCTCCAGCCACTCCGAGAGCGCATTCACGACGGACACTCCAACACCGTGGAGACCGCCGGAAACCTTATACGCCTTGTCGTCGAACTTCCCTCCGGCGTGAAGCATCGTCATCACGACCTCCACGGCCGGCCTGTTCTGGGTTGGATGCATGTCCACAGGGATTCCGCGCCCATCATCGACAATCACAATTTCATTGTTCTCACGAAGTTCCACAGAAATCTCGGTGCAGAACCCCGCCAGGGCCTCATCGATGCTGTTGTCGACCACCTCGTACACAAGGTGGTGAATTCCAGTGGGTCCTGTGCTCCCGATGTACATGCTGGGACGCCGCCGCACAGCTTCCATTCCCTTGAGCACCTGAATCTGGCCAGCGTCGTATGTTCGCTGTTGAACCTTCATATCTTCAGACTCCGTACCACCAGAATGATATCCTGAATCGCTTCCCGACCTATGCGATCGTTGAGCTTCCGGATAATCTCTCCCCGAAGCAGACTGACTTCCTGTTTCCAGATGGAATCTTCCACGGCCACAACCATCCTGCCGTTCTTGATTCTCACCGGGTTGGTGTGCGTTTTCAGCGATCCGCCTACAACGTCATTCCACGCCGCCAACGCTTTTCCCTCGAATATCCTCCTGCCCCACGCCCGGTTCTCGAAGAGCCTTTCAAGGACCTGGCCCACGCTTTCGGCGGTATTTGTCACGCAACACCCCTACTCAGCCAACCGGAGAGGCATAACCAGACAGAGGTATTCTTCATTTTCCAGTCCGCTAGTTTCTTCTATCACGCCTGCCCCCACCGGGCCCTTGAGAGACATAGCAACGGATTCCCCATCCATGTGGCGCAACGCGTCCAGCAGGTACGAGGCATTGAAGCCTATCTTGAGCTCATCGCCCGTGTAGTCGACCTCTATTCCCTCTGTTGCTTCCCCGACATCGGCGGCTCTCGCTCCCAACGCCATGTGTCCCGATTCCAGGTGCAGCCGCACCTGACGCGTCAGCGCATCGGACAGGATTGCCACGCGCCGCATTGCGGCGACCAGTCCTGTTCTCTGAACTATCACCCGCTTGTCATTGTCTTTGGGAATAACCTGCTGGTACTTTGGAAACGGTCCTTCGAGTATACGGGCATGGACTTCCGCCGATGCCATGCGAAAAGCAACGTAGTTTTTTCCAAGGGAGACACTCACGTCCCCATCAAAGCCTCCCAGAATCCGCACTATCTGACCCAAGGCCTTCGGAGGAATAATGGCATTCAGTGCATCGCTTGTTTCGAACTTTCCCTTCACCACAAGGCGCGCCAGGCGATGTCCATCGGTTGCTACCATGCTCATCTGTTGCGGTTCAATCTCCCAGAAAACACCATTCAGTGCTCCCCGCGTCTCGTCAGAGGACACCGCATAGCTTGTCTTTCGAATCAGTCTTTGGAGACTTGCCGCAGGGATGGAAAATTCCAGCGGTTCCTCAAGAGAAGGGAGGCTTGGGAAGTCCTCCCCCTTCATTCCCATCAGTTTGAACGTACTGGCGCCACACGAGATTTCGATCTGTTCCGCACTCACCGCCACATTCACATTCTGCCCCGGCAACTCCCTTGCAATCTCATGAAAACGCCGGGCCGGAATAGTTACCTCTCCCTCTTCCGCCACATCCGCATTGACCTGATTGACCACTGAGATGTCGAGGTCGCTGGCCCGAAATGACACGGTGTTTTCAGCAGCGCGAACCAGCACATTGGCAAGCACCGGGAGAGTGCTCTTAGGCGGTACCACAGCTACAACCGTATCTATGGCTTGCACCAGGTCCTTCTGCGCTAACGTGAATTTCATTGGCCCCTCCTCAACCTCTCATGAGGTTTCCCACCTGGCCCAAGACGTTATGATCTGACAGTCTCGCGTATCTTACCGCCCGAATGCACCAACTGTCAACGACTTTTTGCTCCCGTTGGCACGCGCCCGGCGTATCCTGAACGGAAGCTAACGACTTGCGCGACAACGAAATCCGGACCCCATCACTTCCTCCTCTTATGATTATCAGGACATTGTTGAAGACCTCTTCCTCCTGGTGGGTCTGTATATATATATTACGAAATGGTTATATAAAAAAGGGGTTTTAATATTTAAATAATTACCTGTTTATATATTAATCCCAGCTTCTACTGGGTAGCATCTTGCGCGGCCCTGTGTCTCAGCACGGGGTCTTTTCATGACCGGGCTGGAAGATCTCGGAACTCCGGCAACGCCGGGGATCCGAGGACTTTCAGCCTTCATCGCCTGTTTCAGTGCGTTCAGTGTTTGGCTTTTCGCCAACTGGCAGGACAGGACCCAAGCCATAACACTGAATACACTGAAATAAGACTGAGACCAGGCCGTCAAGATGGCTGGAATTCCATACTCAGCGCGCGGAACATGGTTTCAACAACAACGTGCCCAGACAAGAAGGGGCTCAGATTTAAGGGAGTGAAGGCTTTAGATTTTGGCTGGTTCTAAGCTAGCTTTAAGCTAGTAGTAGAAGTAGGGGCTGGGGAAATGTGGATGACCAGACAGACACGTGTGGCAGTGAGTTTAAATGGATCAGATTTGGATGGATTGTGTAAGAAGGTACTTGAGGTGAGAAGAGTGTGGAGAAGACAGGCGTGTGGGGAGAAGAAGTGAATAGAGGATTGGATAGAGCACAGGATGGAGGAGATGCCAAGAGATTGTCCACAGAGTAGTGTGGAAAACCGTGGACTTGTGGCTTGCCGCTGGTGAGAAACGTAGGCTACAGTCTGGTTCCAACTGAGGCAGGGGATTGAAGGCGCGCCTTGAGGGTGTGAATGGCTGCTTGCAAATCAGTCTCAGCCTCGAGGCGACTTGCGATGCGATCACAAGCGTGCATGACAGTCGTATGATCGCGGCGGCCGAAAGCAGATCCTACTTCGCTCAGGGACAGATCCGTCAACTGGCGTGCGAGATACATGGCAATCTGGCGGGGCCGAGCAAGTTTGTTGGTTCTCTTCCGGGCCTTCATGGCCTCCAGGGGAATATCAAAGAAATCGGCGACGGCTTTCTGGATACAGTCAATGGTGACGGGATGAGGCTTTCTTGCGAGGAAACTCTTGAGGACCTGACGCGCTGTGTCCACCGTGATCTCGTTGCCTGTAAGGGATGCGTAGGCCAGAAGCTTGATCAACGATCCTTCCAGCTCCCGGATACTGGAGGTGCTGGAGTCGGCAACAAGAAGAAGAACATCATTGGGAATGGAAAGGCGATCGAGTTCAGCCTTCTTGCGAAGAATGGCAATCCGCGTCTCCAGATCGGGACGCTGGATGTCTGTCACAAGGCCCCATTCAAACCGGGAAACGAGACGTTCCTCGAGGGAAGCAATTTCTTTTGGGGGCCGATCCGAAGTGACGACAATCTGCTTGTGGGCATCATACAGCGAGTTGAAGGTGTGAAAGAACTCCTCCTGGGTGCTCTCCT
>JAGLYR010000105.1 GCA_023132135.1 Candidatus Eiseniibacteriota bacterium | reverse complement strand
CAATGCTCGAATGCGTTGACGACGAACCGGAAACAGCTGAGCTGCTGAACTACCTCTCGGTTGATCTCGCGGCGGGTGGCGATGCCCGTGGCGCTCTGGGAGCCATCCGGGAAGCCGTGGAGATCAGACGCCGCCTGGCAAAGGCCAACCCCGCCCGATTCGAATCCGACCTCGCTACGAGCCTGAATAACCTCTCTCCCAGACTCAGCGACACGGGCGACCGCAGGGGCGCTCTGGGAGCCATCCGGGAAGCCGTGGAGATCAGACGCCGCCTGGCAAAGGCCAACCCCGCCCGATTCGAACCCGACCTCGCTGCGAGTATGGGTTCACTGGGCACCGTGCTACGCGCGGCACGCCGGCCCGAGGAAGCAGTGCGTGCATTCAGTGAGGGAGTAAGAATCATCGAGCCGCATGCTAGGGCGATGCCCGAGGGACCTCCAGCGAGGCGGCTTTCCGCACTTGAGGCAGATCTGAAGATAACGCAGGAGACGATTCGAGACGGGGAAGGGCAGTAGGATCTCATCTGTTGGCACAGGGGACGGTGTTGTAAAAGCTGTTCTTCCCTCCCCTTCGTGGCGTGTCAGCCGCCGCCTTCTTCCACGATCTTGATTTCTTCATCCGTCAGGTCGTAGAGGTCATAGACCCGCCGGTCAATCTGCCGGTCGAGGCTCGCGCACTTGTTTTCGTAGTAGGTCTTGTCCCTGTCGGTCAGCGCCTTCGCCAATTGCCTCTTCGCCTCCAGCATTGCCTCTACTTTCGCCACCATCTGGTCGTGGCATGCTTTGTCGGCGGGACTCGCGAGGTCAATGCGCCGAATGGGAAGTCTCTCTATGTGTCTGGAGAATAGCCTGAATCTCCACAGACCACCACGCAATGCGTTGCTCAAGCCTCGAATCACAAACCACAGAAGCTTCGAGTTCAGTAGTCCGAGCAGATAAAGGGATTCACTTGCGATGAAGTAGACGGTGTTGCTGAAGAACAAGCCCTTGCTGTCCAAACTGAACTTGGGATACCGAGACATATCGGGATACATGATCTTCGGTTTGTCGAGGAGGTCAGAATAGGCTTCCTGAGGTTGCTGAAGCTCAAACCAATTCTGCTTGGTCGCGCGCGCTTTCAATGCCGACTTGAACGGCTCCATGTGCTCGATGACCGCTGGATACTTCGAGGCATTGAGCCCGTGTGTTGCATAGATCATCCACTGGTCGTGCCAGCGATGTGCGTACCGATCTAGATCCTCACCTGCGACGTAAGGTTTGATGATGTTCTTCCCCGCGGCGTTCTTCGCGAGGATGCGTTTGCGGTCAGACTCACTGATAAGAAAGGCCTTATTGAAACCAGTCTTTACACCCATTCTGGCCGGGCCATAGAGAGCAAGAAGCGAAGGGTATTCTGTCAGAAGGCGCGTGCGCAAATCCAGCGATGCCGCGTCTTCGAAAACCCAGCCCTCTCTCGCCAAGGCTTTACGGTCCAGTTGAAAGGCGATCGGGAAAGACTGAATCGACGGATTGGCCTGCGGGTCACAATCCTGGACAATAAAGGGGATCCGCCGCCGCCTGGCCTTTGTCTTCGAAGCAATCAAGATAACTGGATATACCGTTGCAGCAGCGAACGGCGTGAAATCGCCAAATTCAACTAGACTGGAGAAAGCCAATCTCTCCGTCAGGAATCCTCTTAGCGATTCCCCAGCACGAGAGCGTGTAAAGGTATTGCTCACGATAAAGCCAAGCCGCCCGCTATCGCAAAGCAGATTCACAGCTCTTTCCATGAAGTAGTAGTAAATGTCAGATCGATCCGAGTGCGTCGCGTATTTGGTTCGGAGGTAATCCTTGATATCAACGAACCCCTCCATGCGCACGTAGGGTGGATTCCCGATAATGGCATTAAAGCCTCCTCGCCTTGCCACTTCGGGAAACGCGTCTTCGAAGTCCAAAGGGTTGAGTTTGCGTTCTTCGTCGCTACCGAAGAGTTTGCCTTCGAGAATGTCGGTGCCGATGAGCGAGTTGCCGCACACGATGTTCTTGGATAGCGACGGCAGGAGAGCCTGCTTTTGGAAGTCCAAAAGGTACTGATAAGCGCTAGCCTCCGTCTCTTCCTGCAGCAGCCTCAAGTAGAGCGAGAATTGGCAGACTTCGACGGCTTGTGGGTCAATGTCCACGCCGTAGATGTTGTTCAGGAGGATCTCGCGTTTCTTACGGAGCGAGAGGTACAGTTTGCCGTCGCGCTGGATGCAGGTACCCATCTTGGCTTTCTTGGGGTTCGCGTTGTAGTAGTTGCCGTGGTATTGCAGGAGCAGGTCGTACACGGCGAGCAGGAACGAACCGCTGCCACAAGCGATGTCCGCAAAGCGCATCTTGGCAATCTGATTCGGCGTCTTACCCGCTATGAGCTTGCCAATAGTGTTCTCGATGATGTAGCGGACGATGTACTCCGGTGTGTAATAGACGCCGCCTGCCTTGCGGACTTCGGGCTTGTCCTCGACGCGCGCCCGTTTGTCGGTGGCGACGATAACTTTGCCGAGGAAGCGTTCGTAGATCGAGCCCAGGATATGGATAGGGATGGCGTTGAAGTCATAGGGCGAGTTCACATGGGCGAGTCTCTTGCAGATGTTGGCAAAGGCGTCATCGTCCACGGGGAGATTCTGAACGTCCAGGATGCCGTGTTGCTTGAAGACGATGCCGTTGTAGATGCTGTCGAGGCGGCGGCTGGCGGTGACGAAATCCTCCCAGGCCGTGCCTTTCTCACCGAAGCGATCAACGAGACGCTGCGCTTCGATGCCCTTGTCTTCGAGGAACCGCAGGAACACGAGCCGGTCGAGAGTGCGCTGGGCAAGTTCCGTGAGCGTGGCGCTGTCGAACTGAGGGTTTTTCCTCTTGAAAGCCCGGGCAAGCGTGGTGCGGTATTCGTCGAGTTCCTGCAGGAAGGACTCGTCAACGCTCTGATGGCCGCCCGCGAACCGGCCACGCTGAATAGCTTTGCCTCGTGGTTTTGGGAGTGCCTTTGCGCGTTTCTCCAGAGAACCGCCGGCGAGGGCCTCGTGAGAGAAAAGCCAATAAATCTCTGCGAACTTCTCCGGTTTCGTGTAGTCGGTATAGTGGTACTTCGAGACACAGCGATTGAGGGCCGCGGCGAGGTCGGGCTTGTAGCGGCAGTCGAGAACATGGAATTGCTCAAAGTCGGTGAGTACGGCGAAAGGCGTCTCGTTGTTCCAGCCATAGCGAATTGCTTGGAAGTAGTTGTGATTGGTGGCAATGTCGCCGCGCGGTTTCTTGGCTTCCACGAAGAAGCGCACGTCACGGAAGTTCGGCGCGAGACAAAATGAGTAATCCGCCCGCCGTTGGCCTGCAGCCGAGACGGAGGGTTCGACTTTGACTTCCTGCTCGTAAGGATTGGTCTGGTGATCGTGGTTCACGTCCCAGCCGAGCGCAATGAAGAACTTGTCGATGAAGTCCTTGCGGACTTCGGCTTCCTGGTAGTCGGCTGAGAGGTAACGCGCCTCGTTGGCTTGGAACAGGTCAACCAGTTTTCCTACCTGCTGAAAAGCCGAATCTAGTGTCGCAACAGTCATGACCTAGAGCTCTCTTTGCTTGGCACGGCGTGCGTTCCGTCTTTCAAGTATCGCCTTCGCGTGTTTCCAAAGTCCGCGGAGCGGTTCGTCGTCCGGCGGCGTGTCCGGCGGCAAGTCGTTTTCCTGGTTGGCCGCCCGGAGGGAACATATCGGACACCAATCCGCGTCGACGTCCGACGCGGGAATCGACCGCGGTTGTAACAGATAATCCGGGAACAGTTCCCCGCAGGGACCCCTGCAATGCCTATCCGGCACTCCGAACACCCTTCGTTTTCAGTTTCCGTTGGACCCAGGCCAGCAGTGGACGGCGTTGTGTCCCCAGATTCCCCTTTCGCGCCTCTTGGACAAGAAAGCCAGTGCCCGGAGTCGGACTTGAACCGACACGGAGCCTTAGGCCCCAGCGGATTTTAAGTCCGCTGTGTCTACCATTCCACCATCCGGGCACCGGGATTCTAGCATGCCGGGTGTGTGAGAACAATCGAACAATGCAAGGTGTCGTAGACGCCCTGCATGACAAGGCCCGGTCCACCTCACGTCATATGTTGGCGCGCAGCGAGCTCTTCTGCTATACTATTGGGAGAGGACGCAGACGCCTGACAAGGAGTGGCTATGCGGTTGGCATACGCGTTGTTGACTTTTGGCGTGCTGGCGCTTTTTCCGGGCTGCGGTGGCGACGCGCCCACGGCGCCTTCGTATGTTCCGACGGGTCTGAAAGCGTCGATCTTCGATCACATCAAGACCTTTGAGATCTGTCATGACGCTCTCGACGATGCGGAGACAGATTTCATCGCTACTCACTACGATGTCTTCGTCGGAACTGGCATCAGGTTTCCACGGGTCTACGAGACCAACCCCAATATCCTGGTGCTCTCGTACATTCTGATCCGCGCCAACTCGGGGGTCTACTTCGGCCCCTCCTGCGAAATCGGCGAATTCTGCGCGGAGACCTTTGCTGCGGCGCACGGGTATGACGTTGAGGACTTCTTCCTGCACTATCGGGAAGACGTTAGCTACCTTTGGAACTTCCCCGATGGAGGCACCCAGGATGTGTTCGTTCCGGGATGGAACCCAGAGTGGCAACCCGGCGACCCACCTGCTTCAGCAAGCGCGAAGAGCGAGTCCAGAGTCTGGGGCAGGTGGAAAGCGAACCAGCGCTGGGCGAACGTTGCGAGTCGGGCCTGGCAGCACTGGCGGAATGAGTACCTCGCCCACACCATGCGCAAGGGGAATACCGTGGTGGATGGTGTTTTTGTCGATGGCGTAGTGAAAATCGTGGGCGCTATGTCCCATATGATGCTCGACAAAACCATCGAGTACTGGGGTGAAACGGTCGACGCGGGTTTCTCCATGATTGACGACCATTACTCCTATATGCCGGTGCTGCGGGACTTCCTCGAACAGGAACTCGGTGAGCCGAAAATTGTGCTAGGCAACGCCGAGGCGAGTTACTATTTGGCCTCTGAGCCGGTGAACAGCGGGCGATTCCTGGAAAGATTCGATTGGCTGATGGTCGAGAACGGAGTCCGCTACGACCCATACGTCACCGCTGCAACCTGTTCGTACGATGTTCAGTTCCAAGACGTTCTCGGGATCGGAGAGTTGGCCGCGTCCGGTAGGAAGATCCTGTTCGGCGCCAAGGACAACTCAGAGTCAGAACGGGGGCGCATCTTCATCCTTGCAACGTTCTATCTAATCAACCATCCGAACTTGTACTTTTGCGATCACAAAGGTGACCTGAACTGGTTCGACGCTATCGCGCAGGACGTAGGTGAGCCACTCGGATCAGCGTATGTGTGGGCCTCGGGCCCGGATCCGGCAAGGCCTGCCTCCACATACCACATCATGGCGCGTGAGTACACGAACGCGCTTGTGTTGGTCAAGCACCGGGATAGTGCATCGTACTTCCTGTACTTCGGGACCGAGACCATGCATGATCTCGGGGGAACGTACCGTGCCCTGAGCGACGACGGGACTCTCGGTGATCCCATCACCGAGATTGAACTCCGGAATAACGAGGCGGCAATCCTGATACCGCAGTAGGACAACGGAAAGCCGTTCAGCGCGTTCTCAAACTCCATCTTCTTCGGCACCGCACGAGGAACAGATACATTCGAGGGGGTCCCACGATGGACCCCCTCTTATCTGCAATTCGCTGCACGCTCGCGGACGGCACCACCCTCCGCAGGAACAAGCTTGGAGGCGGCATCCGGACTCGAACCGGAGAATAGCGGTTTTGCAGACCGCCGCCTTAGCCTCTTGGCTATGCCGCCTCGCGTGTCGCAACAACTGTGGTGAGAAAAACAAAAACACAATCCGCGGGGGAACGACCAAACGTCCGAAGTACTATCCCCGACGCGTGGGAATTTTGGAGCGGGAAACGGGACTTGAACCCGCGACATCCACCTTGGCAAGGTGGCGCTCTACCACTGAGCTATTCCCGCCCGGCAGCCACTGCTACTCCATCTAACTACGACATAGTCAACGCTGTCAAGCTTGGAATAGCCTGAAGGCTGGTCGGGATCGTTCACATGACGTCTTGCCCGGTGGCGACGATGCCCCCGTCCGACCCCCCACCCCCTACTCGCTGGATTGCCCAAACGATGCCAGCGGCTGAGAACACAATCACCAATGGATACAGGGGCAGCCCGTAACGGTGTAGGCAGTAAGGGAAGATGTGCAGAAAACCCATATACAGGAGTGCACAGGCCGGGGCAAGGAAGGCCACTGCCTTCCTCTTCCAGAGGACAACAGCCCCCAACACTGCGGAGACCAGGAGCACACTGTTCATAACAAGCCCCAGTATGTCCCTGCGCGCCGCGCGAAACGGTGAGGCCGACTCGAGGTCTACCCCCAGCCAGAACTTCGGGGCTTTCACAAGGGCTAGCCGGACGTAGTTCGCGGGATCTCCACGGACGATGCGCAACGCCTCCTTGCGTGCGAAACTGTCCATCTCAGATTCGGCCGAGTAGGCATCGCCGGACACTCGGAACATGTGCAGAAACGCTTCCACTGTTTGGTCCGGAACGCCGGGCTCAACCCAGCTCTTGGCCGTCTGTCCGGCTGCAGGACCGGCACCCTCCCATAGAGTAATTCCGCCACCCGTCGTAACCGGCACGAATTTCCCAAATGTGCTATACTGTCGGACCATCCACGGGGAGATAACCGCAGTGCTGGCGACCAAGAGGACAACATACGCTGCCAGGCTTCTTCTGAGCCCTGAGGAACGGACCGTCACGAACAGGGGAAGGATGAAGAGAGGCAGCAGGAAGGTCGTCGGTCGCGTCAGCGTTGCCAAGCCCAAGAACAACCCGGACATAGCAACAGCTCGGTATTCCGGTTTCTTGATCCATCTGGCCAAAAATAGCACATGAAGGACGAGGAAGAGCGCGAACAGAATCTCTGTACCTACGAGAGTTACAAAGATCTGCAGCGGGAAGTGAATAGAGAACAGCGACAAGCTGAGAAAGGCGGGCGCCTGTTTGCGAAACAACATCAAGGCCAGCAGATAGACAGCGTAGGCCGTGATGCAGTGAATGAGTGCTTGCACGGTGTAGACCGCGCGGACGCTGTGATCTGTGAGCTTGTATACGGCGGCAAGGAACAGAGGGTAGATCGGTGGGCGGTGGCCCCGCAAGCGGAAGGCAACATCTTCCCCGCGCAGATTCGCGACGCCGTCGTACACGAACCCGTTCCCAGCCAGCAGATTCTCCGCGATGTCATCGTAGTCACTGGCATCCCATCCGATAGCACAATCAGAAGCCCGCAGCGCCCACCGCAGGCCGAAGGCGGCAGTCAACACCAGCAAGGCGCAGACCAGAAACCTGCGATGCTGCTCTGCGAATGACTCCAGTCCCCTAAGCGGCATTCCAAACCTCCCGGAGATTGCTCACCCAGTCACAGAGCTTTGGCAGACAATCGACGAGAATCCCTATCAGCTACCACTCGGCCGGTTGCATTGGCCGCGACGCGCGCAAGCATGCGACTCAGCCGAAATACTCTTGAAACGGCACTCGATAAGGGTCCGTACCGCTTCAAACCAATCCCCCAGCCCTATTTTCTTCCCCTCTCCCCGCTTGCGAGGCAAATAGTGGATGGGTACCTCGTGAATGCGGAACCCTCGCCTCGCCACCAGCGCTGTTACTTCGGGGCAGAACTCGAACCTCTTGCACCTCAGGGGAAGACTCTTCAGCAGATCGGCACGGAACACCTTGTAATATGTTCGTGATCCACGTGAGTGTCGAGCACTCCCGATGTCCGGTCCGTAGAACCATCATCAACAATGATGACCTCAAGGTCAACCTCAGAGGCTAGAATGCGATCCAGCAGCTGCCCGAGGGTCCCTTCCTCGTTGAACGTAGGTATGATTACGCTGAGCTTCGGCGACTGCATTGGCTCCCCGAATGTGGAATCCCAGAATCGACCACTGAGTCGCGTGCAAACTCCACTATCTACTATCGGCGATACGACGGTCCGCCTTCACGAGGAGACATGTCCCGCCGTACAGTCCAGAAGAAAAGGCGGCCTTCCGGGCCGACGCTCCCCATGAGAAGACCAGACACATCCCCAGATCCTCGCAGTAAGGATTCATGAATAATCCAGGCTAGCCTTCTGTCAAGACCGTTGCAGCCAAATATGAATTAAGCTCACTGCCTGCCGATGCCGATTTCAACAGTAGTGATATTCAAGAGCTGAATATCGGCCGGACCCTATCCCCCGCCGACCTTCTTGCCGCTGGCGAGCAGTTCTTGGACAGGGATATTTCATTGGAATTTGGCTCATGGTTCTGGTACCAAGAAAGCAGACTGTCCGCTCCCACCCTTGGTACCGTATTGGGTGGGGCCCTGTCTCTGCCGGAAGGACTTGAGGCGGCCAACATTGGAGAGCTGACGCTCGGGACCGCTGGCGGAGGTCAGTCAAAGAAAACCCGGCGAGGCCGAAAAGGCAACAAAGAGTACGGTTGATTCAACCCGAAATCGGCGATAAACTGGTCCGGCCAAATGAACAGGGATTTCATAGTGAGGTGGCGCTGATCGCACCGGGAGACGACACATGAGGCGGTTCGTGGTTAGACACAAGGTCATCCTTCTCATATGCCTGCTTGCGCTGGTCATACGCGTGGCCTTCTTCCTTGCGTTGCAGCCGTGGGACGAGGAGGGATTGAAGGAAAATCTCCTCATTACGGATGCCAAGGGATACCACCAGATTGCTCTCGAGATTCTCAGCTGTGGTGGGTACCCTTCCTCCGAGACCTTCAGGACACCGGTATATCCACTCTTCGTCGCAATGATGTACTCCCTTTTTGCGGGCAAGCTGGCGGCTGTCTTGCTCTTGCAGGTTCTGCTCGACGTTGTTGTAGTGTTTCTGACCTACCTCCTGGGCATGGAGGTGTTTGAATCGAGAGGCACCGGGCAGGTCGCAGGTTTTCTATACGCTATCTCTCTGCTGCCCCCTTACTTCTGCACGCGGCTAAGGACGGAGATTCTGTTTACGCTCATCCTAGTGATAGGGGTCCTCATTTTCGTCAAAGCACTCAAGGTGCTAAGGCCATGGACGTTCGCGCTGGCGGGTCTGCTGATTGGGGTGGCGACGCTCGTCAAACCAGCGACCCTGCTCCTTCCCGTGCTTATGGGAGCCGTAGCTGTATGGCAGGGACGAGGCGGCCGACCAAGGCGTGCAGTCATAGGCGCTGTCGTGTTGCTCGCCGCCTTCGCGGTCACGATATCCCCATGGCAATTTCGCAACTACCGGCTGTACGGGCATTACGCTTTGTCGAGCATTCAGAGCACCAACATGTGCTACTGGAGCGTTGCGATGACGAAAGCGCATACGGAAGGCACGAGCCGGGAGGAGGCGCTGGAGGAATTGGTTGGGACTTCTGTCGAAGGGATCACCAATCCCTTCGACCAGGGACCCATTTTGAACAGGATCGCCTTCGAGTATATCCGCACACATGTGGCCGACTACATCTACTGCCACATGAAGGGCACCATGAATGTGTTCCTGGGGACTGCAAAGGGTGGAGTTTTGAAGACGTTCCGTCCCGGATGGGAGGGCTGGAGCGAGGACGTTCCACTCGCGGAAACGACATGGGCAAGAACGGCGCGATTACTGCGCAGCGCCCGCGAGGAGTACTTTCTGGGCCCGCTTCTCGCAACAAAGCAACTGATCGAGTACGCCTTTGTTATCGTGGGGTGTGTAGTCGTCTTTCATTCCAGAGAGAAGAGACTGTATGTTGTCTTCCTGATTCTGGCCACCCTCTATTTTGCAGGTGTCTCGGGGGTAATTGGCCACGCGAGGTACAAGGTGCCGACAATTCCCCTCTATTTGGCCGTTTCTGCAAGAGGATTCTTCGAAATCTTCGAGGTTCGCAAGAGGAGAAGGCGGAGGGCCGGATCAACGGATTGATCTGCTCGGTTCTTCTGTAGACTCGACTGCGCCGTTCCCGCGTCGCCCCTCTTCGCACCATCAGCAAGTGTGGGCCGGCTATCGACATTCCCCTCGTTGCACACATGCGTGTGAACAGGCAGATCGGCTCTTGAAACGGCACTCGATAAGGGTCCGTACCGCTTCAAACCAGTCCCCCAGCCCGATTTTCTTCCCCTCTCCCCGCTTGCGAGGCAAATAGTGGATGGGTACCTCGTGAATGCGGAACCCTCGCCTCGCCACCAGCGCTGTTACTTCGGGGCAGAACTCGAACCTCTTGCATCTGAGGGGAAGACTCTTCAGTAGATCGGCGCGGAACACCTTGTAACAGGTTGGCTCGTCTGTGATGTGTGTCCCGTACAATATGTTCGTGATCCATGTGAGCGTCGTTCCTCCAAGAAGAAACTGCAGAGACCCTTTCGGGTTCGACTTCAGCATGCGCCTCGAGCCGTAGACTACCGAGACATCGGCATTCTCAAAGGGTGCTATCAAGGCTGCATAGTCGCTGGGGTCATACTCGAGATCCGCGTCCTGGATGAGGACGAGCTCCCCTTGCACGTGAGAGATCCCCGTTCGGATGGCGGCGCCTTTGCCCCGGTTCTCTGGATGTGCGATCGCGCGGATTCTGGGTTCCTGAGCATATGTTTCGAGCACTCCCGCTGTCCGGTCCGTAGAACCATCATCAACAATGATGACCTCAAGGTCAACCTCAGAGGCTAGAACGCGATCCAGCAGCTGCCCCAGGGTCCCTTCCTCGTTGAACGTAGGTATGATTACGCTGAGCTTCGGCGACTGCATTGGCTCCCCGAATGTGGAATCCCAGAATCGATCACTGACTCGCGTCCAAGCTCTAGCATCTACTACCTACTATCGGCAATACGACGGTCCACCTTGACTAGCCTGGATTATTCAGGCTACAACGGCAGCGTTGAGGTCTCGGACTCTGATGCAGAAAACGAGACTCTCCAAGATCCGATGTACACGAGACAGTATGTCAATCGACACGAGCTGGGTTTTGCGTATCAACCATTTGCAGATCACGTAGTTGCAGCACCAGACCGCAGAACTTGTGCATAATCCAGGCTAGGCCGAAGACTGTCGGGCTCTGCCTACCAGAATCTTTTTCGCTTCCCGGTAGAGCTCCACGTACTTCCGGGCCGACGCTCCCCATGAGAAGTCCAGCCGCATTCCCCGCTGGACCAGCGCAGACCAGGCCGCCGTATCGCGGTAACACTCGACCGCCCGGCGGACGGCTTCCGTCAAGGCCTCGGCCTCGTATGCTTTGAAGACAAAGCCGTTGGCTCCCGCTTCCTCGTAGTCCACGATAGTGTCCGCCAGCCCTCCTGTGGCGCGAACGACAGGTACCGCGCCGTACCTCAGGCTGTAGATCTGGTTCAGCCCGCTGGGCTCAAACCGCGACGGCATCAGGAACATATCGCTGCCGGCCTCGATGAGGTGGGCCAGTCCATTGTCGAAAGCCAGCCGAACGGCCAGCCGATCCGGGTGGGTTTCGGCGGCTTCCGTCAGCGAACGATGGTAACGCTCCTCGCCCGTTCCCAGGACCACTATCTGGAGATCCATACCGAGGATCTCGGGAAGGGCTTCCTCAAGGATGTCGAATCCCTTCTGCTCAACCAGCCGGGAGATAATCCCGATCAGGGGAACGTCCCTGGCGCGATCCGCCGGAAGCCCGACGGTCTCCAGCAGAACCTTCTTGTTCTCGGCTTTGTCCTCCATTCGATCCGGGCCGTACCTGTGCGGAAGAAGATCATCGACCTGCGGGTCCCACACCGAGTAGTCCGCCCCGTTGAGGATTCCAGAGAGCACATCACGACGGCAGCGGAGCACTTCGTCCAGCCCCGCCCCGTGTTCCTCCGTCTGGATTTCCCTCGAGTAGGTTTCGCTCACTGTGCTGATGACGTTGCTCTCCATCAGCCCGGCCTTCAGCATGTTGACCTGCCCGCATGCCTCGATGCTGGATCCGGGAGATGCCAGTTGATCGGGCAGGCCCAGGATGGGATACTCCTCCACGGGGAAGGCGCCCTGATACGCGAGATTGTGGATTGTGATCAACGTTGCTGCATCCTTGAGCACGGGATCGTCCGCGTACCGGTGTTTGAGATACAGGGGAACGAGCCCCACGTGGTTGTCGTTCAGATGAATCACATCAACCGGTTTTCCGAGGGCCCGGAGAAGTTCCAGACTGCCGATGGAGAAGGCCACGAATCGTTCCGTGTTGCTCGCATAGCCCTGACCCGTTTCCGGGTCGGCGTAGACGCCCTTTTCGAACAGGGCGTCGTTTCCAAGGAAATAAACCGCCACATCCGAGCCCGGCAGTCTCCCGCGCCAGACCTCCAATGAAATGTCGCGGGATCCCATGCGAACTTCGAGAGGGCCGATATCGGTTCTCTCGATCTCCTGACCCGCGTCATCCACAATCCCGTACTTGGGGAGAACCAGAAAGATCTCGTTCCCCAGTGCATGGATGGCCTTGGGCAGGGAACCGGCCACGTCCGCCAGTCCCCCCACCTTGGCGAAGGGCGCCACTTCCGCAGAGAGAAAGCAGATCCTCAGTGCTTGGGACATAAATCGCCTCCAGCCTGTGCAGCGTCCAGGGAAACCTCCCTCAGGTACCGGGCCGCTTCCTCCGGAAGAGTCGGATTGATGTAGAAGCCGGTACCCCACTCGAAACCGGCGATCTTCGTGAGCTTCGGAATAATCTCGATGTGCCAGTGGTAGAACGGGAGCTCCGGATCCTGGCACGGGCCCGTGTGAATAATGAAATTGTACGGTGGCGCGTTAAGAGCGGATCTCAGGCGGAGCAGGGTTTCCAGCAGGAGATCCGCCACCGATGTGATCTGGGAATCCGTCATATCCTCGAAACGGGACGAGTGCCACTTCGGCAGCAACCACGTCTCGAAGGGAAACCGGGACGCGAAAGGTGTCAGGGAGACACAGGCCTCGTTCTCAGTCACCAGGCGGATTCCGTCCTCCATCTCCTGCAGCACAATATCACAGAAGATGCAGCGTTCTTTCAGATCATAGTGCTGCCTGGCTCCGTTCAGCTCTTCCATCACGCGCTTGGGAACGATTGGTGTGGCGATGATCTGGGTGTGTGAATGCTCCAGGGAAGCGCCTGCCTGTTCCCCGTGATTCTTGAACACCAGGATGTACCGCAAACGCTCATCCTTCCGGAGATCCTTGATGCGGTGGATGAAGGCTCTCACCACCTCTTCCACCTGCGGAAGAGCAAGGTCGCACAGGGCACTACCGTGGTCCGGATTTTCGATGACCACCTCGTGTGCCCCGATGCCGCTCATCTTGTCAAAGACTCCCTCCCCTCGCCGGATCAGGGGACCTTCAATCCTGAGCGCGGGGAACTTGTTCGGAACAACCCTCACTCTCCATCCCGGCGTGTTCGGCTCTGTCCCGGGCTCCCGGAACGCGAAGACCTCGGGTGGGGTCTTGTCCTCGTTCCCGGCGTCAAACGGACAGAAACCCCCGGGGGTTACCGTCTCGACCGACGGAAAATCCCCCGGTCGTTTCCCGCGCTCTGTCGAGATGATCACCCAACGCCCGATGATGGGATCTTTTCGGAGTTCTGGCATGCGTCTCGTCCCCCGGCCTCTACTATCTGATTTCGACTCTCCACTGCTCTGCCTGGATTATGCACGCCCCCAACCTTGGAATCCGTGCATAATCCAGGCTAGTGCAGGCTACTGATCTGAACCGCCTGAGTCAAACGAAAAGGAGCGGGATCAGCTCCCTCGCCTGATCATCATGGTTGCAAGATACGCAAGCGTAACCCCATTAGTCCCTAGCGGTTGGATGGCACTCATCGCCTGCTGTGTGAACTCATTCGCCTCCGCCATCGCGGTGCGGCGGGCTGTTTCCGGATCCCCGGGCGTACCGCGCTCCCCGGTATCCAGAGCATCGTCCACGGACTGAAACGCGAGCCCCAAGTACTCTGCATAAGACGCTAGCATTCGGAGGGTATCGTCCCCCGCACCGCACAGAGCCGCGCCCGCGGTGGCCGATGCCACAAACAGGGACGCTGTCTTGCGGGCATGGATTGTCTTGACCCCCACTGGATAGCCCGTCGAACCGCTCGCCGCCTCCAGGTCCATGTACTGTCCGCCCGCCAACCCTTCCAGCCCGAGGCAGTCCGCCACCCTTCCAATAACCCACAACCCCGTCTCCTTGGACACAGCAGCGTCTGCAGCGTTGCCGGCAAGCAGCCGGAACGCGTGAGCCAGCAGGGCGTGCGCGGCGAGCACTGCTGTGGACTCCCCGAAAACCAGATGCGTTGCCCTGTGACCGCGGCGATACATGCCGTTGTCCATGGAGGGCAGATCATCCAGAATCAGCGATGACGCATGGATGCACTCCATTGCCAGTCCGGCCGGGATCACGCTCTCCGGGGATCCGCCCGCGGCCGCGCCACAGGCCAGCGTCAGGACAGGACGGAATCGCTTGCCTCCGGACAGACTGTAGCGCATGGCCTTGAGTAGATCCGGCTGCTCGGCGCCCCCCACCGGCAGACACCGCTCGAGATTCTCTTCCACCAGATCCCGGTAGTGCTGGATCCTGATATCAGATTCCTGCATCGTTCAGGCTACTCATCTCTCAGCATGGAATAGTAAAGCGACTCCGTAAGCAGTGTGACACCGTCCCAGTCATATGTGCCCAGAACGTGCTTGCGAGCGGATTCGCCCATCGACCTGCAGTTCTCCGGGTTCGCCAGCAGTGCCGAGATCTGCCTGGCCAGGTCGTCCACATCTCCCTTGGCAAAGGTCGTTCCATTGTCCCCCGCCACCTCCACGTTTTCCGGGATATCGCTGACAAGGCAGGCGTTCCCGAAACTCATGGCTTCCAACAGCGCGATAGGCAGACCTTCGAGATCCGACGGCAAGACGAAGAGACGCGCGTTCGAGTACAGCTCGTCCAGCACGTCGCCGTATACGTAGCCGAGGAAGCGGGTCCGCTTCCCGGCCTTTGCGCGCAGGTTCTCCGTGTACTCAGTCGAGAAGCTGCTGCCCCCGGCGATAACCAGGTCAAGATCCGAATTGACCTTCCGGAAAGCATCCAGAAGATAGTGACAACCCTTCTCCGGCACGAGCCGACCCACAAACAGGACATAGCGGTCGGGTTCTATCCCCATCTCTCGGATCCTGTTCCCTTCCCGAACGCTGGGAATGTTGATTCCGTTGGGGATGTAGCTGACCCGGCGACTGTACCGCCGGTGGAAATAGTCCTTCAGTGATCGTGAGACCACAATGGTTCTCGTGGGGAAATGGATACTCGTGTATTCACATTTCTTCAGAATCCATCGGGCCAGTCGCCCCCACTTCTCCCTCTGCCAGTCGAGCCCGTGGACCGTGACCGCAGTCCTGGCTCCACTCAGTTTCGGCAGACCGGCGAAGATGGAGGGGCCCAGCGCGTGGAAGTGAACGACATCGAATTTCCCGGCCAGCATGTGGGGTATCGCAAAGGCGCAGTGGCTCGCGGTGTCGAAGTGCTTGGTTTGCATGGTCGGCACTGTTACGAGTTTCACGCCCCTGAACTCTCCCCGGAGTTTCGTGTAGTACGGGCGGCTGTAGACCGTGACCTCGTGGCCCCGCTCCACCAGCCTCGTGGACAGTTCCTCGACGTGGCGTTCGATGCCGCCATAGGTTGCCGGTATGCCCTTTTGTCCAACCATGGCGATCTTCATTGGATCGCCTCCCCGTAGATTTTCCCGAGCTCCGCCAGGTGGTACTCCGGATCGCAAACTGCCTCGACCCGCTTTCTTGCCTCACGCCCCAGACTCCGGGCCATCTGCGCGTCGTCCGCTAGGCGGGCAAGACTGCCTGCGAGATCCTCCGCGTTCCCGGGCTCGAAGAGAAGTCCCGTATGCTCATGCACCACGAGTTCCGGAATGCCGCCAATCCGGCTTGCCACCACCGGCCGTCCCAGCGCAAAGGCCTCGTAGATGGCCAGCGGAGAGTTCTCGTACCATTCCGAGGGTACCACCACACATCGCGATCGCGCAACCGTATCCCTCAGCTCCCCACCATCGAGATGGCCGAGGAATTTCACTGTTCCGGGCGCCATACGGTCGGCTTCTCTTTTCAGAATCGGTTCCATCGGTCCCTCGCCCACCACCAGCAAGGGCAGCTGACGCACGTCCTTCATCGCCCGCATCAGAGTCAAAAGTCCCTTCTCCTCGGAAAGCCGTCCGGCAAAGACGAAGTACTCGCCCGCGGCCGGGCTCTCCGGAAACCGCGCCAGATCCAGGTAGTACGGCAGATGAGTAACCTTCTCCGGCGCAATCCCGAACTCGACAACTTTGTCCCTCATGAACTTCGAGGGGGCCACGAACGTGTCGATGTGCCGGTACAACCTGAGAACACGATGGTGAAGCGTCATCTCCAGAGCGTTCACGAAGCTGGCACTCCACGAACCGCTGTTGCATCGCATCCGGACCGCCTCCAGGTACCTCCCGCCGCGGCAGCGCTCACAAATCCCGTCCCTGGCGTAAAACCGGTATGTCGGACAGACCAGCTTGTAATCGTGAAGCGTCTGCACAATATGCATGCCTGCGTCCTTCATGGGTCCAAGAATCGAAGGCGACAGCTGGTGGGCGAAATTGTGAAGGTGCCCCACCTGCGGGTTCGTCCGGGCGATCAAGTCACGGACCCTCCGACGAGCTTCCAGGCAATACAGGACCCGCACGCTGGCGCGTATCCGGCCCAGCCAGCCGGGTTGACTCCTGAAATCAATCTCCGATACAAAATACTCCTCGAACGTTGAGGGAACATTGCGGTCACTTCTCATGGAGAAGGGAATGACCTCGTGGCCGCGACTCTCCAGTAACCGGCCGAGATCAAAGAAGTACCGCTCAGACCCTCCCCTCAGGTAGAAGAACTTGTTGACATTCAGAATCCTCATCGTACCCCGGCCCGCATGCTCACGTCCCCGTCTGCGAAAGACCCTGCCTTCGTTCCCCCGCCGGCAGGGCCGCGGGGCTGCCGGCATCCTTCTCCATTTCGCTCCGGTAGAAATCCAGCACCAGCCGGCGGGTCTCATCGGACGCGTAGCGCTCTCGAGCGAACGTCTGCGCCGCGGCTCCCATCCGACTCCGGCGAGCCGGGTCGGTCAGGAGCTCGAGCGTGCACCGCGCGAAATCCTTCGCGTGATCGGCAACCATGAGTTCTTCACCGTGCCGGGCGTCAATCCCCTCCGCCCCGATCGAGGTTGTCACGATGGGCAGTCCGGCCATCATGGCCTCCACGATCTTGATCTTGATCCCCGAGCCCGCACGCAGCGGAACGACCATGACCCCGGCATTCCTCAGGTGCGACCCGACGTCCCGCACATATCCTGTGACCTCGACTCCCGGCCTCCCGGCAAGATGCCGGACACGATCTTCCTGACCCCCGACGATCTCGAACACGGCCTCCGGGCACTCCTTCCGGATCCGCGGCAGAACCTCGTCGCAGAACCACGTCACCGCATCCACGACCATGGACCGGCCCAGATGCCCAACAAACACGACCCGGTGATTCGCGCCGGGATCTCGCCGGGGTGGTGCCTCGAAGGGCAACACGAGGGCCGGCAGAGCCCTGACGGTCGGGCGGCCGCCCAGAACTGCATCGAAGGTGTCGCGGTCCGGACCCGTGAGCGTGAAAACGGCGTCGAACTCCCGGCAGAACCGGATCTCCGCCCGCTTCCGGCGCTCCGCGTTCCATCGCTCCCAAGACCGCAGTAGCCCGGGGCGACGATGCTCAAGGAGTCTGCGATCGGCAAGCCATGCCACGTCATGCTTGAGAAGGACCCGGCGCCCCGCGCGTGCATACCGGGCGTATGGGGCCGCATACCAGTATTCCACGTGGATCAGGTCGAAGGTCTCCTTTTCCAACAGCCGTTTCACGCGCCGCCGCATGGACCACGGCGTGTTGTACCAGACGACCATCGGGATCCCGGTGACGAGCGTCATCAGAAGATACAGGGCCTTGTAGAACGCCCGATGGAAGACCGACTTGACGTTCGGCTGGCGCATCGAGAGGACTCGCGCGCCGAGTCTCTCCAGCTCCCCGATCGCCTGCCCGTCATCCGCCGCTCGGGTCAATGTCACGTAGGTGATCTCGTGTTCCCGGGCCAGAGTCTCCAGCAGGTGATAGCTCACCCAGTCGGTTCCACTTTCCAGGGGAAATGGGGGATCCATCTTGATCATCAGGATCTTCAAGGGCACTCCCGGGCGGGAATCAGGGATTCGTACAACTCGGCGGTCCGGCGGCGCATGCCCTCCAGCGTGAAGCCCCCCGCAATGGTTTCTCTCGCTCTTGCACCCAGCAAACGGGTCCGCTCGGCTGATTTGAGCAAATCCGTCAGGGCCTCGGCGATGGCCCTGCTGTCGCCGGGCGCTACCAGTCGCCCCGTGTGCCCGTCGCGAATGACTTCGCTGATGCCGAATACATCACTGGTGACGACGGGTTTTCCCATGGCCATGGCTTCGAGCATAGCGAAGGGCATCCCCTCGTGGCTCGACGAGAACACGACGACGTCAAGCGCACCCAAGACTGCCGGCATGTCCTCGCGGTACCCCAGAAAGCGGACGACGGACTCGATGCCAAGTCTCCCGGCCATAGCTTCCAGGGAAGCCCTCAGCGCACCATCCCCCACGACCAGGAAGCGGGCCTCTCCGTGTCGCGCGTGGACTTCCCGTGCCGCCTCCAGAAAGAGATCGTGACGCTTCTGCGCGTCCAGGCGCCCGATGATCCCAATGGCCTTCTCTCCTTCCTCCAGTCCGAGATTGCGGCGGAGCTCCTCTGCGTTCGACGCCGGGGAGTACTCCGCCAGGTCCACGCCGTTGTAGACTCGCTCGATGCGAGAGTGCTTCATTCCATGGATGGTTCTGAGACAGTCTACGTTCGTATCCGAGACCGTGATCGTGAGATCCACGAACGGGTGGCTGGCCCGCTTGGCCAGACGCCGTCCCCATCCGCCGCGAAACATGGGCAGATGCTCGGTGGTCACGACGCGCGCGCCGGCCGCTTTTCCCACGATGGGAAGCGAACCCCTCTGCGCGTCATAGGGCCCCGGAAGGTTCACGTGGAAGATCTCGGCTCCCACTCTGCGCAGGTAGCGATACACCGAGATCCAGTGCCTCGGATCCGGGAGCGCAGGTTCAGGCGCCTCGAAAACCCTAATTCCGGCGTCCAAAAGGGGGCGCCGTAACCTCTCCAGGCTGTCCAGCGGACGCAAGATCACATGGATATCGAAGCGCTCCTGCTCCAGGCCGGTTGCAAGCAGGCGCAGATAGTATTCGGCGCCACCGTAATAGGGGGCGTCGGTGTAATAAACGACGGTGGTTCTACCCACGCTCTCTTGGCTGTCGCGCGCTGCCATTCCCCTCCAGGGTCTCTTCCTGCCGCGCACATCCTACTTGTACGGCTTGTCCGTGATGCCCGTAATGCACTGGAGTTCCGTGATGGGACGTATGGCCCGTGCGGGGTTGCCGTACGCGAGCATACCCGCCGGAATGTCCCGTGTCACCACCGATCCAGAGCCGATCAGGGCCCCTTCCCCAATTGTAACGAAGGGAACAACGGTTACGTTCACTCCCAGCTGCGCGCCCCGCTTGATGGTCGGCCCGCGCATGCACTCCCTCGAATGCGGGCATCCCGGATGCATGTCGTTGGCAATGGTCACCCCCGGGGCCATGAACACATCATCCTCCAGGACCGTGAACTGCGCCACGTAGATGTTGCAGTGGATCTTGACGCGGTTCCCGATGATACATCCGTAGTCAATCACCGTGTTGTTCCAGATGCTCACACGATCGCCGATCCGGTTTTCTTCCCGGATCACGACGTTGTGTCCCGTCTCGAAATCATCACCGATGCAGGTGCCGCCGTAGATGATGGATCCGGCCCGGACATGCGCGTCGGCTCCGATCACCAGATCCGTATCCTCGATCGTTCGGCCCGGCATGTATCCGAGAATCACGTGCTCGTCGACGCGCAAACCCCGGCCAATCCGCTTGACGACAACATCCGTGGTATCCGTCATTATCAGCTCCTTCCCGGCTCCCGCTTCTCTCAGTTGTCCAGCTTCACCGGGCCCCCACCCTTTTTCAGCGACTCGTTGCCTCCTTCTATCGCCCTGACCACTGCCAGCGCTTCCGGCCCGCCGCTTCGCGAAACAACGCCGTTGTTTATGCAATCCAAGAAATGCGAGCATTCCACCTTCAGCGGTTCACTGTCGTCCAGGCGCGGCACAAAGATATCTCCGAAGCGATATGCCAGATGGAACTCTCCGAAGGTATCGTAATGCGGTTGCACGTTGACGCCCTTGTCGTAGACGCGAATTTTCTCCATGGTCACGACATCGTCGTACACAAGCATCTTCCGGCTTCCTACCACGGTCGTCCGGCGGATTTTGCAGGGGTCGAGCCAGCTGACATGTATGTGCGCGAGGACACCATTGGGATACTCCAGCGTCATGAAGGCCACGTCCTCGATGTCTTTCTGGATGTATGCAGCGCCTCGTGCCGCCACGGAAACCGGCTGGCTGTCCAGGATATAGTTCATGATGGACACATCGTGAGGCGCCAGATCCCAGAGGACATTGATATCCTCCTGGAACAGCCCGAGGTTGACGCGCGCCGTACTGATGTAGAAGACCTCACCCAGCTCGCCAGACACAATGAGGTCCTTGATCTTGTTAACCGCCGCTGTGTAGACGAAAGTGTGTCCGGCCATCAGGACGCATTTCTGCTTCTGCGCGAGCGCGAGGAGCTCCTCCGCCTCAGCCACGGAACGCGTCAGGGGTTTTTCGCAGAGCACGTGCTTCCCGGCTTCAAGGCACCGCTTCACCAGCCCGAAGTGAGTTCGCACAGGGGTCGCGACGCACACGGCGTTGAGCCCGTGGTTCTCCAGCATGTCGTCGAACCGCGTCGTGGTATCCACAAAGGGATACAGCGACTGCACGTGCTTGAGCCGCTTCTCTTCCAGATCGCAGATGATCGGTACGATCGACCCCGGGATCTGGGAGAAATTGCGCACAAGGTTGGGCCCCCAATATCCACACCCAACCACACCGACTCTGATAACGTTTGCTTCCTTGCTCGACTCACTCAACTAGTATGCCCCCTTCCCCAGTACAACGACCGGGATCGTCCTGAGGAGGATCTCCAAGTCCATTGCCAAAGACCAGTGATCGATGTAATACAGGTCCAGTAACACCATCTCGTCGAACGGAACGCTGGACCGGCCGCTCACCTGCCACAGGCCGGTCAGTCCCGGCTTGGCTTCCAGCCGCTTCTTGTGCCACCCCCTGTAGTGGCCGAGCTCGTAGGCAATAGGTGGTCTGGGCCCCACAAGGCTCATTTCACCCTTGAGTACGTTGATGAGCTGCGGCAACTCATCCAGGGATGTCCTGCGGAGAACTTTCCCGATCCGCGTGACCCGGGGGTCGTCGGTCAGTTTGAAGACCTCCTTGTCGCTCACCTTGTCCTTGATGTTCATATCCTTGCCGCCGATGAGCTTCGCCGCGTATCGGCGGTGGACACTGTCATCCGAGTTTGCCACCATGGTGCGGAACTTGTAGAGAGCGAAGTCCTCTCCGTTCTTCCCCGCCCGGATCTGCCGGAACAGAACGGGTCCCGGCGAGAGAGTCTTGATCAGGATCGCGATAAGGCCCAACAGAGGAGCGAACATGACCAGGAACGTTGCGCAGGCCACGACATCCATCCATCGTTTGAGCACCAGGCCAAAGCCCCGGAAGGAGCTCTCCCGAAGCGCGATCGTCGGGATCCCATCCACCATTTCGACAACGGTATCCGATGCGAGCGCGTGGAACGCATCGCCGACCAGCTTCACCGGAACCCCTGCACGCATGCAGCGCGACATCATTTCAAGCGTTGCATTCTGGTCCATTGAGGGAATCGCCACGGAAATCTGATGCACCCCATAGCTCTCGACAACCTGTCTGACACCCATGATGCTGTCCAGCACCGGATAGCCGGCTACCGCCGCTCCTATTTTCTGCGGATCGTCATCCAGGAAACCGATGACCTCAATCCCGGAATCTCTCCGTTGTCCGATCTCCCTGGCAAATCTGCTGCCCGCCTCTCCCGCGCCCACCACCAGCAGGCGTGTCTGGGCCGGCACCGAGCGGAGAAACCTCAGGTATAGAGGGCGAATCACGAGGACCCGAAACGCGCTGACCAGAACCACGGTGTTGACCCATGCCAGAAGCACAACAAGCCGTCGCTCGATGAAGTACCCCGTCTTGGTCAGGAACGCCGCGGCAAGGAGCAGGAGGATGCCGAGAGTAACCGACTTCACAATCACCGCAAACTGATCCAGGATAGTCCGGAGCCTCGCTTCATGATACAGCCGGTTCATCCGGAACAGTCCCAGCCAGATGAGCGAGATCACAGCAGCGATGGCGAAGTGGTACCCGGCCAGCGGCGCCCACGCGCCGTACCATCCTGAGCCAAGCCGAATCCAGTAGGCCAGCAGCAAGGACGCGAAGACCGCTATGAAATCCCCGGCCACCAGTACTTCGAGAAATGGGAACTGGCTCCGCTTGCGGGCCGGGTCTTTCCCGGCCGTTACCCGCGTACCAGTGCCGCCGCCCGCGCTGGCTTTCCCCGATTTCCTCGTTGTCGCCATTGATCGTTCTCTCAACCCAGGACCTCGATCAGTGCATCGCAGACCGCATCGACCTGTTTGTCGCCTAGTTCGGCGTACATCGGCAGGGACACCACCTCGCGTGCACACGCTTCGCTCACGGGATGCGTGCCTTCAGAAACACCCAGATACTCGTAGGCCTTGTGCGTGTGAACAGCCCTGTCGTAGTGAATGCCCACACCGATGCCCTTCTCCTTGAGCCGCGCCACCACCTCGTCCCGATTCTCAAGCCGCACAACGAACAGATGATATACATGCTCGACATCGTCATCCACCTGAGGGAGCACAAGGTGCGCTCCCGAGAGTCGCTCGCGGTAGTGATCTGCGTGTGCCCGGCGCGCGGCGTTCCAGTCGTCCAGGTGCCGTAGCTTGACCTCGAGAATGGCCGCCTGCAGGGTATCCAGGCGTTCGTTGAACCCTTCGATCTCATGCTCGCCCTTCTCGTTCCGCCCATGGTTGAAGAGGAGCTTCATTTGGCCGAGCGCCTCTTGGTCGTCCGTTGTGACAAGACCACCGTCGCCGTAGGCTCCGAGGTTTTTCCCCGGATAGAAACTGAAACCAGCAGCGTCCCCGAACTGGCCAACGCGGCGACCCTTGTACCGGGCGCCATGGCTCTGCGCACAGTCTTCCACCACTCGGATCCCATGTTTTCTCGCGATCTTCAGAATGGGATCCATATCCGCGGGATGACCATAGAGGTGCACAGGCATAATGCCCCATGTGTTCTTGTTGATAGCCTCCTCGATCCGGGAGACGTCCATGGTGTAGGTCTTGGGATCGGCGTCGACCAGGGCGATGTTGCCCCCCGCATGGGTAACCGCCTCAGCCGTTGCCATGAAGGTGTTGGCCGGCAAGATCACTTCCTGGCCCGGTTTCAATCCCAGAGCGAGGAGCGCCAGCTGGAGGGCTGCCGTGCCCGAGTTCATTCCCAGGGCGTAGCTCGAACCGCAGAACCGGGCAAAGACCTGCTCGAATCGCTCCACCCGTTCCCCTCCCACGAAGCGCGCGCTCTCGATGACTTCGGATATGGCCTGATCGATTTCAGGCTTGATCTGGTGGTACTGGCTTTTCAAATCCAGAAATGGAACCTGCACTACACCCTCCTGCGCGTTGGCGGAAACCCTTTCACGATGCCCGGCGCGGCGCCCTCGCGCAAAAGCGAGACTCCCTGCGCGCCACTCGGGCTGCTCTCATCCTCCAGCACCAACCGGCTCAGGACAACCAGAATGCCGAATATACTCCACACGATGTGTTGGTACAAGCGGACCTGCATGTAGTCGTCCACCAGCTCATGCAGAGCGAACACCACGAACATCGTATGAAACACAACGACCATTGCCTGGCTCCACGGATCCGGTCCAGCGCGCGAGCGGACGGCCCGCAGGCTGTACCGAAACAGATTCACCATCGCCCAGACGAACCCCGCCAGCCCGATGAGACCAATAGTATAGAAATACCGGATGTACTGGCAGTGCGGGTTCACCGAGCGGGCGCCCCCGATGCCTACCTCCACATTAATGTGAGGGCCGTGTCCCACGAAGGGATAGTCAAGCGCTTCTCTCAGGAAGTAGAGGTTCATATCCTTTCGACTAGTCGGCGATCCGTATTCCAAACTGAAGCCCCGAAACCTCTCAAAGAGATACCCCGTCCCGAGATACGCCAGCATCACACCTGTCAGGAACACCAGCAGAACCACAATCATCACCAGCATCGTCGCCCATTCGCGCAGCTTCACCTGGTGCCTGCCCATAACCGCCAGATAGATCAGGCCCGCGGCCATGGTGAACAGCGCCCCCCGCATCGCCGAAGACAGGAACGTCCCGCAGGCCAGTGCGAGAAGCCCCACATAGAGGACCTTGCCATGGATCGATCGCGAGCGGATGAACAGGTAGCTCGTCAGGATCATGTTCAGCGCCATATACTGCCCGAACACGCTGAAATTTTCAAACGTTCCTGCTGCCCGGACGTAGTGAATGAACTCCTCTTCCTCCTTCACGTAGATAAACTTGGGGATAAGGGTTGTTCCCGGCAAGAACATCTGGAGCACGGCCACGAGACTGGCTGCGGTCATAGCGATCAAGTAGCCGGTCATCAGTCGCTTCACATGGCGCGACTCCGAACACCCGGCGACAATCATGTAGTACAGAGCAATTGCCGAGAAGAACGCCCGGACCTCCGGCACGGTCTGGTCGAAGGTACTGTCCTCATGAAAGAGGGAGAGCAGGGTTGCCACCACCAGCAGCGCCACCGGCAAATCGATAGGCGTCGCCCGAAAGACCGGTTCCCTGCGGACCATCTGCTTCACCGCGTAGACGGTGAGAAGAACCAGGATCAGAATCTCGTTGCTGGTCCCATAGTACGTCCCGGCCGGAAAAGGCAACATAGCCAGGAGCACCCCCAGCGAGAAAGAGATGTGGACCATGAGGGCCACCATCAGGAAAAGCCCCCCGCCCACCGCTTCGATGAGACGCTTGTTAGGGGAGTCCACTACGACGGCCATGACAACGCCGAGTCCTGCAATGATCACAAGCAGCAACGCAGGCCGCAGCCATTGCGCCCCCGGTTCCGCCGGGCGCGTCCTCACCCTCTCCGTCGTCATCACCGGCTTTTTCCACATCTATTCCATCCAGAGTCGCAAGGAAACATCGGCCCGCACGTACTGGAATCCCGTCCGCATGTACAGGCGAGCCGCCTGGACGTTGGTGTATTGCGTTCCGACTTCCAGAACATCGACACGCGCTTGCGACCAGTCCATCGCTTCAAGGTTCAAATCCGTGTACACCCCGCGGCCCCGGGCCTCCGGAGCCACTGCCCCGAGGACGATATTGGCGAAACTCAGCGGCAGCGAATTGGATGCCGCTTCCTGCTTCTTGCACGACAGGAATCCGAGACGCGCTCCGCCGGCAGCGTCCCTGGCCACGAATACCACATCCGCAAATCCCCGGCATGAGTTTTCGATCCAGGCCCGGTGGAGTTCGTCGGCCCGCTCGCGCGGCACGCGGGGATCTACATGGAACCGATCCTGATCAAAAGCCACGGCCGCAAGACCCGCCACCCAGCGGATTTCCTCCTCCGATCCGTCGCAAGGCGCCACCAGAGCCCCCGAACGCTCCATCCGAACCTGATCACGCCCGTGGCGAAAGCCGAACGTGAGAAGCGCTTCCACCACTCGGAACCTCTCAGCCTGCAAAGCGTGAACGCTCGGAATATCCGGAGAGGGAACCCGGCAGCTGAGATGAAGAATGCCCCTCCTCCGGCACTCATCCACGGCTTCCCGGACCAGAGAGCGCCGCGATACCTCGGGGTCCCAGACCAGCAGGTGAGTGAGGCGACCCGCAGCCACACCCAGCTGTTCCGAATCCCAACCCAACTCCTGCCCCGTCACCAACCCAACGGGTCCGCCGCCCCTCATCCCTGCCAGGCAGAATCCCCCGGCCTCCAGCAGCCCTCTGATCTCACTGAGAACGAGCCTGGCGCTGGACGAAGGCGTAACCTCCGGGTAGCAGGTGTACGGGAGGTGCGGGCAGCGTTCCAGAAAGAGCGCGATCTCGTCCAGTTCGCCCTTGGTCAATTGCCTTACTGTGATCCGGTTCTCCAAGTACCCCCCCACCGTTCAACTGACTGCGCCGCTACGACGAATTGTAGCGGGCTATGATCTTGCGAACCGCGGAGACAACGGAATCCACGTCGGAGTCCTTCATCCGCGGGAACAGCGGCAGCGAGATTTCCCTGCGGTAAATCTCCTCCGCAACCGGATAGTCGCCCTCCTGGTAGCCGAACGTCCGACGGTAGTAGGGATGCAGATGGACAGGAATGAAGTTGACCGTGCTCCCAATATTCTCGGCCCGAAGAGCTTCAATGAACTGGGCCCGATCGATGGAGAGTCTCTCCAGATCAATCAGAACCGGATACAGATGACGAGCGTGCCGACGCTCGGGGCGTACTCTCTGAATTTCGATCTCCTCCATCTCTTCGAAAGCGCGGTCGTACCGCCGCGCAAGCTGTTCGCGCCTTTCAATGAAACCGTCCAGCTTCGCCAGCTGGTGGAGCCCAAGGGAAGCCTGCAGGTCGCTCATGTTGTACTTGAAACCCGGGAGTGTCACCTCATAGAACCATGAACCTTGGCTGCTGTAGCGTTTCCAGGCGTCCTTGCTGATTCCGTGAAGGCTCAGGATTCGGGCTCGCTCCGCGATCTCATCGTCGTTGGTGGCCAGAAGGCCCCCTTCTCCCGTGGTCATGTTCTTGATCGCGTAGAAGGAATAACATCCCGTGTCGCCCATCGTGCCGGCCCGGCGTCCCCTGTACGTCGCGCCGATGGCATGAGCCGCGTCTTCGAACACACGGAGACCGTGCTCCCGGGCCACACTCAGAATCTCGTCCATCTCGCACGGTTGACCGGCGTAGTGCACGGGAATTACCGCTTTCGTCTTCTCCGTGATAGCGGATCGCAGAGCCTCCGGGTCCAGGTTGAATGTGTCCCTCTCCACATCTACGAACACGACTCTGGCTCGCTGGTGGAGCACGACGTTGGCCGTGGCACAGAATGTAAGCGGCGAGGTAATGACCTCGTCTCCCTCACCAATGTCCGCCGCCGCCAGCGAGAGATGCAGGGCAGCCGTACAGGAGTTGAGCGCCAGGGTATGAGTGACTCCCAGATACTCCGCGGCCTTTTCTTCGAACCGCCGGGTCTTGGGCCCCGTCGTGATCCAGTCCGACGTCAGGGTATCCACCATCTCCCTGATTTCCTCCTCGCCCAACCATGCCCTGGCAACGGGAAGGAACTCCTCCCGTACCGGTCGTCCACCTTTCACAGCTGCAGGTCCGGTCTGTTCTGTCACGAAACCCTCCGTTTTCTAGACCTCAGAGTATTTCACATTGTAGTAGGTGTCTTCTGTGTAGTCTCCCACACGTCCGCTGGCCAGGATCTCCTGGATTTCCCGAATTCCGTCCTCGATCCTGAACCGGGTCGAATACCCGAGAACATGCGCGATCTTGTCGAAAGAGACGTGGTACGAGCGGAGATCCGGCTGCTCCGAGCGGTGCACGATCTCTGTTCCCGGAATCACGGCTCCCACGATCTCTCCCAATTCCGAGATGCGATGATTCTGCTCGTTCGAGCCGATGTTGAAAATCTCGCCGTCCATTGCGTCCGAGGCGCTTTCCAGGAGGCAGATCAGACCTCGGGCTGCGTCCTGCACGTGAACGTTGGGACGCCACTGCGCGCCGCCGAAAATCTCAATCCGCTTCTCCGTCACCGCTTTCGCCGTCAGGATATTGATAACCAGATCAAACCGCATTCGCTCGGATGCGCCGTACACGGTGGCAAAACGGACGATGCCCCTCACTATGCCGGTCCCCTCGAAACCCCTCAGGATTACCTGCTCCGACCTGAGGTTGGTTTCTGCGTAGAGGGAAACGGGGCTCACGGCTGATCCCTCGTTCAGGATATAGTCTTCCGCCGCGCCGTACACACTACACGTCGAAGCGAAAACGAAGCGTTTCACGCCTTTGTACTTGGCGATCTCCACCATCACCTTCGTGGCCTCGTAGTTGATGGCCACCGTTGCGTCGCGGTCGTGCGCACAGGCGGGGTCCCCGACCAACCCGGCCAGGTGAATTACCGCCTCGATTCCGTCCAGCGCCCGCACAACCTCCTCAACATGCAGGATGTCGCCCCTCTGGAATTCGAAGCGGGGGTGGCTGCTGGAATTCGAGAGACCCAGATCTCCGAACATCAGCTTGTCCATCACCCGCACGCGATATCCACTTTCGAGAAGCATCCGTGTCACGTGGGAGCCAATGTACCCCGCTCCGCCAGTTACCAAAACAAGAGGTTTAGTCGAACTGTCGCTCATTCAGCCTCCCCGGTTGTCCAGACTACCACAGCCTCAGAATCACTCTTCTCATCGGAAAGTTGGATTTCTCCAGCAGTTCCCTCTCCTCGGCGCCGAAGACCCGGCAGAGGCGAATCGCGGCCACCGTAAGCACGCCCGCGATGGCGCAGAAAGCCACCAACGCGGCCGGCGAATCGATCCGTTCCCTGAAAGGGAAAAACAACCCCAGCGGAGCCGAAGCCAGATACATCCGCAGGATGAAACGCCACGGGATCCGGATACTGCCCACGAAGTGCCGCGCCAGCAGGTATCGGGCAAAGGGCGAGGCAACCGTGATCACGGCTACGGGAATGATGGCTCCCCACAGTCCGTAGGGCGGAATAAGAAGCAGGTCGAGGCCAACGATGACCACGGTCGAAACCAGGTAGAAGATCATGTTGACCCACGTCTTTTCCACCGCGTAGATTGCCATACTCAGGGGCGTTCCAAAGAACGACGCCATGAAGACTAGGAAGAAGATCTGGCACACGGGACCGGCCGCTGCCATCTCGGCGCCATACATCACCTCGATGAACCGGTCGGCATAGAGCATCCCGAACACCGAAATGGGCGCCACCATAAGGAACAGCAGGCGGTAGTACATCACGATGCCGCGCCGCATGCTGTCCAGATTCTTGGTGATGGCTTCCGAGAAACCCGCCATCACCAGCGGATACACGGCCCCCGGAATAAACTCCAGCATTCGTTGGGGCACCCGGTACGCCAAGTCGAAGAGACCGGCTTCAACGGGTGTCCAGTAGTACGACAGGAAAACAGTCTCGCTCTGGCGCCACGTGATCAGGACCATCACGTTGATGGCGAGGAACGGGAATGCGTAGTTGAACAACCTCTTGCGGCTGATCGACTCGCCAGTGTCGCTCCGGCCAGCCCGCATGCACTGCAGGACCTTGCGTGCGAGAACGAGTATTACCGCGAGATGCCCCACACCCGCGGCAACCAGCACTCCCGCGATGCCCCAACCCATCTTCACGAACAGGATCACGCCAGCCAAGGTTACGATGGACCCCAGCACCGCCGCCACCGCAACCGTCTTGGTCTCGTAGAGAGCGATCGCCGACTCGTTGATCGTATCGTGGTACACCTCGAAAATAGCCAGGCCCAACCCCAGCGCCAGGAGACCCGCCAGCGCCGGCTGATCGAAGAGCTGTGCGACCTGATTCCGGAGCAGCCATCCCACCACCACGATGACAACGGTGAGCCCCAGCTGGAACTGGATGACCGTGCGCAGAAGGAGGCGCATCCCGGCCCCGGCTCCCTTCATCTTGAGCTCTGGAACATACCGGAGCATCGCTTGGGTAAGCCCCCCCCGGCCGATGGCCACACCGAAAGTCAACACCGACATCAGCAATGCGTAGATGCCGTAGTCCATCTTGCCCAGCGAACGAACGATGATGATCGATGATGCCATCCCGAATATCTGCCGGATGACGCGCGAGAGCACACTCCACGACATGGCGGTCCCGACGTTGCGCAGGGTGCTCCCGGATGACGCGGTCACACGGCTCATCCACTCAACTCCTGCTTCATGATGGAATACAGATCGAGAATCGAATCGGCCGGCATCCCGACCTCCGCGTTGCTCACCAGATGCGCGTCGGACCCGGGGCAATCCGGGTGGAAGCCATGCATGGCCTTGGGAGCCGATGGGCCCATGAAGCTTGGGACGATCAGAACACCTGGCTGGGTAAGAAACACCGCGTCGCCATACCGGCGGTCGGGATAGAACACGCCCAGCGATTTGAGGGTTTCGTCATCCAGAAGCTCGCCGCCATCCTGGGCGCGGAGCATGGAGCATATCGCATCTCTGCCGCGATCCGTTCGAAATGAAAACCGCGCCATGGTCGAGTCGTAGAACGCCACGTAGTCCTTTCCGAATGTCAGCCCCAGGCCGGTCACCTGCGCCATAAGATCGATGCTGCTACGTGTGTCGATCATCCCATGGTCCGAGAAAATGAAAAGGCGCGTCTCCCCGTCCGGCGATGAAGTCTCGAGAATCCGGCGAATGGCGTCCTCGTACCACCGGACCTGCCTGTCGACGATCTCGGAGCCCACGCCGTGCACATGCATGAGCGCGTCCAACCGGGTCCAGTACACCACAAAGAACCGTTTCTGGTCCTCATGAAGCTCCCGAAGCAGGATATCCAGGCTTTCCTGTTCCGGTATCCTCCAGCTCCAGACGGAATGCGGAACCCCGCTGTCCTTCAGATCGTCAAAGATCCCCCGGGCCGGAGCCAGGCCTCCGGGAGCGTAGAGGTCCTCCCTCTCGGCCAACTCGAGGTGGGGGAAAACCTCCATTGGCACGCAGTACAGGCTGAAATACCCCCCCACGCGGCGGGCCACATAGTTGCGCAGTCGGCGGCGAATGGGCCCGCGGTTCTTCACCCAATCCGGAAAGTAATTCAGGATCCGGGTGGGTGCGAAGGTCTCCGTTCTCCGGGTGAAGTAGTACATGAGCCAGCGGCCGGTCTGAGCAGGCGATTTCCCTGAGAACAGTGCGGACTGGCACGCGCCACTGTAGCCCAGAACACAGCGCAGCCGACGGCGCGTGGCCGACAGCTCCGGGAGGAAATCCGTTTCGCACACCTTCTCCCACCCCAGTGCATCAATGAGTATGAATATGCTCTTCCGCGCCACTACCTCATCCCCCTCATCACCGCTCTGCGCCAGTAGTCCACCAGCACGCGTCTTACTCCATCCCAATCACCGTCGCCCCCCACCGGTATGGGCATGAGCCGCCGGGCGCGCGCCAGGTACCTGGCCGCGGCCACGTCGTCCAGACCATCTCGGCCCGGCGACGCAAAGTAGGCGAGAGATGCCGCCGCGTATAGAAGAGACGCCGGCGATCCGCACGGAATCCCTCTGGCCATACAGAGCATGTCTCCCAGACCGTGTCCTACGTCTCCCCGGCGCCAGGCACGCTTCCATCCCCGGAATCTTTCCCTTGCCGTCTCCATTTGTCCAATCCGTGGCGCAAGAGCCAGGGGTTCCGATGACGGGTCTCCCGTCCAGCGCAGCATGGCCCAGGTCCACACCGCCTCGACAGCCGGCACCAGGGACAGCCAGAGTTCGTCGGCAGCTTCCTGCGACGTGCTTGCGCCCGGGACCAGCGCAAGTGTCCCAGGATCGGGCGACAGCTTCCACCTCGTCCATTCGGATACCCGGTCGGGCAAGTCCGGGAGATGCCGTCGCAGGTCCTTGAGACGGGGATCTTCCCAGATCTCACCAAGGCGGTCCGCTCGCTCCCGGTATGTGGGGCGGTACTCACCCAGAAGCGCGAGGATTGCCAGGGCCAGATCCGCCCCTGTCTTGGCCGTGTGGTAGACTCCCATCTCTACCGTTGCCGGGCTCCCCGCGCCCCGGTGCATCAACTCCTCAACGATCCGGTTCAGAATCAGCGTCACCGCATCGCTGGGTGGGATGGTTCCCGGCTCCAGGGGCGCCAAACCCGAGAGAACGTCTTCTCCCCAGATGACTCTCCCACGATTCCTGAGATCCACGGTTCCGATCGCGGGCTGGACCGAAGCAATTTCTTCAAGGCTGACACCCGCCAGATCGAAGGGCGCAGCCATCCGCTCCTCGGGGATGACGGTGCGGAGTGAGCAGGCGATTTCGGAGGAGCGCCTCTTCAACAGCGGCAGGTCGACATCCGGAGCGCCCACGAGGTAGAGGTCAAGATCGCTCAGGATGAGTAGACTCCCGTTCTCCCGCTCCAGAACGGTTCCCTCCCCCCGGGTCATGGCCCCGGTGAGAATGATGGAACGCAATGTCCCGGCCCCGAGGGTTGCCACGATGTGCTCCACGGCCTGTCCCATGATATCGCGGATGGCCCCGTGGCCGCGCGCGTTCGCACTGGTCGCGAAATCCACCTTCAGCCCATCCATTACCGGCTCTCCTGCTGCAGAGGACTGAGATCGAAAGCGCTCAGACGGACACCGGGGAATATCTGCTTGTCCACGAGCCCGAAACGGGACATCAGGAGTTTCTCCAGTGCACCGTGAGGGTCGACATCCCACTCCCGGACCTGAACCAACCACAGCCGGGGGTGAATTGTGGCAAGCTGCTTCAGATTTTCCTCCGTGATGAGCGGGTCCTGGTCGAGCAAATCCAGAATGTCCAGAACCTGCGGCCGCCCGGCATAGTACAGATCGAAGACGGAACGGCAGTTCGTCATCAGGATAATGTCATCATCCGCTGCATGCTCCTGGACGTAGTCCACGGCCGAGCGGATGTCCTCCTTTGCGTATCTGGGATCGAAGTAGTAGTTGGACAGCGAATACAGGACCAGCAGAAGGACCAGACTCAGGTTCATCCATCTCAACCAGGCGCGTCCGACCTGTGACAGGCCACGGGCCAGGAGCAGATAGTACGCGGGCAACGCGACCATGACGTACCGTGCGTTGAACACCTTGATATTCCTTACAGCGAGAAAGCTGAGGACGAGCATCGGGACCAGGATGTAGAGAAGCAATCCAACCAGGGTGCGCCGATCCTCACGGGTTTTCCATGCGCCCAGAGCCGCTACCAGCCCGAACACGAGGGCGCCGAGCCCGACGACGGCCCATTCCCCAGCCACAGCGCTCAGGGCCGACTGCATGTGGAGTTCCCGAAGGGAGGGTCCGGCAGAGTACCCGAGGCCGAATACGAAAAACGTGAAGGGAATGCCCCATGGAGTAAAGGTGGTATCGCCCCGCAACAGCTCCTCCTCCGCAACAGGCGCCCCGTGCAGGGCGCGCCCGGGATCCATGCGGTTGTTGAACTCGAGAAGCCACGGCAGAAGTATGAGGATCAGAACGAGGCCCGCCGGAAGGAGGCTCCACAGGCGACGCCGGGAACCACCTCCCACCAGCGCTATTGCCCCCTGAGCGGCCAGCAGCAGGAAGCAGCTCAGGTTGCTGAGCAGCGCTGCAGCGGTTGTCCACACGTAATTTACCCACGAACGGGCGGTTCCGCCGGTAACAAAACGGTGAAGAAAAAGCATCGACAGGGTGACGAACAGAACAACAAAGCTGTAGTTCCGGGCCTCCTGACTGTACCAGATATGAAACGGAGAGAGAGCCAGCAGAAGCACGGCCCACCACGCGGTGTGCCGGTCGTAGACGGCAGAGGCCAGCGCATACATGGCTCCCAGGGTGACGGTGCCTGCTACGGCCGAGGGAAACCGGAGCCAGAACTCATTGAGACCCGACAGCTGCCAGGTGCCGTAGAAAACCAGCGAGTACAGGGGGCCGTGGAGATTCCGGAGCAGACTCCCGAGGAAGGTATGCTCCTGGTAGATCAACCCCGCGTCGCCGAATGTGAGGACCTCATCAATCCATAGCGATTGCGATCCGAGACGGTACAGCCGCAGAGCAAGACCGATCACGATCAACCCCGCAACCGCCCAGGGAAAAGCCTCACGGCGCGGCCGTTTGAGGGAATATTCCCCGGTCCCGTATGGACGCATGGCAAGTCCCTCACTACAGCCTTCGGTAGATGAACTCTGGAATCACAAAACGCCTGCGATTGAGAACGACACCCAGAAGATTCGCGCCACTGCCCTGGAGGATATCCCGCGTCTTCTGCAGCACGGCACGATCCGTCTTGTTGGCGCGGGCAACCAGGACCACGCCGTCCGCGGATGTCGCCTGCATGGCAACTTCGGGAACCGACATCACTGCCGACGTATCGAGCAGCACGTACGGGTGATGTTCCTTCAGGCTCTGGAGGACCGAGGCTGTGCGACTGGAACCGAAGACCTCCGAGGAGATGAGCGGGGTGTTCCCGCACAGCAGAACGTGGAGATTCGGTGTAGGAGTGGCCCGCAGAGCCAGGTTCAGGTCCAGATCACGCCCGATCACATCTGTGAGCCCGGCGTGCGGGCCCAGTCCCATCAACGCGGCCAGCCCGGGGGCTTTGATATTGGCGTCCACCAGCGCTACGCGCATACCGCCCCGGGTTGCCAGGGTGTAAGCAAGGCTGGCCACAAGCGTAGTGCAGCCTTCGCCGCGGACGGCCGACGTGAACATAATCACACGCTGGGCCCGGCCCGGGAGCGCTGCCTCGATGGCCGACCGGAGCGTCTCGCACTCCTGCGTGAAGCAATCCGCCAGCGTCGCCAGGGACGCGCCACCCTCCACAGGCTTAGGTGCCGGGCTGGACTCCGTCTCCGTCTCTGCCCGATTCGGTGATTTCGCCCGCTCCCGCCGGGCTCTCTCCAGAGCATCGTGAATTCGACTCATACGTGTATACTCTCCGATCACAGATGCGCGGCGGCGCGCATGGAAACCCGCGGCACGTCCACTGTGATGGCTTCTTCCCATTCGCGAACCGTAGCGTTCATGACTTCCGCATCGACCCGGTGCAGGCTGCGAGCATAGCAGTCCAGCAATGCCCCGTCGCAGAGGATATTCGCAACCCTGGGAATCCCTCCGGAATGACGGGAAACGATGTCCAGCGCTTCCTCGGTCAGGATCTCCCTGTCCCCCGCTCCCGCTACGGTCAGGCGATGCCTGACGTAGCGGGCGATCTCGTCGGGCGCGAGGGGATCGATTCTGCACCTCAGACCAATCCTCTGGGCCAGCTGCCTGAGCTCCGGGCGGCTGAGAATCCGTCCCAGCTCCAGCTGTCCGACGAGAACAATCTGCATCAGCTTCTCCCGGGACGTTTCCATGTTGGACAGCATTCGCACGTGTTCCAGGAGGCTCGGCGCCATGGCCTGAGCTTCGTCGATGATGAGGGCGACGTTCGTGCCCTGACGGGCCTGTTCGATCAGGAAGGTCTTGAGATGAATCATCATGTCCGCGGCGGAACGCCCGCTGTAGGGCACCCCAAGGTCGTCCAGCACCATTCGCAGAAAAGGACCCAGCGTGAAACTCCCGCCCGAGACAATGGCCACCCGGGTATCGTCGGCAATTTCGTCCAGCAACGTGTGAATAAGCGTGGTCTTGCCCGTCCCCACCTCCCCGACCAGCGCCACGAAGCCTTTCCGATGACGGATGCCGTAGAGCAGATGGGCGAGCGCCTCCGTGTGGGTTCGGCTCATGAACAGGAATCTTGGGTCCGGGGTCATGTTGAAGGGTCGCTCAGTGAATTTGAAGAACGAACAGTACATGACGGAATCTCCCCCTCACGGTCTCTTGCGGATACGCACTTCTGGCACAGAGGACAGCACCGGCAGCGCGAGGTAGTTCTCGGTATCCTCCCGATTCTTCAGCGAATGGTCCAGACGGTCCATGAAGAAGGCCAGACCAATACCCAGGAACAGACTGAGGGCAGGCGCAAGAGACAGGCGCACCGGATCCCGGGGATTCCGTGCCAGAGCCCTGGAAGCCGCCGAGAGGATGACCACCTGATAGTCGCGTCCGCTCACCTCAGCGATCTTGAAGTGTATCTCCTTGGCCAGGAGCTCCTTGAAGGTGTTGGTGACGAGTCCCAGTGAACGCTCATACTGGTTCATCGTCATCTCCTTCTCGGGGAACCCTGCAAGGTTTTCCTCCACTTCCAGTATCTGCTGCGCGATCACTTCCTTCTGTTCCTCCAGGACCCTCAGCTCCGAGCGCCGCATCCGGATCTGCCCGTGCTCGATACTCCGGATCTGATCCTTCAATTCCCGGGTCTGCTTCTCAAGAGCCACGGCCTGCGGGTGACTCTCCGTATACTTGGTCAGGATCTCACGTCGCTTCGATTTGACCTTTACCAGTTCCAGCCGGGTCGACGAGAGCGCTTCTCCCACCCCGGGACTGTACCGGCCCGTAAGGGCCAGGTCCCCGGGTTTCATTTCCAGCATCAGCTGCTCCGTCTCCCCAATCTCGACCCTCTTCGTCGCAATGGACTGAACGAGTTCGATTCTCCGCATTCTGAGGATCTTCCGCCGCGAGATCAGTTCCTCCTTCTGCCGTCGCAGGTCCGTGATACTCATCTTCTGCGCATAGTCTTTCCTCTCGCGCTCGAGGATATCCAGGTCCCGCTGGGCCCGCATCATTTCCTGGTCGAACATCTCGTGAGCATCCGGGAGCTCAAACAGCTCATTGTGGAGGCCCACATATGCTTCCAGGACAGCATCCAGGCTCTCTCGCGCAATCTTGGGATCGCGGGCCCGGTAGCCGACATCGACAATGTTGGAATTCCGCTTGGAATCAGGTTTCACGCGCGCGGCGGAAATGCGGCTTGGTTTGCCCGGCAGGCCCTGCTCTTCGTATTTTCGGGCCAGGATCGCGGTCGCGCGACGAGCGACGGGCTCGCTTGTGAGAATCGCTATCTCGGAGTTGATAACTTCTTCCCACGGTCGAAACTCGAGATTCGCCACCATCGAACTCGACCGCTCACCCGGGCGGATCATGATCTGCCCACGGGAATCGTACATGACGGGCGCCTTGGCCGCCTTCCACCCCATATAGGCTGATGATGTCAGCACCAGAACGATGATCACCCATTTCCGGCGCAGGATCACCGTGACAATGTCCCTGACACTTGTCTCGGTCGCTACCTGCTGTTGCTGCATCCCGCTCTCCTGGCCGCGCTAGTAAATCCAGCGGCCTCTGTACATGTTTACTGCCGGAACCACGGTTTTGATCAGGTCCACGGCGAAATCCCGGAGTTGACTTACGAAACGCTTGGGCACGAAGACGATGTCATATGGCTTGAGGTACATGTCCTGTGAGGGATCCGCCCCGGCGAGAAGCTTGCTGAGATCGAGCCGCGCGACGGAAACCCGTTGCGTCGAGAGTTTTCTGAGCACAATTACGCTGGCCAACTTGCCCTCGAGCTTGGCGCCGCCCGCAGCGGAGATCGCTGTCATCGCGGAAAGGGAACTTCGGAAATCCACAGGGCCGGGCCTCTCGACCATCCCGATGACGTAGACTTTCGGTGCGGCCATGTCTTTCACAATGACGGTCACCGCGGGGTCCAGAAGTATGTCCGAGAAACGGGACTCGATTTCGGCGGCCAGATCGCGCGGTGTGCGCCGGGCCGCCATCATCTCGCCAACCGCGGGCATCGTGATGCGTCCGTCGGGGCGAACCAACAGCTCAGCGGAGAGCTCCGGAGTGAAGAAAAAATCTACCCGGATCTTGTCTCCAACCTCCAGGTAGTACTCGGCTGTAAGACCAGCCTCGACAATCTCCATATGGATCTCGGGATCCGTTGCGCTGGCCTCGCCTTGCGTATCCAGTTCCACGACAACCTGCCTGCTCCCCCCGGGAGCGCATCCCGAGAGAGCGATCACGGTCCCCAGGACAGCGATCATGCAAATCCCCGCTCGTTTTCTCAGCATCCCCCATCTCCTAGGCTGCATTATGTATGGACAAGCCCATTCACAATACACCAGCACATTGCGGGACAGGACAATAGACAATAGAGAATAGACCGCA
>JAGLYR010000104.1 GCA_023132135.1 Candidatus Eiseniibacteriota bacterium | reverse complement strand
CTATTGTCTACTTCTCTATTGCTCTGCCTGGACTATGCACGAATCCTTCCGGATTCGTGCATAGTCCAGGCTAGCACGTTCCCTCACCCGTTAGCACCACCTTGATGGTTCTCAGTACAATTGCCAGATCCACTGACAGACAGCGGCGATTCACGTACTCGAGATCCGCGGCGATCCACTCATGGAAACTGATCCGCTTCGGACCCGAGACCTGCCAGAGGCATGTGATCCCTGGTATCACGGAGAGCCTCCGCGACTGCTCAGGCGTGTACTGCCGGGCTTCCTCGGGCAAGTGTGGCCGCGGGCCTACAAAGCTCATGTCACCCTTCAGGACGTTGACCAACTGTGGGATCTCGTCCACTGCGTACTTCCGGATCCAACGACCCAAGCGTGTAACTCGCGGATCGTTGCGCATCTTGAAGAGCGGCGCCTCCGCTTCGTTGAGGTGAAGGATCTCCGCGCGGGCGTCCTCCGCCCCTACCTCCATCGACCGGAACTTGTAGAAAATGAAGGGATTCCCGTACCTCCCGACACGTTTCTGCCGGAAAACGACAGGCCCGGTGGAGTCCATTTTCACGCCGACCGCAACAACGAGAAGAACCGGCATGAGAATGACGAGTGCAATGAACGCAAACGTCACATCAATCACGCGCTTCGTCCACGTATATGCTGCATCGCTCGACTGCATGAGTGGGACGTCTGTCCTCCCAACCCGCGCCTTGCCGTTATCAAAAAGCGGCAGGGCACAGCGCCCTGCCTTCTTCAACCGAAGGACTCCTCTGGGATCGCTGCCTAGGGTTCCGGCCACCCCCCAGCCACGCCAAACAGACAGACCGCCCTCTCTCCACCTGCTCTCAGCGCGCCCCAGACCCCGCGCTCCCTCTCCCTTGCTTGCCCAGGGGCCGAAATCTGGTTCTCACCACCCGACTTCCATCAGAACCCTTAGCAAATTCTCGTAGGCTGCTCACCACCCCGGGTAAAATGCCTGTAACAAGGCGCAGTTACAGAGTTGTTCTCAAGTATTCTGCCCGCTACACTTGCCTCCGAACTACTCATTTTAGCAAATATATCGTCAAGAGTCAACGTCATTCGACAACATCCGACTCCAGAGCTTCAAGAATGGCCCCGAAGAAGAGGGGCAGTAACAGCTCGTGCCTCCCCAGGAATGCGTAGCCCCGCCCGCCTGTCAGGGTTGGTCGCCGGATCACATTCTCCCTGGGCCGGTAGTGCAACATCATGTCGAAATTGGCAGCCACGAATCCACGGGCCGGCTGTCCAAGATTTCTTGCCACCGAGAGAGCCTTCAGAAACACCTCTGGCATAATGACGGCTGAGCCAATGTTCAGAACCACGGCTCGCTCCCGCAGCATTTCCACCTGTCGGGTGAAAACCTGGAAATCCCGGTAGCTGGTTTCCCCCAACGCCGCCCCAGAGGCGGAAGGATGTTCGTGAATCGTATCCGTCCCGATTCCCACGTGAATCGTCAGCGGGATCGACAACCGGACCGCGGTGGCCAGTACACTCCGGTCTGCGTGGGGAGCGTCCCGGAGGAGTGTCTCACCCAGGACCTCACCCAACCCCAGGTCATTCTCATAGCCCCGGGTTATGGCCTGGTTCATGGCCACAGCCGTTTCCTCCGTCATCCCGAACTCCCCCTCCGCGAGTGCCTCGTCTACATCCTCGGAGGTACCTCCCCACATCGCCAGCTCGAAGTCATGGATGGCAACGGATCCGTTACCCGCGATCGCGGTCACAACGCCCCGTTCCATCAACTGTATCAGGAGCGGTCCGAGACCACACTTGATGACATGCCCCCCTATCATGAAGATCCGCGGAAGTTCACTCTGGTGCGCCTTGACAATCGCTGTCACCAGATCCCGCAGGTCTCGCACCGCGAGCACATCGGGCAGACCATCGAGGAACTCCGAGAAGAGCGATCCCCGGCGGTAGGGCTGCGCGAGGTGTTCCAGGTGGACCTTGCTTGAGCGGTCCTGGATAGACCGCGTGCGAATTCGGGAGAAATCGCTGCGGCCGTAGCGCGACTTCGACGCGCCGATGCTCCTCTCCCGACCCGGGCGTGCGTTGCCGGATGTCACTCCGCTTCCCCTCCTTCCCGCCAGCTCACACTCTCCAGCAAAGCGGTGATGGAACCCACCTTTATCTTGCTCTTCATCTTGACCGGGATCCGGTGCTCATCGTTGGTCAACCAGATCCACAACCGCCCTTCCTGTCTGAAGAGTCCTGTCGCCTTCAGGAAAGGCTCGATCACCGTACAGTGGTACCGCCCCGAAGGAGTGGTGACCCACTCTTCCTGGAGCACTCTGACTTCCAGTGTGTAGTTCTTTCTGTTTGTCTGATTCTCAATAAGAATCGGCCCCTTTTGCGAAAACTTGAGGGATCTGACAAAGTAGAGCGCCGACAGTATGTCCTGAACACCGGGCCGGAACTCCACCCACTCACCGTCGGAGTACTGGGCCATCCCGCGGCCGTGATCGAACACGATCGTCTCATCCTGGTGATACGTTCCCTCGCTGAGATGCTTCTCATGCCGCAGGGGAACCAACCGCTCCACATCTATCCACGTCTCTACCCGGTCCTCGACGGGGTAGAAGACAGAGAAGAACGCGTTGGACCACGCCTCCGAGACAACGTGAAAACATGCCCGGCCATCGACCCGCACGGTGTCGCGGACAGCCATTACGGCTGTCCCTGCCCTCACCGGTCCCCACTTGAGCGCGTAGGTCAACGTCTCCCCGACCCGAAACACCGGCGCCGGATCTGCCGCCAGCGTAACCGGCGCCGCGTTGGCGGCGAGGAAAAGCAGAAACAGCCTGAGTCCTTGCCGAAATCGCACGCACCACCCCACCATGCTACGAAACAGATTTCACTTCGGAGTACAGCGCTTCTGTTTCCGCGATAGTCCGGTCGATACTGAAACGGGATGCTCTCCTTGCCGCGGCCTGACCGAGAGCGTTCCTTCTGCTTTCCGATCCGAGTACCGACACAAGAGCCCTCGCCAATGCCTCGGGATCCCGAGCGGGAACCAGCAGACCTTCCTGACCATCCCGGACCACCTCTGGAATCCCTCCAACCCTGGTGGCTACCACAGGGAGACCAGCCGCCATCGCATCGATGATCGATGTTCCGAGGCCCTCGAGCCAGGACGAGCTCACGAAGAGATCCGATGCTGCAAGGATTGCATCCACATCATCGCGGAATCCGGCCATGGTCACATGTGCCTGGAGACCGAGATCCGAGATCTCCTTCCGGATTCTTCCCGCGCACTCCCCTTCTCCTACGAGAAGGAAGTGAGCCTCCGGCACCTCGCGCATCACTCTTCCGGCGGCTCTGAGAAGGGTCGAATGGTCTTTGTGCGGCGCCAGAGCGGCTACCGAAACAACGACATGCGTCCCTGGCGGAATTTCCAGGTCCCCCCGGGTCTTCTTGTCGGCGGGCAGGCACGCGTCCTGGATGGGAATCCCGCTGTAGATAGTCCGGATCCTCGCTCGATCCACCCCCGAGGCAACAAGCACATCCCGGATGTTCCTCGACACAGCAATGTAGGTCTGTCCCGGCATTCTGTACTTGAGACGGCTCAGCGGATTCGACCGAGGCCGGAAATCTACCCGTCGGGATATGATCCGGGGCGGCATTCGTGTCCATAGCCCGGCCAGAAGACCCAGCGTGTGCGCGTGCGCCGTGTGAAGATGCACAAGGTCCGCCCCGAAACGCGTCACACACGAGGCCAGGCGCATGCTGGCCGGCAGATCCCATTCTCCGCGCATCCGGAGCATGACCACGGGCAGTTCCTCCCGGGCAGCGCGCACAGCGAGGGGCGATCCCGGCTGGCAGACCAGGAGCACCGTGTGTCCATGATCTTTGAGCCCCCGCGCGAGGAGAACAACCTGTCTCTCGCCCCCCCTCCAGCTCCGTGCGGTGTTCACGTGGACGATTCGAAATCGCTCAGCCATGCCGCGCTCGCCTCATCTCCCACAGCTTCGCGTACTTCAGAAATACCGTAAAGGAACCCAGGACCGAGAGCACCAGCCCATGCGCCCCATCCAGAAATCCCCGCTGCAGGAGGTACATCTTCACAAACCGAAAGGCCGCGTGGCCCAGAATCCCCACCGGCCCCGTTCTTTTCCCGGCCTCAAGAAGATCGCCGACGCCCCAGCTCGCGTACCGGTCGGCTTTGGTCAGGTAGTCGCCCAGGGTCCGGTAACTGTAGTGGAGAAGACTCCCGTGGAGAACTCCCGCTCTGCAAAGCTGAATCTCCGCGTGAACGCGCCTCGACTCGTAGCGCCCCTCGTCTTTCTCGAAAAGCCTTAGAACACGATCCCGCTGCCACCCGCAGTACCGGATCTCGCGTCCCAGGAAAAAATTCCGCCGTCGGATCCAGTACCCAGGCCGCGAAACCGTCGTGTTTCGCGCGATCCGGCTGATCTCCACCTGCAATTCCGGCGTCACGCGCTCATCGGCATCCACCACCAGAACCCAGTCGTGCGTGGCCTGTGGGATAGCCCAGTTCTTCTGGGCCGCCGAATTCTCGTAGGGATGCCGGAGAATCCGGGCGCCATATTCGCGAGCGATCTCCAGCGTCCGGTCGGTGCTGCCGCAGTCCACAAGCAGGATTTCATCGGCCCACTTCACACTTTCCAGACAGTCCCGCAGGTTCCCCTCTTCATTGAACGTCGGGACAAGCACTGTCACCGGACTCACGGCTCTCTTCTCCTGCCCTGTATCTCGTTTCGCATATGCCGGATGAGATCCCGGCTCGAGTGATCCTTTGGATCACCCACAATCGCAGTTTCGCCTCCCAGTTCAATCATCACATCCCGCTCCGGAACCGTTTCCACTGTGTAATCCGTGCCCTTCGCGTGCACGTCGGGCTCCAGCGCTCGCAGGCAACCCTCGACCGTGGTCTCCTCGAATACAACAACGAAATCGACGAACGCGAATGCCGCCAGGATCTCGGCCCGCTCCTCGGCCGGCATCAGCGGGCGGCCAGGGCCTTTGATCCTGCGAGCCGACCCGTCGCTGTTCACCGCCACCACCAGCACATCTCCAAGCGCCCTGGCTCCCTCCAGATACCGCACATGGCCGACGTGCAGGACGTCAAAGCAGCCGTTGGCCAGAACCACACGCTTCCCGTCCGCTCTGAGTGCCTCCAGCCGGGATGCCAGCTGGTCCCTCGACAGAATTTTCATGCCTCTACCCCACGCAGGACAGGATTTCCTCCGCCGACACCGTCGCCGTCCCGCGCTTCATGACCACCAAGGATCCCGCACAGCTGGCCAACGTAGCCGCTTCGAGCAACGATGCCCCCGCCGTGAGCGCCAGCGTCAGCACCGATGCCACCGTGTCTCCCGCTCCGGTGACATCCGCGGCGTCACACTCGAGGAAGATCGGGAGATGCACCCTCTCTGCGCCAGGCTCAAACACGCTTATCCCCAGGCGCCCCTGCGTAACCAGGAGCCCGCTCTGGAGATCCAGTATGTCCAGCAGCTTCCCTCCCGCCATGATCAGCGTCTGCTCGTCCCGGATCCGGATCCCGACCGCCGGCCCGGCTTCCGACTCGTTCGGACAGGCTGCCCAGACGCCCCGGAACATCCCCAGGCGATGCCTGGAATCGGCGGTGAGACACCATCCCTCTTGACGACCCAGCTGGATCGCCCGAGACGCCAGCGATTCCGAGATAGCGCCCTGCCCGTAGTCCGAGAACAGGACCGCGTCTACACGACCTCGCAGGGAAACCAGAATGCGGAAGAGATCCTCCTCGTACACAGCCGCCAGGTCAGGTGTCCCTTCCCGGTCGATTCGGACGATCTGCTGCCGGACGGTGTGGAACCCGCCCGCCAGGACGCGGGTTTTCCGAACCGTCTCCCGGTCCGGACTTCGGAGAACTCCGCTGCAGTCGATCCCGACGGAACCCAGCGCTCCCAGGAGATCCCGGCCTGCCTCATCCTCTCCGACCACGCCCAAGGCCATGGGACGCGCGCCCAGGGCCCGCAGGTTCGCCAGAGCATTGGCTGCCCCCCCGGGCCTCATTTCCGACCTCTGGTACTTCAGGATCAGGACCGGGGCTTCCCGGGAAACGCGCTCCG
>JAGLYR010000103.1 GCA_023132135.1 Candidatus Eiseniibacteriota bacterium | reverse complement strand
CCATAGTCTGGGACACCACTGTGGAGGGGCTCGTCACCTTCGAAGCCATAGACCAGCCATTCGAGGAGGTGCTGAGGTCGGTACTGCTGCCATCGGGTTACGTGTACAGCTCGCAGCAGGGGACCTACTTCGTTGGATCCCCAAGACCAGATGGCCCAGCCTTCGGGTTGTTGTCGATAACGGAGGTTGTTCCGCTGTCCAACATTGATGCCACCGAGGCCATCAGGCTTCTGTCCGATTTCTTCCAGCCCTACGTGAAAGCAAACATGACCGGCAACGTCGTGTGCATCACTGCGCCACAGAGCTTCGCCGAACGCATTCGCTCGGACCTCGCCAAGATCGACGAGCCGCCGATTCAGATCCTGATCGACGCTGTCATATCGGAGATTTCCACCGAGGCCCTGCGGAAGATCGGACTGGACTGGTCGCTCATGGGCATCGATGGCGATAAGGCGGTGAGCATCGGGACCGACCACACGGACGTCGAAGGCGCCGCGCTGATCGCGGACATCACAAGCCTGGGTGTGGACATCGGTTCGTATACGGTTGACCTGGCTGCCTCGCTCGAAGCTCTGGTCCAGACCGGGGAGGCACGCATTCGGGCGAACCCCCGGATTGCCACTCTCAACGGCCGGACTGCCGAGATAGGCATGACCAAGGACCAGTACTTCGTCATCGCCACCACCACCTCAGAGTACACGACTTACAGCACTCTCCAGGCCGTCAGTTCGGGCATACGACTGGAGATAACTCCCTATGCCTCAGCTTCCGGAGAGATCACGGTACACGTCGAACCGGAGGTGGGGGACGTGGTGGGCAGGGGAGAGGACGATCTACCGGAGATAAGCCGGCGCACGGCCAGCACGACAGTGCGCGTCAGCGATGGCGAGACCTTCACTATTGGCGGACTCTCCGTCCAGCAGGAGATAGTAGTACAGAAGAAAGTGCCCCTCTTGGGAGACATCCCGTTCCTCGGTGCGATCTTCCGATATGAAGAGAAATCGCTGAGAGACAATCAGATCGTCATTTTCATCACACCCCACATCCTGAAGGGGTGAAATGAGGGAGGTCGCGGCTGACCGCCGTGGCCTTGAAAGGAGGTCGAACAGACGACCAAACCGTGGGCCCGGAAGTCATCCCGGAGATTTCAGATGGCATCATGTGACGGGTATTCCCCAAGGTACTCTTGGGACCGGGCACGTCCGGCACATGAAAACCGCCCCGAGGCGAACCCTTGCAGGAAACACCCCGGGGACGGCAGCTCAGGAGATGTCCTAGAAGGACACCTCCTTCACCAGAAGAGAAGTTCTGCTAGGAGGACTCTCATGTCAAGAATAATCCTGTTGGCCCCTCTTTGTCTGCTGCTGATGGTGGGCCTCGCGTTCGGTTACAATGCGACTCCCCCAGGAGGTTGGGGGACGGATTGTACGAATTGGATCACATACAGCATCCCGTGGGTGAGCAACCCTCTGTGTTACGACCCGGTGCTGGGAGCCGGCGGAGAGGGCTGGCGTGACTGCGTCACCAACGTTCAGGTGGAATGGCCCGCGCTGGATATCGAGCTCTGGATCGAGATGGAGTGCACGTTGTGGTGGGATGAATCGTTCGTCGACATTCACCGCTACGCTGACTACAGCGATGTCGTGCTCTATTTTCACGGCGGTAGTTGCTGCAACAACGGCCAGTGGATAATCACGACGCCGCCGACGGCCCTGGGGAACTTGGACTTTCTGCCCTTCCAGGAGGATATGTTCGGGCGCACTGACCCCGCATACGGCACGGACATCCCGCTGACGTGGGACGTGAACATCAACGGTACCGGCTACGTGCCGATGGTGAATGGATCCGGCGGCGCCAAGCAGTTCGAGGTCCCTCTGTCCTGCCAGTATTACGTGATTAGGGTGATCGGGGACATCGCCTTCCACCAGGAAGACGGCTATTACTACCTCGGCGGTGAGGGGTGCTACATCTGCCCCTCCAACCCGATGTAGTAGCTGTGGGCTGACTCAGGTTGATTCCGGCCAATGCCCGGTTGGTCGGAATCAGCCACGTTCCTGGCTGATTCCGAATCGACATTAGGGACAACACCTATGAGATCGTTGCCCATGAAGCACAGTCCGTGTCTGCCGCCAGCGCTCCTTTGCGGCCTGCTCTTGATTCTGTTCTTGGCGTGGGTTCCCTCGGCCAGCGCACAGGTATCGCTGATCCCACAGATTCAGGAGATCAACGTGAACCGTGGGGGGAAGACCCGCTTCAGTCTTCAGGTTGCCAATCGCGGCACCGAATCCTTGACATTTGCCATGGGCGCCTACGGTCTCACGGTTACCGCTGATGGCATACCGAGCGCGACTACTGCAAAGACCGAGCGGGGCTGCGCGGATTGGATAACCTTTGCTCCCGCGACGTTCGAGTTGGCGGCCGACGAAATCCAGATTGTCGAGGGGTTGATCCACGCGCCGAAGGATGCTGTCGGTGGATACTCCGCCTTTCTCACGGCGGAATTCCGCATGCTGTCACAGCCTTTCACGCTTGATGAGGAGGAGAAGGTTCAGGCTCAACTGGATTTGGGCCAAGCGGTCTCGTCCGTACTGTTGGTCACCACTCGATCGAGAAGGAACCTCGCGACGTTAGAGCCCGACAGCCTTGTTCTCTCATCCGGGAGAGGCTCTTCCAAGCGAATAGCGCCGACGCTATCTGGATCCGTGAGCAACGACGCATGGCAGGCGTCTCTGATGGTGACGAATACCGGCAATGTCCACACGGTAGCCACCGGTGAGATCAGCATTTGGAGGGAGGACGCGAGCCTGGTGGGAAGAGCCGATCTGACCGCCGGCCGGGGCTTCGTTTTGCCAGGCCTAACACGCGCGTTTACGGCAACGGGTAAGAGGTCGCTGGTAGATGGGATCTACATGGCCAAAGTGCAGCTCCGGACCAGGGAAGGCCGGGTGGTGCAAGGCACTTTCCCCTACTCGATTGTCAAGGGTGAAACGGTATCGGGGGCCGCCTCGGATGCCATTCGCGCGCTTCTCAAGGCGACCGCGCCGGCGTTTGAACTATCCAAGAGGATGCTGGATTACAAGATTACACCAGGAGGCAAGAGAACACAGGGTATTACGCTCAAGAACTACAGCCCTGATTCGTTGACTGTTCTTCCGCGAGCGGTGGACTGGACCCTGGACGAGGACGGGAAGGTGGTGCTCAGACCCGACGCGGCAATCCTGGTCCGACCGTGCACGTCCTGGTTGAGTGTCTCTCCCAACCCGATCGTAATCCCGCCCAAGCGATCCAAATCGGTGAAGGTGACCGTGACCGCTCCGCCCGACCTGTACGGTGAGTACTACTCTGCTGTCGTCTTCGAAACGCCGGAATCCGGGGAGCCTCTGCCGACAGAGTTCGAACTGCCCAGAACGTTGCTGATGACCGTCTCGTCGGCGCAAGGCCTGGAGTATCAGGCAGAGATCGACTCTTTCTACCACGAACCGGTCAGCTCCCTGATGCGGGTCTTCGTGGTTAATGTGCTCAACACGGGCAACACTCATTGCTTCGCCTCGGGGAAACTCGAGATCTATGATTTGAAGTTCAATATGGTTATGGAACGAATCCCCTTCGGCGGCCCGAATGACTACATCCTGCCCGACAGGATCCGCGGATATGCCGTGCCCTGTCCCGGGGCGCTAGCTCCGGGGACATACGAAGCGGTGGTCATGCTGGACTACCAGGATGGCGCCGCTCCCGTGATCGAGAAGATCCACTTCGAAGAGTAGTTCGGGTGCGGAACCAGGCCGCTTCTTCTGGGGGTATTGAGTTCGGGCGCATGGTCCACCGTCCTTGCACCGACTCGGGCGCAGGACTCCACCACTTCTGATTCATGGCGCGGGAGCTGACAACCGAGCTCCGCAGATTTCGCAAGAGCGCGGCAGCGTTCATCACGTGACTGAACGCCGCCGCGGCTTGCATCACGTCGCGC
>JAGLYR010000102.1 GCA_023132135.1 Candidatus Eiseniibacteriota bacterium | reverse complement strand
CAGCGTCTACAGTGTTGAAGGTCGCTTGGTGCGGACGCTGGCCGAGGGTATGCTGGAGGCGGGGTATCACTCGGCCGTCTGGTTTGGAAAGGACCGGACCGGTGTGGAAGTGTCCTCCGGTGTTTACTTCTGCCGGCTGGAGACGCCGGAGAAGGTGGTCACGCGGAAGATGCTGATGCTCAAGTAGGGACGACATGAATTGCCCCCTGGTCACCAGGGGGCATTTCTTTTTGCGCGGGACCACTTGCGAGAAAGCAGAGATTTGGCAGAATAGAGGGAGCGGGGATCTGCAACTGGGCGAGTCTGTCGCAGACCCTGGAACGAGCTTCCATCTGCGAAAGGAGATATCATGCGAGTTACCATCGGACTGGCTTTCTCGACCGCGCTGATCGTGGGGTGGGGAAGTGGGTTTGCCGAGGCGCGCGTCGTTCCTCTGAGCGAGAACTTGGAGAATACGAAGCCGACCTTCGAGGTCCTGTCATCTTCTGATCTTGGGCTGACCCTGAGGTTTGAGCTCCCGGCCGTGGAGGTGGACGAGTTCGAAATTGACGGTCGCGTCTTCAGCCTGATCTCGATTCCGGACGGGACTCTTCGCGGGGAACCCGGCCGGCCGGCCGTTCCCGCCATTGCCAGGCTTATCTCTATCCCGGATGGTGCAGCGGCGAGACTCCGCGTGATCAGCACGGCGACTGAACGGCTCGATGGGATTGACCTCCTGCCGATGCAACCCGACTCCGAGTCAGACGCCGCGGATTTCGCTTTCGACGAAGCGTACTATTCGATCGAACACTTCGATTTCTCCCCGGTGGCCCAGGTGGGCGAACCGGCAATCCTGCGAGATCTACGGGTCGTCCCAATCACGTTTGCGCCGGTCCGGTGTCTCCCCGCCGAGAACGCGGTGGAAGTTATGCAATCGATCACAGTGGAGGTCGACTTCACCGGGGAGAACCAGAAGAACTCCAAGAGCTCCAGTCGCGACCTGATTCCCTCCTCCTTCGATCGAATGTACCGGAGTCTTGTGCTTAACTACGAGGGTCCCCGCGACGGCCAGCGAGTCGGCAACGGCAGCTATCTGATCATCACGCCCAACCTTGCATCGGTCGCAAACGACATTCAGCCTCTTCTCGAGTGGCGGACTCGCATGGGTTATCCGTCGACTCTCGTCACAACGGCGGACATCGGGGGATCCACCAAGGAAGACATCAAGGCTTACATTCAGACCGCCTACGACACTTGGGAGATTCCGCCGGAGTACGTGACTCTTGTGGGAGACGCAACGGGAGCGACCGTTCTCCTTCCAACCTTCAACGATCCCTACTACGGCGTGGAAGGAGATCACTCGTACGTGTTGCTGGAGGGCGACGACATCCTGGCGGATGTCCACATCGGGCGAATTTCCATTGCCGAAGTGGACAAGATCGCATACGTCGCGGACAAGATCGTGAACTATGAAACGAATCCCTACATGACGTCCACCCACTGGTTCAAGGCGGCCAGCCTGATCGGAGATCCCACTTCCTCGGGCATCACCTGTGTGCATGTCGTTCAGTGGATCAAGCAGCGTCTCGTGGAGTTGGGATACTCGCAGATCGACGAATGGTACGCCAACAACGCCAACACCTTCTTTGCCAATACGATCAATGCGGGGGTCGGCATCTTTGCCTACCGCGGTTTCTACGCGATGAGCGGAATCGACAACAGTGATATCGCCGCCCTGACCAACGGGGAGATGCTTCCCTTTGCGGTGGAGTTGACATGTGGGGTGGGATCCTTTGCTCAGGGAACATCACGCTCCGAGAAGCTCTTCCGAATTGGAAATATCGGAGACACGCGGGGTGCCATCGGGAGTATCGCCACGGCCGGTCTCAATACTCACACCCGGTACAACAACGTCATGATGATGGGCATCATGGACGGCCTGCTGTATGCGGGAGTCCCCGAACTGGGTGCATGTCTGGCCCAGGGGAAGCTGGCCATCTATCTCAACTTCTTCGAGAACGATTCCATGGAGGCGGAGACCTATGCTGTCTGGAACAACCTGATCGGAGATCCTGCGACCCGGTGCTGGACAGAGGTCCCTGCGAATGTACCGACCGTGACTCACCCGGCGTCTATCCCTGTGGGTGCAACGTCTGTACTGGTGACCGTCGAGGATTCGGGTTCGGGGCTGCCTGTCGAGGGAGCCTGTGTGTGTCTCTGGAAGGATGGGGAGACCCACGTGTCGGATTTCACGGACGAAGCGGGGCAGGTCGATCTGGCGGTCCACACCCCGTCAGCCGGATTGATGAAGGTCACGGTCACCAAGTGGAACATGCTCCCGTACTTGACGGGCGTCCCTGTTGCGTCGGAAGCGGATCATGTCGCGCTCAACACCTACCAGGTGGATGATGACCTCGCGGGATCCAGTTCGGGAAACGGTGATGGGGACGCCAACCCGGCAGAGACTGTGGAACTTTCGGTCGAGCTCAGGAACACCGGCGCAAACACTGCCCACAACATCTCGGTTGTCCTCACTTCGGACGATCCCTTTGTCACGATCCAGGACGACTCGGAGACCTACGGTGACCTGGCGCCCGACGCGACCGCTTGGGATCCCGATGATTTTGATGTGACCATCGACCCCTCCTGCCCGCACGGGCACCAGATTCCCCTGCGTATGGACATTCATGCAGACGAAGGAGACTACCACGCGCGCCTGATGCTTCCGGTGATTTCGGTGGAGTTTGCCTACGATACGCACACGTGGCACGGAGTCGGAGTCGAGCTGGATCCGGCGGAGAGCGGTGAAGTGAGCATCGCCATCACCAATACGGGCGGGATGGCCGGGGCTGGGGTAACCGGCGAGCTGATCTCCATGTCGCAATACCTGGACGTGACGGATCCGACCGGTTTTTTCGGAGCCGTGGCCCAGGGGGCGACCGCCGAGAACACGGGAGATCCCTTCGGTGTCTCGGCCTCCGCCGGCGCCTTTCCCGGCCACGTTGCGCCCTGCTTGCTCGTTCTGGAGACCAACTCGGGCGCGCGGGAAACGGTGGCCGTCTCACTCCGCATCGGGAGCGCCTCGAGCACCGACCCCTTAGGTCCGGACGGTTACGGGTACTACGCCTTCGACAACACGGATACGGACTATCCCGACGCGCCGACATACAACTGAATCGAGATTGCCGGAAACTACGGCGGCCCCGGAACCGATGTGGGGCTGAACGACAACGGATTCGAGCAGGATGCGCATGTCGTTCTGAGTCTCCCCTTCGATTTCACCTTCTACGGAGAGACCCACGATCAGATCACGGTCTGCTCCAACGGATGGCTGGCGATGGGGGATCAAGACATCAACGAATGCTGGAATACGACGATTCCACATCAGTCCGGACCTGAAGCGATGATCGCCCCCTTCTGGGATGATCTCTACCAGCCCTCCGGGGGAGAGGTCTGGCAGTACCATGATGCGGCCGGCCACCGGTTTATCGTGGAGTGGAGTCGTCTCCGAAACCAGAATGGTGGCGCGGCCGAGGTCTTCGAGGTCATTCTGTTGGATCCCGAGCACTACCCCACGGCGACCGGGGACGGCGAGATTGTCTTCCAGTATCACACCGTGACCAACAGCGACTGTGCCGAATGGCAGTGTCAGCCTTACGCTACCGTTAGCATCGAGGCCCCGGGTCATGTCGATGGGCTGTCGTACAGCTTCTGGGGCAACTATCCCGACGGTGCCGCGACGCTGGCTGCGGGGAGGGCCATCCGATTCATTCCCTACATGGAGCGTGACTTGGGATACATCTCGGGCAGCGTGACCAACGCGAGCGCCGGCGGTATCCCTGTGACAGGGGCGGAGATCCTGGTGTTGGGAAGCGGTCGCAGTCTGTTCACGTCCGTGGATGGAGTCTTCTTCGGCTCTGTACCGGTAGATACCTGTGACGTGATCGTCACGCACCCCAGTTTTGCACCCGATACGGCATACGCGGTCGAGGTGACCAAGGACGATACTACGGTGGTTAATTTCTCGATTCCGGATATCGCCGGACCAGACATCTCGGGCACCACTCGGTATCCCCTCACCGATGACACCGCCGGGCCGTATGTCATCGATACACATGTCGTGGAATACTCGGGGATTCAGGAGGCCACTCTCTTCTATCGGGTGGACTTGGGGGTACCCCAGTCAGTACCTCTCAGCGATCAGGGCGCGGGTGATTACCGGGCCGAGATTCCGGGTCAGCCCCTCGGGTCCCGAATCGATTACTACATCTACGGGCAGGACATTCCGGGACTGGAGTCGACGGATCCTCAGGGAGCGCCCGGAGACACGACCTTCGTGTTCCATGTCGCACCGATCACGACGCTGTTGGACGATGACTTCGAGGCCGCGGGGGACTGGTCGGGCAGTGGTACGGCATCCACCGGTCAGTGGGATCGGGTGGACCCCAACGCAACCTGGTCCGGGTCCGACATGGTCCAGCCCGAAGACGACCATACACCGTCCCCGGGAGTCATGTGCTACATCACGGGTCAATCCGTGGCAGGAGCGGGTGTGGGGGACAACGACGTGGACGGCGGCTACACTCGCCTGACGTCGGGCGTCCTGGATCTCCCCGCCTACTCCAGCGTGATTCTCAACTACTACCGCTGGTACACCAACGATGCGGGGAATGCTCCGGGCGAGGATTACTGGCAGGTGGATGTGACGGGCAATGGGACCACGTGGGTGCCTCTGGAGAATACGAACCAGTCGGACCGGAGCTGGTTGTACCAGGAATTCGATCTGGCCGACTACATCAATTTGACGAGCACTGTGCAGATCCGGTTCGTGGCCGAGGATGGGGGCAGCGGTTCCATCGTGGAGGCTGGAGTGGACGACGTGCTGCTCCAGGGTTATTCTCTGCCGCAGGATACGGAGGCCCCCGCGGTTTCGGTCCAGGCCCCCAACGGCGGAGAACTGCTGGAAGGCGGCATGCCCTTTACCATACGATGGGATGCGGACGATAACTTCGGAATCGCCTCGACGAGGATCCTGCTGTCGACGGATGGGGGAGCGACGTACCCGGAGACCATCGCCCATGGTGTCTACGACTCCACATACGTCTGGAGTGTCCTCAATGTGGATGAGCCAAACTGCCGAATTCGCGTCCTCTGTCTGGACGGCTCGAGCAACGAAGGATGGGACGTGAGTGATGGGGGGTTCGAGATCAGCTTCGGCACCGGAATCGCTCTGGCCGATCTTCCGGGTCCGGCCACGATCTCTCTCGAGCAGAACCGGCCGAATCCATTTAACCCGGTCACCGAGATCCGATTCGGGCTCCCGCGACCGATGAGCGCTACACTTCGTGTCTACAATGTCGAAGGTCGTTTGATCCGGACCCTGGTGGACGGCATCTACCAGGCCGGTTTCCACACGGCCACTTGGTTCGGTGATAACGGCGACGGAGTCGAAGTCTCGTCGGGTATCTACTTCTATCGATTGGAGACGCGGGAGAAAGTGATCACGCGGAAGATGCTGATGCTCAAATAGGGGCATTGGAGGGGGCGTCTCAATGCTTGTAGCGCCAGGGCAATGGTGCTAGAGTCCGTATTTCTCGCCGGCCTCGTTGCGAGGTGTTGTGGTCGACCCGGATCTCTGAGCGGAGGAGATGGTGGTGAGCAGAAGAAGCGCAGTTCTGGGGATTGTCGTGGCGATTGTCATTGGGACAATGTCCGCCGGGCCTTGTGAGGCGAAGGATCCCGTTGGCGCGTCCATCACTTTCTGTTCCAACGTGGGCAAGTCCAGCGGCAAGATGTACGGTGTTGCAGACAGCTTCGTTCTCAAGAGCGGGAAGAAGCTTCGGGGCGTAGTTGACGTTGAGAACGCGGAGCCTGGCGAAGAACTGGTTTTCCATCTCCTGTGGGTCAAGCCCACCGGGAAGAAAGCCTTCGTGAAAAGGGTGGCGATGACGCCCGAGGAATCCACCACTCGATTCCAGACCAGCCTGTCGCTCAATCCCGAGAAGAGAGAGGCGGGGACATACCTCCTCAAGGTCTACCTGTTCCGGAAGCTGCTGGTAGCGAGAGAGGTAGATCTACAATCTTCCTAGCCTGGGTTATTCATGAATCCCTCGTAGCAGGGATTCCTGAATAATCCAGGCTAGATCAGGCTCGTGCTGAAATACCGCTCCGCGCGATCCGCCAGTACCGTCACCACATTCAGGCCGGGGTCGTGCTTCTCGGCCGTGCGGATGGCCGAGAAGACGTTGGCGCCGGAGGAGGTGCCGACGAGAAGCCCCTCTTCGCGGGCAAGGGCGCGGGTGGTTGAGATCGCGGCCTCGTCGGATACGGTAACAACCTCGTCGATCAGGGATGTGTCCAGGACCACGGGGACAAACCCGTCCCCGATGCCCTGGATCTGGTGCAGCCCCGGTTC
>JAGLYR010000101.1 GCA_023132135.1 Candidatus Eiseniibacteriota bacterium | reverse complement strand
CCGGTTCAACGGCAACCACGATCGTCTTGGGGTTCTTCTCCTTCAGGAACTTCCCGACACCTCCCAGTGTCCCGCCGGAGCCCACTCCCGCAACGAGGATGTCCACTCGTCCTTCCATCTGTTCCCAGATTTCCGGGCCGGTGGTCGTGTAGTGGATCTCGGGGTTCTTGGGATTCTCGAACTGCTGGGGAACGAACACCTTGGGATCGCTCTCGGCGATTTCCCGGACCTTCTGAATACAGCCGTCCAGGCCGCCGTCCGCCGGAGTCAGAATCAGTTCGGCGCCCAGGGCGCGGATGATCTTCCGCCTCTCCTCGCTCATGTTCTCGGGCATCACGATTCTGACCTGGTAGCCGCGCTGGACGCCGATGAGGGCGATCCCGATTCCTGTGTTCCCCGAGGTGGGCTCCACGATGATGGAGCCCTGTTTCAGCTTCCCCTCGCGCTCGGCTTCCAGGATGAGGTGCTTGGCCACCCTATCCTTCACGCTCCCACCCGGATTCAGGAATTCGGCTTTGCAGAAGATGTTGTGATGGGTGATCTGTCTGAGCTTGATCATCGGCACATTGCCGATGAGATCCAGAACGGAAGAATGGTACACGGGCGCCTCTCCGGTTTGAATGTGTCCGGTGTCGATCTGTTGCCTGATGGTCTGTCTTTCGGCCAGGTTGTGGGAGAAACTGAGGACAAACCAGAAAGGGAGAAAGGGCGAGAAATGCAGGCTAGGCGGTTATTTGATCCCCGTACCGTTCGCGACGCCACTGTCGGGTTCCACAAACACCGTCCCATCGGGACCGTCGATTGTGAGCACCAGGCCGTCGGACGGGAGACCCTCGATTTCCGCCCCGACATTGGCGACCACGACTACCTGACGGCCGGGGAGGGCATCAGGAGATGCATTGCCCGAGGTTCTGGCGATGATCTCGGCAGTGCGGGTTCCCAGATTAACGGACAGGCGCAGGAGGTCTTTCCTGCCCTCGATCACGTCGGCCGCCGCGATCTCTCCGACCTTCAGGTCGAATTGCGCGAATTCGTCGATGGTGATCTCGGGGGCCTGCTTCTCGTCGGTGGGTAGCTGTGCCTGAGCGGAGGCCTGCCTGAGTTTCCGGACCTGTTCTTCGATCGCCTCGTCCTCAATCTTGGAAAACAGGATGCCGATCTCGCCGAGCGCATGACCCGCGGGGAACAGTTCCCGCCCGATCTCGTCCCACGGGACTCCGGCCACGTTTCCTTCCAGGCCCAGCATACTCCACGCCCTGGGGGCGCTGAAGGGCAGAAAGGGCTGCATGGTGGCTGTGAGGACGCGAACAAGCTGGAGCGAGAGGTTGAGGGTGGTTCCGCAATCGGCCAGGTCGGTCTTCCGGGTGGCCCACGGCTGCTTCTCGTCAAAGTACCGGTTGCCCTCCTTGGCCGAAGCCAGCAGTTCCCTGAGTGCGTCCCGCACAGCGAACACTTCGAGATGTTTCCCAACCCGGGCACCTGTATCCTCGATGATCTTGACCATGCGCTGATCGACTTCCCCGAGATCGCCCGGCGCTGGGATCTTCCCATTGAAGAAACGGTGCACGAAGCTCAGGGACCGATTGATGAAATTGCCCAGGATGTCGGCAAGCTCGTTGTTGTTCCTGGCCTGGAAATCCTTCCACGTGAAATCCGTGTCCCGTGTTTCGGGTGCGTTCCGGGCGAGGGCGTACCGCAGCGGATCGGGCGCGAAGTCGTCCAGGTAGTCCTGGACCCACACGGCCCAGTGCCGGGAGGTGGAGAGCTGCCGGCCCTCGAGGTTCAGGAATTCATTGGCCGGGATTTCCGAAGCGAGAATGAAATCGCCGTGGGCCATGAGCGTTGCCGGAAACACGATGGCGTGAAAAACGATATTATCCTTTCCGATGAAGTGGACCATCTCGGTCCTGGAATCGAGCCAGTAATCCCTCCAGCGGTCGGGATCGCCCTGTTGCTCGGCCCATTCCCGCGTCGAAGAAATGTATCCGATGGGCGCGTCGAACCAGACGTACAGGACCTTACCCTCGGCGCCCGGCAGGGGAACAGGCACGCCCCAGGGGATGTCCCGGGTGATGGGACGATCTTCCAGCCCCGCCTTGAACCAACCCCTGCAGAAGTTCCGGACGTTATCCTTCCAGTGGGGATGTTCGGCGATCCACTCCTCCAGCCGGGGTTGCATGGACTTCAGTTTGAAGAACCAGTGCCGCGTCTTGGCAGCTGCGGGTGTGGTCCCGCAGATCTTGCACCGGGGCTCAATGAGAACGGAAGGTTCCAGCCACTTGCCGCAGGTGTCGCACTGATCGCCTCGCGCCCCATCAGCGCCGCAGTTGGGGCAGAATCCCTCAACGAAGCGGTCGGGCAGGGCTCGCTTGCACTTGGGACACTCCAGCTGGGTAACTTCCCGCTCTTCCAGGTAGCCCTTCTCGTGGAGACGGAGAAAAATATCCTGGGATGTCTTGTGATGAATGGGCCGCGCGGTCCCGGAGAAATTGTCGAAAGAAATCCCCAACCTCTCAAAGCTATCCCGGATGTTACGGTGATACCGGTCCACGATTTCCCTTGGCGACACGCCTTCCTTTTCGGCGGTGAGGGTGATGGGCACGCCGTGCTCATCGGTTCCGCAGATGAACAGGACGTCGTGACCCTTCATCCGCTGGTACCGGACGTAGATGTCTGCCGGAATGTAGGCTCCCGCAAGATGCCCGAGATGCAGGGGGCCATTGGCGTAGGGCAGTGCGCTGGTGACCAGTATCCTTCTCCTACTCATCCGAATGCTCCCGATGTTGACTCGCGCGGGACAGTCGCTGTCTCAGCGCCTCGAAAAGGACGATGCCACATGCTGTGGCCACGTTGTGGGAATTCTTGATTCCCATCATGGGAAGATGAACGAGTTGATCGGCACGGGCGAGGATATCGTCCGAGACGCCGCACACCTCGTGGCCCAGAACGATGCCCACTCTCTCCGGAAACCGGGTTTCCCAGAGAGGCGTGCTCTCGGGCCGGATCTCTAACCCCAGAATGGGAATGCCGGCCGTCTGGAGTATGTCCAGCGCCTCGTGGGTCGACCGACAGTACTCCCAGGAGACGAACTCCGTGGCCCCGAGGGCAGTTTTGTCCAACTTGCTGTTGGGTGGAGCCGCCGTGATTCCGCAGAGGTAGATCTTCTCAAGACCGCAGGCGTCCGCCGCCCGGAATATGGAACCGACGTTGAAGGCGCTGCGGATGTTATCGAGAATGACGAAGGCGCCCTCCAGGGCGCGGGAAGGTCGCGAGGGGCATTCAGCGTCTTGATCGTGTCGAGGGGGCATTTTCGATCCGTATCTCCGTTTCCGGGAAAGGCAAGCCGCAGACTGCACAGATACAGATACTGAGGTTGCATAGTATCCCTGATCCGTCAAGAAAGCCAGAGATTAGCCACAGATTGGACACCCGCAGGCCATGCGCCCACCTCTCGCCCTCGCCCTCTTACCGTCTCGGCTTGACCTCAGCCCCCATTGACGCTATGGTTGACGAACCTTGACACTGGCCCGCATTTCTCACCAGCCTGAGTCAGGGGAGACCGCAAGTGATCCGGGCAGCAAGGGTTGTCCATGGTATTGAGGG
>JAGLYR010000100.1 GCA_023132135.1 Candidatus Eiseniibacteriota bacterium | reverse complement strand
CGTCACCTGTCACTGGATCTATGCACGGGAATTGGCGACAGAGCAAGGGCGTGAGGGGGTGCGCAATAATGTGCTTGAACACTTCTCAGTGAGCGAATACGATAGTTCCAGCTCTCGATCGGATCAGCCTCTGGGCCATCACCGCAACGGGGAGGTACCGATGAAGACCGTCCTGGTCACCGGTGGGAGCGGCGCGCTTGGCTGGGCGCTTGTTCGCAGGCTTCACGGGCGTTGTCGAGTCGTAGCGACCTTCTGCAGGCACCGTTTCCACTGGGAGGACGTGGAGGGACACCGTCTCGATCTCCAGAGGGAAGGGCAAGCCGCTGCGTTGATCCGGGACGTCAAGCCCGATTGTGTGGTTCACACGGCCTCGCTGACCAAGGTCGACTACTGTGAGGAACATCCCGACGAGACAGAACAGATTAACGTCCGCGGCACGGGGGAGATTGCCAGAGCAACTCAGAAGATCGGCGCTCGCCTTGTCTACATCTCTACGGATCTCGTCTTCGATGGTGAGAAGGGACAGTACGTGGAGAGCGATGGGGCGAAACCGCTGAGCGTGTACGGGAAAAGCAAACTGAAGGGTGAGGTGCTGGCGGAGCGGCATTGTAAGAACTCGGTGATCTTGCGGTCTGCATTGATCTACGGCTGGGGTTCCCAGTGGAATCCGACCTTCCTGGAGTGGATTTACGGGCGGCTCTCCGACGGGCAGGAAACCCGGCTGTTCACGGACCAGTACCGGTCACCGGTCTACATTGAGGATTTGGTCGAGGCGATCGAACGCGTGATGCTGGTGGGGCCTGTGGGGTTGTTCCACTTGGGGGGGAGAGTGCGGCTGGACCGTCTGACCTTCGGCCGGCGAATGTGTGAGATCTTCGGTTTCTCAGAGAATCTTCTGATTCCCACCACCATGGACGAGCATCCGTACGTGGCTCCCCGCCCGCTGGACTGCTCTCTGGATTCGAGCAAGTTCCATTTTGCGGTGGGGCACGTGTTTGGTGGGGTGGAGGCAGGTCTACGGAGCGCACTCGAATCTCGGGAACTCGCGGGTCCCTGAGGGGTTCATGAATCCTGAGTGCGGTCCGGTTGACCGGGGAGAAGGCGCCCGGCGTTCTCCTTCCGGCGGGGGCAACGGGGTGCTTGACAAGGTGTTTCCAAGAGTGATTCGAATCCTCCCATTTGTCCTGTTTGTTATTGCGTCGGGCATTGTCCCGCAGGTGGCGCGCGCTGGTCTCGCGAACACCGGTGATGTTGTGGTCTCGGCGAGACTGGAACCGGAAAGTGTCTATCTGGACCAGGATGCCGTGCTGGAGATCGTGGTGGTCTATGCCGGCGATGGCCGCACCCTTGCGCTCAGCAACCTGAACCTGCCATCTCTTGACGGTGTGCGAGTCCGGAACCGGTCTGCGACGACCGAGACGTTGTGGGATCCGGATCTCGTGCGGACCCGTGTGCAACACCGGCTCACCCTGGCGCCCGTGAAAGCGGGAACCGTGGCACTCGATTCGATTCGGGTGGACTGGGTGGATCTGGAGTCGGGAGAACAGCGAACACAGGTCGTGAGCGCCGGAGAGCTGCGTGTGAGAGAGCGCCCGCCAGTGATTGGAACGCTGATCCGCCACCCGCGGCGGAGTCTGGCGGGCGGGGTTCTCCTCGTGCTGGGCATAGGCGTGCTCGCATGGCTCTTCAAAAGGAAGAGACCGCTGGAGGCGGATCCCGATGTCAGCCCGGAAGAAGTTCTGGAACGGAATTGGAGAGGTCTACGGGCACTGGCCGGGCGTGGGTCCCTGGGGCCGTTTTCGGAAGAGGCCTCGCGGTCCATCCGGGAATACTTGAGGGAGCGCTACGGTATCCCGGCGGCCCATCTTCCAACGGCGGCGATTGTTGAGTCTCTCAAGGCGGCCAACGTATCCAGCCGGGTGGTCGCGTCCGTTCAAGGCACCCTGTCCTTTGTCGACGACATGAAATTCGGACTGTGGGTCCCGACGCACCAGGAACTGGAGCGTATTGTCGGGGAAATCGAGCAACTGTGGTCCAGTGGGCGACGAGGGGAGGGCGCGAGGGCGCGAGGATCGGGGACATGACCCGATTTCCCTAACGCTGTCGTTTTCCTTCAATCAGGCTAGGTATTCGGAGGATTCTGATGCAGGAAGATATCCGCAAGATCAATGAAGAGGTTCAGAAGGAATCGGCCTTTGTCCAGGGTGTGCTGGCGGAAGCGGGGCGTGTCATAGTGGGGCAGCAGTACATGATGGAGCGCCTGCTGATGATGCTGCTGGTCAGGGGCCACGCGCTTCTGGAAGGGGTGCCGGGGCTGGCGAAAACGCTGGCTGTCCGCGTGCTGGCGCAGATCGTGGACGTGGAATTCCGGCGGATCCAGTTCACGCCGGATCTCTTGCCGGCGGACCTCATCGGGACCATGATTTTCGATCCCCAGCGCAGTGATTTCACGACCCGGAAGGGACCCGTCTTCACCAATCTTCTTCTGGCCGACGAGATCAACCGGGCTCCGGCGAAGGTACAGTCCGCGCTGCTGGAGAGCATGCAGGAGCGACAGGTGACTATCGGGGACAAGACGTACCCGCTGGACGATCCCTTCCTTGTTCTTGCAACCCAGAATCCCATCGAGCAGGAAGGAACGTACCCGCTTCCGGAGGCACAGCTGGACCGTTTCACGCTGAAGCTGAAGATCGGGTATCCGGACAAGCAGGAGGAACGGGAGATTATGGACCGGATGGCCACGGGGGAGGAACCGGAGGCCCGGAAGATCGTCTCCAGGGATGACATCGTGCGTGCGCGGGACGTCGTGGACCGCATCTACATCGATCCGAAGATCAAGGACTACCTTGTGGAAATCGTGCACGCGTCGCGGGCGCCGGGGGACTACGGACTGAAGCTGGGCGATCTCATCGCGTATGGCGCGTCGCCGCGCGCCACCATTTGCCTCAACCAGACCGCCCGCGCCCACGCGTTTCTGAGAGGACGGGGTTACGTTACCCCCGAAGATGTGAAATCCATCGCTCTGGATGTTCTGCGTCACCGGATCATCCCCACCTACGAAGCCGAGGCGGAAGAGATCACGTCTGAAGAAATCGCCCGGCAGATCCTGGATCAGGTCGAGGTGCCATGATTCCCAAGGAAATCCTCCGCAAAGTTCGCAGGATCGAGATCCAGACCCGCCATCTCGTGAACGACGTCTTTGCCGGCGAGTACCACAGCGTATTCAAGGGGCAGGGGATGGAGTTCACGGGCGTGCGGGAATACGAGCCGGGGGATGACATGCGGACCATCGATTGGAATGTCACGGCTCGGCTCGGCCGTCCTTTCGTGAAGAAATTCCAGGAGGAGCGGGAACTGACGGTGGTCCTGATGGTGGACGCTTCAGGGAGCGGCCGGTTCGGGAGCGTGGAGAGAATGAAGGGGGAAATCGCCGCAGAGATCTGCGCTCTCCTGGCTTTTTCCGCCATCAAGAACAACGACAAGGTGGGGCTCCTGATCTTCACCGACCACGTTGAGAAGTTTGTGCCCCCCAAGAAAGGCCGGGAACACGTCCTGCGGGTGATCCGCGAAATCCTGTACTTCGAGCCCAGAGGCAGGGGAACGGATATCGAGTTGGCTCTGCGGCACCTGCTCCGGGTGGTCAAGCGGAAGGCCGTCGTTTTCCTGGTATCGGATTTCCTGGATTCCGATTTCGGCCGTGTGTTGAAGATCGCCGCGCGCAAGCATGACGTAGTGGCCATCTCGGTGGAAGATCCCCGCGAATCGATCCTTCCCGCAACGGGTTTCATCGAACTGGAGGATGCGGAGACGGGGAAGCGACTGACCTTCGATGCGGGGGACCGGAGATCCAGGGCAGCGTACGAGGGGATGGCCCGGATCGCCAGGGAAAAGCGTGAGAAAACCCTGTCGGCCTTGCGGGAGAAGGTTGTCAATATCCGGACGGACGAGCCATACGTGGAACCACTTGTCAGTTTTTTCCGCCGCCGCGCTGCGCGCTTGAGGCGATGATGCAATTCCACAAACATCCGATGCTGGTTTGCGCCGGTACCCTGCTCGTCGCTCTTGCGATGGGATTCCTGGGCGACGCGTGTGCCTCTGACGACGCGCGCGTCCGCATCGAGTCCTCCGCGGACCGAACGGTCGCACGGATTGGCGATGCCATCATCTACCGGGTCACGGTGGAGTTCGATACAACGCTGTCGGTCGTGGGAGTGGTTCCCGAGAAGGCCCTCGCGGCCTTTGATGTAAGGGATCGACGCGCTATTCAGGGGGAGGCGGAAGCCGGGCGGCGCTCTGTGACCGAGGAGTTCGTGTTGGCGGGCTACTCGCCCGGGAACCAGTGGATTGGGGCCCGCCCGTACCTGATCAGATCCGCCGACGGACGTGTGGATACTGTCATGACCGCGGCGATCCCTGTTGAGGTGGTCTCGATGCTGCCAGCGGATGCCGAGGACATCCGCGACATCAAGGGCCCGGCCGAGATCCCGACGGCGTTTCCTGTGTGGTGGATCGTGGGCATCTCGGCCGCAGGCGTGGCGGTTGCAGCAACTCTGGTATGGTACATTCGCCGCCGCCGGCGTCGTGGCGAGGTTATCATCGTGCCACCGCCCCGCCCGTCCCACGAGGTAGCCTACGAAGCCCTGGAGGAGCTGCGGCGGCAGAATCTCCCGGGATCCGGGCAGACGAAAGCCTACTACATGGCGCTTTCCGAAACCATACGGCGGTATCTCGGCGCCCGGTTCGGGGTTCCGGCTATGGACCGGACCACTGCGGAGATGCTGTTCCTTCTGAAGAAAACGGAGTGCCGCAGGGATGTGGGGGTCAGTGTGCGGGAGCTGCTGGATACCGCCGACCGCGCGAAGTTCGCCAGGTGGGAGGGAACACTGGAGGAGGCCGACGATCAGATGAAGCGGTCGTTCCGGATTGTCGACGAAAGCAAGCAGGCCTGGATCAACGAGCCGCAAGAGGAAGGCGTCGCTGCTGCCGGAGGGGTGCACTGACCATGCTGAGGTTTGCACACCCGCAGGTCCTCTGGTTGCTGCTCCTCGTGGCGGGTCTGGGGTACCTCCATTTTTCGGGGCGCCTGAGGCCGTATGCGACGTTGCGTTTTTCGTCCCTCTCCGTGGCGAGGCGGGCCAACGTCTCCCGCAGGCTTCCCCTGCGCCACCTGCCGGCCGTCCTGAGGCTGGTCGTGCTGGCCCTGCTTGTGATGGGCCTGGCCCGGCCGCAGTCGGGACGGCGGGAGATGGAGATTACCAGTGAAGGTATCGACATTATCCTCGCGCTGGACATCTCGGGCAGCATGAAGGCCGAGGATTTCAAGCCGCAGAACCGGCTTCATGTGGCCAAGGGAGTAGCGGAGGATTTCGTGCGGGGCCGCCGCGGCGACCGGATTGGTCTCGTCGTGTTCGCCTCCACCAGTTTCACCCAGTGCCCTCTCACGCTCGACTACGATGTGGTTCTCAGTCAGCTGAACCACGTGGACTTCGGCGCCATCGATGACGGAACGGCCATCGGGACAGCCATCGCCAACGGTGTGAACCGGCTCCGCCGCAGCGACACCATGAGCAAGGTCATGATCCTTTTGACGGATGGGAGGAACAATGCGGGGAAAATTGATCCCCTGACGGCGGCGGCCTTGGCGGAAGCCGAGTCCGTGAAGGTCTACACCATTGGAGTGGGAACGGAAAAGGATGCACCGTTTCCCGTCGACGATCCCGTTTTCGGCAGACGCTATGTGAGAATCCCGGCCAGTGTGGATGACAAGACGTTGAGGGAAATCGCGGACAAGACGGGGGGCGAGTATTTCCGGGCTACAACCCCCGAGATGCTGGAGACGGTTTTCGAGAAGATCGATGAACTGGAGAAAACGGAGATCCAGACCACGGAGTACGTGGACTACGAGGAGCTCCAGGCGCGGTTTGCACTGCCGGCCGTGCTGCTGCTGGTGTTTGAGGTCCTGCTCTCGCGTTTGTGGTTGAGGAGACTACCGTAGAAAATGAGATTCCAGGATCCACAGTTCTTCAGTCTCCTGTGGCTGGTGCCCGCGTTGCTGGTGTTTCTGATCGCGGCACGCAGGCGGCACGTCAGGGCCGAGGAGCAGCTGGTGGGCCGCACCCTGCTGCCGAAGCTGGTGGTGGGGGAGGCGGGTGGACGGCACGTGCTGAAAGCCTTTCTCATTCTTGCGGGCGTCCTGCTTGCGATTCTCGCGGTGTGCCGGCCTCAGAGTGAAGACCGCTTGGGAGCCGTCACCGTCAAGCGGACGGGCGTGGATATCATCATTGCTCTGGACACCTCTGCCAGCATGCTGGCAGAGGACATCAAGCCCAACCGTCTGGCCCGGGCAAAGCAGGAGATCACCGGGCTTCTGGATCGTCTCCGGGGCGACCGCGTGGGGCTGGTGGCCTTCTCCGGCGAGAGCTTCGTGCAGTGTCCTTTGACCCTGGACTACGGGGCTGCCCGGGTATTCCTGGAGGAGTTCGACACGAACTTGATTCCGGAGCCGGGAACCGCCATCGGCGCTGCCGTCAGTACCGCTTCCGGGGCGTTTGTGCGGGAAGAGACGCAGTACAAGGTCCTGGTGGTTATGACCGATGGAGAGGACCATGAAGGCGAACCTGTCAAGATGGCCAGAAAAGCGGCCGATGCCGGGATCCGGATCTTCACTATCGGGTTTGGCCGGACCGACGGCGAGCCGATTCCCCTGAGGGACCAGGAGGGGAATCTGCTGGGGTTCAAGAAAGACAAGCAGGGCAATATCGTGATGTCCCGGTTGAATGAGGGCGTTCTTCAAGAGATAGCGCTGGTCACGGGAGGGAAGTACTACCGCGCGACAGCCGGGGGAGTCGAGCTGGACCGGATCTACGATGAGATCTCCAAGCTTGAGAAGAAGGAAATCAAGAGCAGGATTCTTACTGCGTACAAGGACTGGTTCCAGATCCCGCTGGCCCTGGCATTCCTGCTCCTCGTGTTGGAGTTCGCACTGGCAGACAGGAAGAGCGTGAGAAGAACGTGGGGTGGACGCTTTGAATAGGTGGTTGCCAAGGTCTGTGCTGGTTCTTGCCATTGCCGCCGGTGTGGGGTGGGGCAATCCGGTTGCGGAGAAGAATGCCCGGGGGAACAGGGAGTACCTGGAAGCCCGCTATGCGGATGCCCTGGCAGCGTACTCCCAGGCCTTGGGTCATGAGCCCGAGCACCCGGATGTGACATACAATATCGGGAACGTTCTCTACCGGCAGGGCCGGTTCGAACAGGCGGCCCAGGGGTACGCGAAGGCCTTGTTCCCGGATGATGAACGGAGGCGGAAGGAAGCGGCCTACAATGCCGGAAATGCCTTTTACCGTCTCGGAAACCTGGAGCAGGCCGCTGCGTACTACAAGAAGGCGCTTGAGATGGACGAGAACGACGAGGATGCGCGCTACAACCTCGAACTTGTCCTGAGGCAGATGCAGAACCAGGAGCAGCAGGACCAGGAGCAGAAAGACCAGAAGCAGCAGGACCAGGAAAAGGAAGATCAGAACGGGGAGGATTCAGAGCAGGATCAGCAGGATCAGGGAGAGCAACAGAACCAGCAACAGCAACCGAGCGAGGCGGACTCTTCGCAAACGCGGCAGGAGCAGATGCAGGAGGCCGAGGAGCGAAAGGATAAGATGACGCCTGAGGAAGCAGCGCGTATACTGGATGCACTGGAGCAGGAAGAGCGGGAGCTGCGGGCTGAGCAGCGGAAGCAGATACAGAGGAAGCAGGACGTTGAGAAAGACTGGTAAGACACGCTGGTTGGGAATTGTCTCCGGATGGGCGGTCATCCTGGGTCTGGCGGCGAGTTCAATCTGTGTTGCGGAAGAAATCTCCATCTCCGCCAGTGTGCGCCAGCGGACGGTGACCGTAGGGTCGGAGCTGGTGCTGACCGTTGTTGTCAAGGCGTCGGGGCTCCGGTCCGTCCCGGATCCCATTATTCCCGATATCGAGAATGCGGCGGTCTATCCCGCAGGGAAGTCGACGAGCATCTCAACCTCTTTGAGCAACGGGCGCTTCACGTCTCAGAACTCGGTAACTCACAACTACGTGATTGTCCCGGAGCAGGAAGGGAAGCTTGTCATTGGCGCTATCTCGGTGAGCCACAAGGGCCGGACGGAGCAAACACGGCCAATCGAGGTGCAGGTGGTGGCAGCGGGGCAGTCCTACACGTCGACGTCCCGGGAGGAGGGCCAACCTCCGGCGCCGGAAGCGGCAGCCGGGAAGGATGTTTTTGTCGAACTGGTCACGGACAAGGCCAATGCCTATGTCAACGAGGAGCTGATACTGACCTTCCGGTTTTATACCCGCGTCAATCTTCTCACTCAGCCGCAATACGAAGCTCCAAGGACCACCGGATTCTGGGTGGAGCCCCTCCCGAAACGGCCCAGTTACGAGACCGTGATAGATGGCCGGGCCTACCTGGTCCTGGAAGTCAAGAGCGCGATTTTCCCAACGCGTTCAGGGGCTATGACGATTGAACCAGCTACACTCCGATGCACCGTGGCGGAACCGGAGAGATCCTCATCGCGGGATCCCTTTGACCGCTTCCGCCGTGGGTTTTTTGGATTGGGCCAGCGGGGGCGGGAAATCACTCTGCGAACCGACCCGGTGGAGGTGGAGGTTCAGCCTCTTCCGGCAGATGGCGTGCCGACCAGCTTCGGTGGCGCGGTTGGACAATTCAAGCTGACTATGGACGCCGACAAGACCAGCGTGAAGCAGGGCGATCCCATCACGCTGACCCTCAAGGTCTCGGGACGAGGGAACGTAAACACCATCTCGGCTCCGACGTTTCCCGGAGTTCCCGGACTTCGCTCCTACGATTCCGGGAGCAAGGTGAATTCCGCAGGTTCTGCCGATGGGATTGAGGGAGAGAAGATCTACGAGCGGGTGGTGGTTGCGGAGGTGAGCGGTGATTTCTCGATCGGCCCTGCGCAGTTCAGCTACTTTGATCCGGAGAAGGGTGGTTTTCTAACGCTGATGGCCGGGCCCATCGAGATCTCAGTGGCGCCCGGGCCGCTGTCCATCGGCCCCCGGCCCGAGCTGCCGGACAAGCAGGAAGTTCGGGTGCTGAGTCGGGACATCCTTCATATCCACACGGGCGGGAGCGACCTTCGCGCGCCCGGCGATCCGCTGTATCGATCGACCTGGTTTCTGCTGATCCAGGTGGTTCCGTTGGTTGCCTACCTGGTGACCCTGGGGCACCGGCGGCATTCGGCAAAACTGTCGGCCGATGTCGGCTACGCTCGCATGCGCGGTGCGGGGGGAAGAGCCAGGAAACGCCTCTCGGTTGCCCGGAAGCATCTCAATGACTCGGACGGTCTCGGGTTCTACTCGGCGCTCGAGAAGGCCACCCGGGAGTTCGTGGGGGACAAGTTCAACCTGGCTACTGTCGGGATGACCTACGAGCAGATTGAGAGCAGTCTCCAGTCGCGGGGAATCCCCTACGTAATGATTCAGGATCTGTCCGACGTCCTCAAGGAATGTGATCAGGCCCGTTTTTGCCCCTCGGAGATGGATGTGGCGTTGAGGAGGGAGAGTCTCCGGCGAGCGGAGGAGGTGATTTCCCGTCTTGGGAGATGCAAGGCATAAGGGGTCGCATTCAGTCCCGTTGGGGATGGGAATGCTGCTCGTCCTGGTCCTGGGTTCGGTGGGTCCGGTTCTCGCCCAGGATTCGGACCCCGGGCAGCAAGTGGTCCTGGCCAACGAAGCCTATGAACGGGGCGAGTATCCCCAGGCCATCGAGATCTACCGCGGTATCCTTGACGGGGGGCTGCGGAGCGCGGATCTCTACTACAACCTGGGGAACGCCTACATGAAGGCCGGCCAGTTGGGCTGGGCAGTTCTCAACTACGAGCGCGCCCTGCGACTGAATCCGCGAGATGCGGATATTCAGAGTAATCTGGAATATACGCGCGCCCGGATGGTGGATGTTCTTCCAACGCGGAAACCGCCCTGGCTGCTGTCGGTTTTTCTCAAGGCTCACAATCTGATAGATCTGGGCCGGCTCCTGTGGATTACAAGCGGGTTGTGGTTCGCCGTTGTTGCTCTTGCGATGCTGTCGCTCTATCAGGAGCGGTTCCGCCGGCCAACCCGGATTGTCAACATTGTGCTGGCCGCTGTCCTGGCTGTGGCACTGACGTCCGTCGCTTTCAAGGTTTACAGCAGAGAGGCCCGCCGGCCCGGGGTCGTCGTGGCGGACGAGGTGCATGTGATGAGTGGTCCGGGAGACGAATACGCCCGCGAGTTTGTTCTCCATGCCGGGACCAGGATCGAGATCAAGCGCTCCTACCAGCAGTGGCACGAGATTACCCTGTCCGATGAAATGCGTGGTTGGGTGGGGCGCGATGCGGTCCAGCAAATCTAGCCCGCATTTCTTACCAGGGGCCGGAAGCCGGTTCGGATATCAGGCTCTTGGCTCCGACGATTGTGGGAGTGCAGCCGTTCAGGAGGGTGGGAACTCCTGGTGCGGAAAAGATAGGCGCCGTAGCCTCGATCCTGATATCCGGACCGGCTTCCGGCCTGGCAGATGTGATTTGGGCGACGCATGCGCCAACCGGGGGGCTCGAAGGTAAGGATTCTGACTGCGGCGGGGTTCTGGATCCTCACGAGTTCTCA
>JAGLYR010000010.1 GCA_023132135.1 Candidatus Eiseniibacteriota bacterium | reverse complement strand
GCACGAAGCACTCTCTTGTTATTGTATATACCCCAACGCCTTGAGTTTCTCCCGCGCTTCATCACTCAGCTCCGGCAATTCCTCGCAGCAAACCCCGGCTTCCCCGATCCATGCCTGGAGATCATCCAGCATGGACGCAGCCCGGTCCGGTTCTTCCTCAACCAGGTTGCGCAGTTCGCCCGGATCCAGCTGGAGATTGTACAGCTCGTCCGGCTCCTCCGTGCTGTGGATGTACTTCCACTCGGCGGTGCGGATCGCATGTCGACTGCCCGTAACTCCGAAACGGTTATCCTCCTCGTACCGCCGCCGCTCCAGAAACGCCGTCCCGGGATGGCTCTCTCCCTCTTCGATCATGGGCAGGAGACTTCGTCCCTCAGCACCCTCCGGTGGTGGAAACCCCAGGAAGTCACAGATCGTGCAGGGGATGTCGATGCTCTGCACAACGCCCTCCACGATTCCGCCTCCATGCTTCCCCGCCGGGAAGACGAAGGCAAGAGGAATCCGAATGGAGGACTCATAGAGAAAGAGCCCATGGCGACAGTAGAGACCATGATCGAAGCTCTCTCCATGATCGGAGAGAAAAACAACGAGTGTATTCTCCAGCAGACTCCTCTTCTGCAATTCGCCCAGCAAGATGCCGATCCGGCGGTCTACGTGCGCTATCTCGCCGTCGTAGAGTCGAACATAGTGATCGAGTCCCAGCTTCGGCGAAACCCACGGCAGGTGCTGCACGACGTTGTCTTCCATCATATTCAGAGGCGCCTCGGATCGCGGCGACGCGGGGTGGATTCTCGAGTCCGAATGCCCGATGTAGGGCCCGTGAGGTTCGAAGTAGTGGATCCAGATGAACAGAGGAGTATGGGATCGATCCTCCAGATAGGCAAACAGGCTATCGTTGGTGCACCCGGCGCTTCTCTCCTCGCCGGCAAACTCATCGTCGAAGCGGTCAAATCCCCGGCCCAGCCCCGATGATTCATCCGAGACGGTGTAGCTGCTCACGAATGCCGCCGTGTGATACTGGTGCTCCTTGAGAACTTCCGCCAAGGTCTGAATGTCATCGCGCAGCGGCATCGCGTTCTGAAGCGAACCGTGGGTGTGGGGATACGCGCCTGTCATAATGGAGCAGAACGAGGGCCCCGTGGTCGGCGTCTGGCAGACGGCCCGGGTAAATCGCACGCCGCGGTCAAAGAGCGCGTCAATCGCCGGGGAGGTCGGAGAACCGTAGCCGTAGCAACCAAGATGATCGGGACGGAGGGTGTCCACTGAGATGATGATGACGTTGTACGGCTCCTTCTCGAACCAGCCGTTCTGGAGACCCAGAACCACGACGGCAACAACGACGACAGCGATGACAACAGAGAAGATCCGGCGCATTTCCGCTCCATGGTACCGGGGAAGCTTCCGTGAAGGCTAACATGGATGGAGCGGGGAATCAAGCGGGCGGTGGCGCCAAGCCCTACAATGCTCTTTTCCAAGGTCCCTCGATGTGGACGGCGTGGAAGCCGTCCCTCCAATCTGAGCATGCGCATTGCCTATGTGGAGGGTCGCGCTACACCCCGACCATCTCCCGGGCGCTACATCGCACTCTCGCACTCGCCCCGCAGCCCATGGACCGGTACCGTAGCAGAAAACTGGTGAGAAATGCAGGCTACTCCCAATCTACCCATACCGGGCTGGACCAAGCGTAGTTATCCTCTTCCATCACAACGCGGGCATAGTAATAGGTGGAAAACGAGGATGGTTCGGCATCCTTCCAAGAGAAATTCACTTGTCTGCCGTTCACAGTTCTTGAGTGAACAGTCTCGTTGTCGCGGACGATATCCACTCGCTTGACCACCACGGGTGCTTCAATGGTTACGCGTACGGTAACCGACTTGCCTCGGCGAAGAGTAAACTCCTCGCCCATGATGTGATCGTTGACCCTGAAATCGAGAAAAACCCGCTCGCCGGTTGTCCCGTAGGTCCGCCTGGCCCGAAACGCGTCGAACAGATCCTCGCGAGTGAGGTCCTTCGCATACACGGCGGCCAGAGCCATCCTCCGAATGCCGTAGGAGTAGTTGATGTGGGAGTCGGTGGATCCAATCACGCCGAAGCGGAGACCGCGCGCCCACCCATCCTGCACAAAGGAACCCTCCACCGGTGTCTTGTGCTGGTCCACGGCCGGCGCAGGAAGATACTCCGGACGAGGCTTCCACGGATTTCCGAAATACTCAAAGATGCCATGGACGGAGCAAATCTCAACGATCGGCTGGACGGCGGGATCGAAGCTTTCCCAGTCGATGGGTGCGAACCAGCGACCAATGTGATGAGGAATGGCAATTCCCTTGTTCGTTCTCACACAATGAAGCAGCTCCGGCAGTGTAAACCCCTCCCGGTAATGGCAGATTGCCCCCTCATCACCAGGATGGACGATGTTACGGTGGCCGGCGCCAGCTCTTGCCCATCTGTAGGACGACTCATAGCCGGCAAGAGTCACGAAGCGACCAGGCTCATTCATGATGGATGAGATCGCCTGGGTGAGTCTCCATTTGCCCTCGGTTACGTTGGCATCGTGGTCAGCCATGCAAACGAAATCGAGGGCGTAGACATCCCGTGCCAATGCAAAACAGTGGTCTAGCGGCTGGCGTCCATCCGACAGTTCGCTGTGGTTGTGGAGATCTCCCCAGTATAGATGGTACTCCTCGCCCTCTGCTTTGATCGCGTGGCTACGCTTGGAGTCCGCCGTGGCACCGAACTCCAGGGGAGTTCTGGTTTCCCAACGTACCGGCTCAGCAGCGAAAGAGCTCTGCTCCAGTTCACCAATCCAGCCCCCGGCGATCCGCGCTGCCATGGGGTGCTTCCGCGCCCATGCGACCCAGAGGTCGCCGCCGGGGCCTCGAGCCACACAGGGCGAGAACTGCTTGGCCTCGGGCCCCTGCTCCCAGACCGGGTAGGGTCCGGCCCACCGGTTTCCGTCAAAAACGCAGGCCAAGGCGTTCCATCGCCTCCCCGGCTGTCGTTCCTGCCAGATGATCCAAGGGCGATCCGTTGCATCCAGAGCAATGCTTGCGAAGTTCGTCGCTTTGGAGACCAATCCCGGCGGGAGGAGTACCGGTTCGACGGATTCTTCAGTAACCCTCGCAGCTGCAGTTCCCCATTCCGTCTCTCCGCGAGTGACGATGTTCCACGTTGCCCAGATCCCGCCCGATGGATCCGGCGCACACTGCGGGCGATAGCAATCATACCCGGGATTAATGCTGATATTGCGCGGTGGGCTCCAAGAGCCATCGGTGTAGCGGCTCGCAAATATCTCGTAGTTCTTGTCCTTCCACCCATCCCAAATCACCCACACACTACCGTCGCGTCCAGCGGTGATGGCCGGCCGGTAGTTACTGCAGGCTGTACCGAGACTGACAACCTTGGTCTCCGATTCCACGCCGTGCTTCCAGTACTTGGCATGGATTTCAAGACCCTCTCCCCGGTACGCCTGCCAGACCAGCCAGACCCGCCCCTCGGAATCCGCTGCCAAGGACGGCGAGAGATCCGACCCACGCTCCGCCACCAGTTGTCTGGCGGAACGCCAGATGCTTCCGTCAAAGATCCTTCCCTCGATATCCCATTCTCCGTCATGCCACCACGCCCAGGAGACCCAGATGTTCCCCGAACTGTCGACAGCCGCTGCGCTTTCGAAGGCAACATGGCCGAGTGGGCTAACGGGTTCTGGAGTCATCTGACGACCGTTCTCAATACGGCACGTGTAGACTCTGCTCTCTTCCCGATCGCATCGATCCCAGAAAACCCAAGGAACTCCGGTATGGTCGACAGCAATCGCGGGGTACTCGACTCGACCACCGAGGTCATCCCCGAGCTTGTAGTGGTCCGCAGCGATGCTGAGGTCTTTCATCGCACGCAAGGGGAGGCGCCTTCTCGTGGGCGCATCCTGGCCGAGAGCCGCTTGGCACTGGACAAGTAGTAGCCCAAGCAAGCCAATGGCCGAGATTGCGAGGCCTTTCCGCAGAATTCGAGCTACCTGCCAAGGACCAGCGGCCATCATGACATATCCATCCCTTCATTAGAAAATCCATTGGGACACAGCAAGCCGGGCTCCACCCCTATTCCAACATCCAATGTACCTAGAACACCCGAAAAACCACGGCGTCCTCCGATTCGTCAATCTCCTCCAACCATTGCCCAAGCCGTGTCCGATCTCTATCGAACAGGGATTGGGGGCGCCCGATTCGGTGCAGGACAACGTACTTCACCCCATTCGCAGTCAAGACGCATCTCATCTCCTCAACCCGCGGTAGGTCGCGCCGGCCCGACAACGAGTATACCTGCTTCTCAATACGGGCGCCGTCATGCAGAAAGCCCGCGCCCACCGAGTGGCGTGCAATTTTCCCACCGGTTATCGCCTTGCCATGGAAGGTTTGATAGAACATGTAGCTCCTCTTGACACCGTACTGCAGAGGCACTGGACAGACTGCGATGGAATCCGCGTCGCTGGCCACAATGCTATATGCACCCGGAATCCGAGGTTCCCATGACTCAACACCGGTGGGCACATACTCCACCACAACGAGTGCCACGAGAAGTGGAACCAGCAGGCTGGCAGTTCGCCCCAGTTTCCTCCGCGCGTAGTCAAGCACGAAGAGGAACCCCCAACCTGCCAAAACTGTCAGAGCAAGATGGGAAGTCTTCATGAATCGGGCCGGCGCACGGTCGGTCGAGAAGAAGGGGACCACATCACGCAACCATGCGTACGGCAGCATGTCCTGCAGGTACAGCTTCTCCCCGCACTTCAGCGATGCCCCGAGCCCAAGCACGGCAAACACGGCGGCAACAGCGACCCAAACCCAACGTTGCCGCCGGCGAGAGGTGACCACACCGACAACGGAGAAGACAATGAGCGTCACGCCAATGTACGCCGCGCCGTGCATTGACGGGGCACTGGCAATCCCAATGCGGCTCGCCAGATTGGCGAGCACCGAGCCCTCCTGAGGAGTGATAAAGTACACCGGGTCCGTACCCACCGGCAATAGATCTGTCGACATGTGCTGAATCTGGGCAATCGGGCCAGCTCTTTCGAGTGGCACTAGGGCAAGGACACTCGCCGCCGCGATGCCAGCCACAACGAGGGCGAGACTTGCCCACGGTCGCCGCCTCCGCACTCGGTCCCACTCAAGAGCAGACCCCACCAACACGAAAACGAGCCACGCTCCGACGAGATGGGCGAAGTAAGTTAGGGAACTGAACGCGCAACCCATGGCTGCCAATGACGCAAAGAGAGCGTCCCGTTTCGATGGCGACTCCCACAGCCGCAGGTGGAAAAACAGGAATAGCGGCACCCAGTAGAAAACGAGGAGGTGGAGCTGTCCAAGATATGCGAAGTTGAATGGTACGAACGCGGCAGCCGTTCCACAGGTGAGACCCACCAGATTCGAGCGTGTGATCAGGCGCACCAGCAGGAAAACGGAATAGCCGGTGAGGACAAGGCTTGCGAGGACAGCAAGGTTGTACGAGAGCAGCAGTCCTCGCGTACCCTCGAGCAACAGCATGACAGGCACCGCTGCAAAAGCGGTGGTCAACGGCATAGTTCCAAACGCCAGCGTTGTGCCGGTCGGGTAGTAGATGAGATTCGTGTGGAACAGCTCCTGGACATCTCCCAAGACGAATTGCTTCACGTGCCAGAAATGCCAAAGCAATTCCAGTTCGTCCGTAGGGCGGACATTGGGCAGGTGGGTAGCCCAACGCCAAGGAGCTGGAAGGGCGGCAAGGGCTGCTACGATGGTAAGGAAGACGATGACCATGGCGTCCCACCAGACGCCGTGGAGCGAACTACGTTGCAAGGCCCGCACCCCATCCTCCTCTCCGAAGTCCACACGACACGTGCGCCGAATTGACGGGCGATCTTCCCCGTATCATACCCGCGGAAGGCAATGACTTCAACCACACCCGCAACCTGCCCCCCAAGGACTCCGGGGATCGCAGCCAAGCGGCCGTTGTTCCTGCCTTGACCAGCGGCAGTCCTACCGACATAATCATCGTAGTCTGGCTGTGCCCCCTTGAGGGGTACAATCACAGAACGGGGGAAGTTTTTGTCGAAGAGGCGCGAGATCATCTTGCTTCTTGCCATACTCGTTCTTGGCGCAGGTCTGCGCTTGACATTTGCGCTTCAACACACCGACATCGACATCGCCTTTGACCAGAAGTTCTACTACAGGCAGGCCGTGGCACTGGCTGGGCAAGGAACCCTTCCCGAGGACTACGTTGTTCGCCCGCCGGTTTACGTGGGTTTCCTCTCCGCAGTAGTTCGACTCTTTGGTCCGAGCGTCAACGCAATCAGAATCACCCAAGCCCTGTTGTCCATTCTCGGGCTGTGGGCATGCTTTCTACTGGCGAGGAGGCTGCTTGGCTCCAAACTTGCCCTAGTCTGCACAGGGATTCTTGCCATCTATCCCGCTTCCATCATCGGACCTTGGCTGATTCTGACTGAGTTCATCTTCACACCCCTCCTGTTGCTTGCCATATGGGCTGTGGCTCGAGCACTGAACGAACCGGGGGAGAGGAAGTGGATTCTCGTCAGCGCTGTGTTCTGGGGGTTGGCGGCATTGACCCGGGCCGTGGCGGCCGGATACTTCGCGTTGGTCCTGATCGTTTTTCTGATCCTGTCCCGGAGGATCCGCATTCCCCGCAAGACCGTGCTGCTGGCGGGTGTGACTTTCCTGCTTGTCATTTCCCCATGGACCATTCGCAACTACGCGCGGTACGGCGGGTTCATGCTCATCGACAACACCGCCGCCTTCAATCTGTGGCTTACAAACACCCCCGACATCCCAATAAGGGAGTTCAGCAGGGATTATTGGCAGAAGATTGAAAACCCGGTTCAAAGGCAGCGGGAGGGGATGCGCGAGGGGTTGAAATCTATCCGGTCGGACCCGGCCTACTACACCAAGCATTGCGGGCGGCGATTCTCCAAATTCTGGTCGGCCTCCGGCCTCTATCCGACCATCGACGTCAGGAAGCAGATGAGCCCGCGGGGCGTCGGTCTTTGCCGGAGGATTCTGGCCAAGACCAGCGCCCCAATGTTCTGGGTTGTTCTCGTTCCAGCGTTAGCCGGCGCGGCGTTTTCTCTTAGAAGAGGCCGATATCTCATTCTGTCAGGCTTCATCGCGTACCTGACTGTTGCCCACTCGTTACTCGTTGCCAATGCAAGACACCGCAGCCCGCTAACGCCCCTGCTGATAATCTTGGCAGTCTACGGGGCCTGTGAGTTCGTGCGCCGGATCTGGGCGAGCGGTAGGAGTTCGTAGCCCAAAAGCTTGAACCACGAAGTCCACAAAGAACACGAAGGGGAGAACTGTGCAAGGTCAAGATGGATCCCCGCCTTCGCGGGGATGACGTGAGGCGTGAGGCGTAAGGCGTGAGGATGGATCCCCGCGTGCGCGGGGATGACGTTGCGCTCTGTCCCCCCGGGTTCCGCTTCGCTTCACCCGGGGCTAACACTGAGCCGCCCCCTCCGGGGGCTTCAAGGCAAGAATCCGCCCGGGGCAGGCCAGGGCGCTACATCGCGCTCTCGCCTTGTCGCCTTGTCGCGCTCTCGCCTTGTCACGCCCTCGCGCCCTCGCCTTGTCACCTTGTCGCGGCTAAACTCCGCTCACCATCATCTCCCGAATCCGATACGTCGGTGTCGCGGTTGGAGAATCGAGGATGAGGTCGTTGGCCACGGCATCGATTCCCGCCAGCATGTCCAGCATGCCGGCGGCAATGGTCACCTTCGCAACGGGGCGGGTCAGCTTTCCACCTTCAATCCACACACCGGCGGCCCCGGCGGAGAAATCACCCGTCACAGCATCGGGTCCCCCGCCCATCGTTCGGAAAACGTAGAAGCCCTTGTCGATCTCGGAAATGATGTCTTCGGGAGTGCGGTCGCCGGCCTCCAGGTAAAAGTTCAATCCCCCGATCACGGGCCGGCTGGCGTAGGAATTGCGGGCTGCGTTGCCCGTCGACGTTGTGTTCGCCTTCCGGGCCGTGTAGGTGTCGTACAGGAAAGACGCCAGCACGCCCCTGCGGACCACATACTTCCGTGATGTCGGCACCCCTTCGCCATCCACCGGGGACGACCCCATTCCCCCGGGCAGCGTTCCATCGTCCACCACGTTGACGAGGTCCGACCCGATGCGCTTCCCGAGTTTGTCCGCCAGGAACGACCGGTCGCGGTACACGCTCTCGCCATTGACTGCATAGGCCAGTCCTTCGAACAGCGTAGCCCCGGCCCGGAAATCCATCACCACGGGAACCTTCTGCGTAGGCACCGCCTCGCCGCCCAGCAACATGCGCGCCCGGCGGCATGCCTCCGCCGCTATTTCCTCCAGAGGCTTCAGGTCCCGGAATCTCCGGGCGGATGACCAGCTGTGCGCGACCTGCTTCTGCCCGTCCTTCCCGGCAACCGGAGAGACCACGGTCGACGCGAAGGATTCCTTCCATCTGTGGGCCAGTCCCCTGGAGTTGACAATGAGGTTCTCGAATCGCCCGTCCGAGTACACCGCGCCCTCGGTGTTCTGGATCTCCGGGCCCTGTTCAAAGATCAGAGCATCCAGCTTTCTGGCGCAGTCGATCTTCTTCTCAAGCGGGATGGTACTCAGCTCCGGATCGTCCAGTCCGGAAATCTCTCCGGCCGGGCCTGGATCTGGAAGCACGTTGTAGGGCTCCGGCGAAGCTTCCGACGCCAGCGATACGGCTTCGTGAACAAGCCCGGCGAGTATGTGCTCGTCAAAATCCGAGGAGGACATGAACGCGAGTCTGCCGTGGACAAAGACCCGAAGGCCGATTCCCTTGGACCCCGCGCAGGTCAGGTTCTCAACCCGCCCGCGGTTGATCTGGACATTGACCCGCTCTCCCCACTGCAGGAAGGCCTCGGCCTCCGTCGCCCCGGCTTTGACGGCCTGCTCGACAATCCGCTCCGCAAGCTCTCGGTATTTCGCGTCCCCATTCATGGGCAAACCTTTCAGCAGATTTTGCGGTGTGGTGCGGCAGCTATGTGGTCTGCAACGCTGCCGTTATGGCCTGGGTTATTCATGAATCCCGTAGCGAGAGCGCAGCAGGGATTCATGAATAATCCAGGCCAGTCCCGCCTACCGTCATAGCCGAGATACGCAGACCCGGTTCGCCCACGCAAACAGGCACCATCTGGCCGCCCTTGCCGCAGGAACCAGCGGCGCAACCCTCCCTCGAAGCTACCATGTCCACCCGTGTCATGATCTCGGGACCCTTCCCGATCAGGGTCGCCCCCTTGACCGCCCGGGTCGTCTGCCCGTTCTCAATCAAGTATGCCTCGTTCACCTTGAACACGAAATTGCCCGAGGTGATGTCCACCTGCCCACCCCCCAGCTTCCGCACCTCGAGCCCATACCTGGTCTCGCGAACCAGGTCGTCCGCCGACGCGTCGCCGCCCACCATGAAGGTGTTGGTCATCCTGGGCAATGGGGGGTGACGGAAGGACTCCCGCCGTCCGTTGCCCGTAGACTGAACATCCATCAACCGCGCGTTGTGGAGATCGAAGAGAAAACTCCTGCAGATCCCATTCTCGATGAGAACCGTTCGCCGGGTCGGCGTCCCCTCGTCATCCACACCCAGACTCCCCCGGTGGTTGAGCAAAGTGCCATCGTCCACCACCGTCACAAGGGGCGATACTACCTGCTTCCCCAGCTTGTCCGCGAAGAAGGACGTACCCTTTCGCACGAAGTCACCTTCGAAGCCATGGCCCACCGCCTCGTGAAGAAGCACACCACCCCATCCACGGGGCATGACGACCGTCATCTCTCCCGCCGGGGCGTCCCCGGCGCCGAGCATGGAAATCGCCTCCCGCGCAGCTTCCCGGCCGATGGATTCCGGCTGGACGTCCTCGAAGAGCTCGTAGCCCCTGCGCTCGCTGACACGCTCATAGCCCGTCTGCCGCCGGGACCCATCCACGGCCACTGCGGAAACAGCCAACAGGTTCAGGGGCTGCCGGTCCCGGACCCAGCACCCTTCCGAATTGGCGACGGCAATGCTCCGCTCCTGATCATAGTAGGAGACGCCGACCTCGGTGACCCTCGGATCATAGTCTCTCGCCGCCTGGTTTGCCCGCCGCAGGAGGTCCGCCTTCCGGGATGCCTCCACATCGTACAGCGGAACATCCACAGTAAACCGGTCGGGCGCGCTCTCTGCGCAGAGGTCTCCGACAACCGTTGTGTGGCCGCCTCCGGCCGCGGCAACCGCCCGGGCGGTATCCACAATCTTCTTCTCGTTGAGCTCGTCCGTGAAGGCCAGCCGGACCTCGTCGCCATCAATCACGCGCACACCCAGTCCCTGGCGCAGGCTCACGGACATGCTCTTGATCTTGTCCTCGCCGAGCCCGATGCTCGTCGTGCGGGTGTGCTCCACAAAAACATCCGCGAAGTCCCCGCCCTTTGACAGGGCAATCTCCAGGAGCGCGGTCAGGGTTTCTTTGGACAGATCCAGGGACATCCGGCCCTCCAAATGCCGTGCGGATGAGGCAGGCCGCATTTTACGGAAGAGCAAAGGGCAGTGTCAAGAAATCAGGATTTCTCGCCTGTCCGAATCGGCAAGCTGAAGCAGAACCGGCTCCCATCGCCGGGCTTGGACTCGACCCAGATTCGCCCTCCGTGGTTCTCCACGATCCGCTTGCAGATCGTCAGGCCGAGACCGGTGCCACCCTCCCGCACTTTCCCCGGGCCGAGCTGGTGGAATTTCTCGAAGATCCGCTCGTGGTTTTCCGGGGTAATTCCGATGCCGGTGTCGTCGACGCTCACTATGACCTCGTTGCCCTCGACCCGGCCGTCAATCCAGACGCGCCCCCCCTGGGCAGTGAACCGGAGAGCATTGGAAATGAGATTGGTCATAACCTGGCGGATTTGATCCATGCCCGCCCGGACCGCCGGCAGCGCTGTCATGTTCTCAACATCGAGGGCAATGTCCTTCTCCAGCGCAAGGTGCTTCATGGGATCGATCGCTTCGTAGGCCAGCTGCTGCAGATTCACGTCCTGCGGCGGTCGCTCGCGGAAACCGGACTCAACCCGCGACAGGTCCAGCAGGTCCTGGATCAAACGGTCTGCTCGTGTGGTACTGGTGCTGATGAGGTTGAGGAAACGCGCCTGGCCCGGCGTGAGTTCCCCTTCCTTCCCCAACAGCATCAGGTCCGCCGACCCCTTGATCGAGGTCAGCGGGGCCTTCAGCTCATGGGAAACCATGGACAGGAACTCATCCTTCATTTCGTCCGCCGCACGGAGCGCTGTGTTCACGTCCCTGAGCGCTTTCTCGGCTCGCTTGCGCTCCGTGACATCCCGCATTATCCCGATAGCGTTCCACTTGCCCGCCAGCTTCACCGACGAGAGAGACAGCTCAATCGGAACCTCCGTACCATCTTTCCTCACGCCCACCAGATCGAGCGTCAACCCGACAGCACGTCCCTCGCCCGTCGTCCTGAACCCGGCGAAGCCTTCTTTGTACCTTTTCAGGTAACGTTCGGGAGCGAGAAACGGGTGCAGCTCCTTGCCCAAAGCCTCGGATTCGCAATAGCCGAACATCTTCTCCGCCGCTTCATTCCAGAAGGAGATTCTCCCGTCGTCGTCCATCATGACAAGAGCATCCCAAGCGGAACTGCCCATTTTGCGGAATTTCTCCTCACTTTCCCGCAGCGCTTCCTCCATCCGCTTGCGGCCGGTGATGTCCAGCACAATACCCTGATAGTGCGTAATCTCCCCGTTCTCGTCTCGCCTGATGCATGTCCTGTCGTCAATCCACCTGACAGCACCATCTTTGGTGACAATCCTGTACATCTGACTGAATTCGCTCCGGCCCTCTTCCTTGCTGTACCTGAGGACCTCCGTTGCCACTTTCTCCAGATCATCCGGGTGAATCGTCCTCGCGTAGGGCACTTTGCCCGACATCAACTCGTCTGCCGAATAGCCGAAGAGTTCTTCCACATTGTCAGAGACGTATTCAACGGGCCAACCATCGGCGTTTCTCCAGAGGAAGGCAATTGCAGGACTCATGCCGATAATCTCGTTGGACTCCCTCAGCTCCTGCTCCGCCCGCTTGCGGTCGGTGACGTCCAGCATCGCCACGAGGGTTCCCACAACCTCACCCTGTTCGTAGTAGAGCTGGGCGTAGAGCTCGATATCCCGTTTCTCGCCGCTGGCATGAATCCCGGAGATCTCGTAGACATCGGGGACGTCTTTGCCCGCCCTGCGATCCAGGAACCGTTTCGCAAGCTTGGGTGCATCGTCGGGGCAAATGAAGTCCATCATGGTCTTGACCGCCATCTCCTCATCCGAGTAACCCGTGAGTTCGGCGAACTTGGGATTCCAGGTGAGCAGCTCGCCGCTCGGCATCCGAAACGCGGCCACGGGAATGTGGATGTTTTCGAAAAGGTCCCGGTAGCGGGCCTCGCAGGTCTCACAGCCGCGCAAGGCCGCAAGGCAAACGAGTCTCTCGGCGAGCAAACTCGCCGAGATCTGAAGCTTCTGGAGAACACCCCGGCCGGGGCGCCTTGTGCTGGCGAGGACGGCAACGAGGGCTCCTGAAGATTCCCCGAGCCCCGTCAGCGGGAATGCGTGGGCGTAACGCTGTACGATTTTCCTCTTTGTTCTGTGAACCTCGATGACATCGCCGACGGCTCGCCGGGAGGAAACCGCACGTTCGGCAAGTTCCCTGACTGAGTCATCGGGTTTCTGTCTCGCGGGTTCCGCCGCGGCAAGACGGAGGGACTTCCCCTGCGGATCGGATGTGTAGATGGTCAGGCTGAGCAGGGACAGGGCAGAAGCCAGATTGCGCGCCACAAAAGCGCATGCGCCCTTGCCGGTCTTCGTGCGGCCGAAGCCCTGGGTCAGATTGCTCCACGCCTCATCGGCCGCCGGCTTCTTCCGCCCTCTTATTGCCATCATACCCACCGCACTGGAAGGTGATCAATCTCACTCCGCCCGTGAATTGTAGACCACATCGCAGGAAATGAGAAGACCAAAAACCCTCCCGGGGATCTGTGCTTTCTTCCCCTACGCTCCGCCCGCGGGCTCCACCGGCAGGTGATGCGCTGGCACCGGTTTCTTCCGGCGGTCCTTGAGGTAGATGCTCCCCGCCATCGCCTTGGCCGCCTTCTTCAGCTCCGCCAGAATCTCGGCCACCTGGCCCGGATGGTCAATGGACTGCCATTCGTTGGACACGGCCACAACGCTGAAGGACATCAGAGGGAATTTCTCCATCCGTCCATGACGATCGCGGCCCTCGATGTATCCCCGTTTCCGGGCTTCCGGGCTGTAATGCTCCGGCATGGTCAGATCGAAGAGTTCAATGATGTGCTCACCGATGTTGTCCACCGCCTCAGGACTGGTGATAACGATGAAATCGTCCCCCCCGATGTGGCCCACAAAATCCCCGCGGTCCCCCTTCTCGCGGACGGAACGGACAATCAGCATCGAGACAATGGAGATGACGTCGTCGCCCTTCTGGTAGCCGTACTCGTCGTTGTACGCCTTGAAGTGGTCTATGTCCAGAGCCATCACGGCCAGCGGACCACCCGAGGCAATGCGCCGCTTGAGCTCGCTATCGATGGAAATGTTGCCGGGGAGACGTGTGAGAGGACTGGCGTAGAGATCGCGTTCCTTCCGCTTGAGAACCGCCTCGATTCTCACCAGCAGCTCCACCGCATTGAAGGGTTTCACTACGTAGTCATCCGCGCCGCTTTCCATCCCCTTGATCCGGTCTTCGGTACGCGACTTCACCGTCAGCATGATCACGGGGATCATCATCGTGTCCAGATCCTCACGCAAGCTGCGGCACACCTCGAAACCGTCCATGCCCGGCATCATCACGTCCAGCAGGATGAGATCGGGCTTTTCGGAGATGGCAAGTTCAATCCCACTGCGCCCGTCGACCGCCTCGATAACCCGGTATCCCTTGAGACACAGAATCCTCCGCACCACGTCTATGATTGCCGGTTCATCCTCGACGATCAGGATCTTCCGTCCAGCGTACTCCCCGGTCGGTGTGGAGCGCAGGGATTCGCTCTCATCGACGTTGGGCATTTCGATGGGCATGCCTGCGCCAAGCCTCGTGGGCGACTTATGCCTGTTCTCGTTCCCTTGTTGCACGGGCACACTTCCGCGTTGTCTCCGCACACTCCGGAGGAATCCACGCTATGGTAACTGCTGCAAGAACAATACAATATGCATCATCGGCATATGCGGCCGGGAACTTGAAAGTGCTATCCTGCATTTCTCACCAGCCTGAGTCAGCGGAGATCGCAAGTGATCGGGGCAGCAAGGATTGTCCATGGTATTGAGGGCCCCGCGGGATGAACACGGTGTCGGCCCTGAGCTGGTCAGATCATCGTCCCATTTAGCCTGCGTTTCTCACCAGGTTTCGTCGCGAGGGACCGGGCCATGTGGCGAGAGGCGCCTTTGGACTGAGTCGCTCCCGAAGGCGTAGCCGTGGCTACGTTG
>JAGLYR010000001.1 GCA_023132135.1 Candidatus Eiseniibacteriota bacterium | reverse complement strand
CGGAACCCGCGTTGCAGTGGGTTGGGCGGTGAGAGGAGACGTCCGATCCTACGTGTTGGCGCTCTTCGATGGGGAAAAGGGGGAACTCCTCTGGACAAGCAACGCGGGGGAGGATCTGGGAGATCCGGCCATGGCCCCCGACCGGGTGGTCTTTTCCGGTGATGGGAAGATGATCGGACTTCTCTCCTTCAGTATGGGTGACCCACCCGCCGGCGGTATCGCCGTCTACGACGAAGACGGAACCATGATCTGGAGAAGGAAGAATTCCCGCTGCTTCGGGATGTCGCGTGATCTCAGGCTGTCCGAGTCTGGGGACGAGGTTCTGTTCGTGACCTGTGGCAGCGCGTATCTGTATCACATCCATGCATCTGAGCAGTGAGTGCCGGGCAGCCATGCCACTGAAACCCGTTGTCTCCGCTTCCCGACGAATCGACATGGTTGCCAGCTGCCCGGATCGTCTGCTGGCAATTCTTGCCGAGAGGTTCCCACCGGAGCAGACGCACACAGTTGTGATCTGGACCAAGGCCCCCCGTCTCCTCGTCGACAATGCGATCCTCAGACGCTGCATAGCGAGATACACTTCGGTCTTCCTGCACGTGACCATCACGGGGATGGGGGCAAGTCCTCTTGAACCCAGGGTTCCCCCTATGGAGGACAGCCTCGGGATTCTGGCTGATCTGGCGGATCTGGTTTCCGGGCCGGAGCATCTGGCTGTTCGATTCGACCCCATCGTTCATCTTCGGCTTCCGGACGGGAGAGAATACTGCAACCTCGACCATTTCGAAACTGTGGCGCAGGGTGCCGCCCGTCATGGGATCCGGAGGATCATCGTGTCCTGGATGCAGATCTATCGCAAGGTGGAGACGCGGTTGGCGAGAGTGGGGGTGGAGGTGAAGGAGCCCGTCTCTGCAAGGCGGGCAGCCGAAGCGAAGCGCCTTCGCCGGGTCTCGGAACAAATGGGTCTGCACCTGCAAGGGTGCTGTGTTCCGGGCTGGCCCAGGGGCAAGTGCATCGACGGCGCGGTGCTGGGGCAGATTCACCCGGCCCGGGAGCGGTGCTCTCGGGCCAGGGCAAAGGGGCAGAGAGATCTCTGCGGATGCACTCACTCCATCGACATCGGCTGGTACGGCCCGTGTGTCCATGGTTGCCTGTACTGCTATGCCAACCCCTTGTTCCGCAAGCCAGCGCCGGGAGAGTGGGGAAGACTCCGCTAGTTGAGTCCTCAGGTCAAGTCGAGGCGCTGGCTTGGGTCAAATTGCATTGCTAACGGCTCTATCTGGATCGAGACGGGCGGGCGTTCACGACCCGTGTCAGCGGCGTGTTGGCCTGTCGCTGGGCCCCGCTATGGTAGGCGCACCGGACGACCCGCGCACTTGCACGGTCCGAACCGGTACGCCTGAAGAGGGTAGTCACGACGCGGATCCCGTTCCCATTGCGCTTTGTCGGGAGCGGTTCCTTAGAACCTGTATCTCCGGTTGTCTCTGGCCTCCGGTCTCGCCGGATCAGCATGGGGCTCCTTTCATGTATCGCCGGGATAAGGGCCGCGGGATGGTCGGGGTGGAGCCCGACCCTCCATATGGGCAATGCGCACGTTCAGACTGGAGGGAAGGCTTCCACGCCGTCCACATCCCAAGCCGCGTTTCTCATCAGCCACCTGCTGCGGCGCCGTAGTACGTATCCCGGCAGACGACGAACACTCCTGATCTGAGCAACTGCTATGCCAGTCATGCTCAGTATTCGTCAATGTCGTAATTGAATACTCGCAAATCGGTTAGAACTTCCGCGGAAGTGGGAATTTCCCCTTCGGGGAATCGAAGGCTGAATAGTAGTCACCGGAATGGCCGGTTTTTAGCCAGGGATAATGGTCGGGGAATGGTCGGGGTTGAACCCGACCCTCCATATATAGGCAATGCGCACGTTCAGACTGGAGGGACGGCTTCCACGCCGTCCGCATCGAGAGATGATGGCCGGGAGGATGACTGTGGAGAGATTGAGGCAAACCTGCGAGCGGATCGATGGCAGGGGATACAGGGCGTACCAGGATCTCAGGGGCGACTACCGGTTCCCCGGGTTTGAGCTCATTGTCGATCACGTGCAGGGGGATCCCTTCGCGCGGCCATCACGCCTGAGGGTCCGGGTTCCACGCGACCGCGCCGGATTCCCGGCGTCCTGCTTCGCGAGCCGATCCCGAATCGTGGCGCTCGGGGATTTCCTTGCCCGGCGCTTTGCGGTGGAGTGCCGCCGGTTCTCGGAGAGGAGGGGCTCGGGGAAGAGCGGGGAAATCTCGATGGTCCGGCCGGGTCAGGAAATCCTGGATCGGAGCTCAATCCGCATAGAGGCTGGTTTCATAGAAGCTCGCTTCTACGGCGGACTTCCGGCCGCAGGCCGCCGGGTACTGGGACGCGCGGCGGTGAGCATGTTGTGTGAGCACCTGCCCGAGATTGTGGAGCGTTCCCTATCCTTTGCTTCGCTCGAGGCGCGGGCGCTGGAAACGCACCTCCAGACCAACGAAGATGCCGACCGGCTCCGGGAACAACTGGAGGAGGCGGGATTGGTGGCCTTTGTGGCGGACGGCGCCGTTCTCCCAAGACGCTCCGGCGTCGATGATCGCCCCATGGTGGAAGGACATGTGGTGCCTTTCCACTCGCCGCAGTCCCTGCGGAGGAGTTTCACGCTCCCGTCGGGGAGCACCGTTTCCGGGATGGGGATTCTCGAGGGCGTGACCCTCATTGTGGGGGGAGGGTTCCACGGGAAGTCGACGTTGCTCTCGGCATTGGAGGCCGGAGTCTACAATCACATCCCCGGGGACGGGCGGGAGTGGGTCGTGACCACGCGGACCGCCTGCAAGATCCGCGCAGAGGATGGCCGGCGGATCGAGAAAGTGGGAATTGATCCTTTCATCAGCCATCTTCCCTTCGGGCGGGATACAGGGCGGTTCTCCACGGACGATGCCAGCGGATCGACGTCGCAGGCGGCCAACATCATCGAAGCCCTGGAGGTTGGGGCGGATGTCCTTCTGGTGGACGAGGATACGTCGGCAACCAACTTCATGATCCGGGACCATCGGATGCAGGAGCTCATCGCCAAGGCAAACGAGCCCATCGTTCCGTTCGTGGACAAAGTCCGGCAGCTGTACGGGGACCTCGGTATATCCACGGTTCTCGTAATGGGAGGCTCAGGTGACTACTTCGAATCGGCTGACACCGTCATCGCCATGGAATCCTACGCTGCGAGGGATGTGACGGCCGAGGCCAGGGCTATCTCGGAGAAGTACGCTTCCGAGAGAGCGTCTGAAGGAGGGGAAGGCTTTGGAGAAGTGCGGCCCCGGATTCCCGTCCGTGGCAGCCTGGATCCGGGCAAGGGGAAACGGGGGGTCAAGATCGGTGCCCGCGGTTTGAAGACCATTCTCTTCGGCAAACACGCTATCGACCTCACGGCGGTCGAGCAGCTGGTGGATGAAGGGCAGCTCAACGCCATCGGGCAGGCTCTCTACTACGCCCGGGAGAACTTGATGGATGGCCGTCGGTCCGTGCGAGAGATTGCTCATGCTGTGGAGGAACAAATCCGGCAGGGCGGTCTGGACACCATCGATCCGCGGCGGATTGGAGACTACGCGGAATTCCGGGCGCTCGAACTGGCGGCGGCTCTGAATAGATTGCGGACGCTGGAAATCAGCCTGGATTATTCATGAATCCCTGATGCCTTTCTCCTTGGACTATGGACTACGGACTAGGGACTGTCTCTCATGCCCTTCTCCTTGAACGGAGCACGGAGCACGAAGCACGGGGCACGTCTCTGATGCCCTTCTCCTTTTCAGGGTTTACTTCCCGGCGCAGATGTGCTACACTGGATTCACCAGTTGAGATTACTCCGACCGATCAGGACTTCATACCAAGTTTGTTTTCCGACCGCGGTGTTTTTCCTGCCGAGTTCCGCTCATGAAAACCCATTCTTGGCGAATCTATCGCCCGTGTTTGCAGTTCCCTGAACAGGGTCTGCCGGGCGGAGCAATTCGGTGAGGAAAAGGAGGTTGGTTTCTATGTCGAAAGGTATGGTTCTCTGTCTGGCGGGCGTATTGCTGTTGGGATCCGGGTGTGCGGCCATGTCCGATTTCTTTGGACAGCCCATGGGTGAGTACCGGGCTGATCAGGAGCTCCGGTTGTACTATCTGAACAAGACGGCCGTTGTCCGGGGCGATGTTCTGGATGCGAAGACCGGGGAGATGGTGTTCCCGGCCGGGACTCAGGTAACGGTCACGGACATTCGGTTCCGCCCGAACCGTTTTCCGAGGGCGACCGGCCTGGTGGAGATCGTGGATGCGACCGGCACCAAGTTCAAACTCGGGCTCACGGCCCGTTTCAAGGAGCACTTCCTTCTGGAACTGAACGAGGTTCTGGTTCTGAACGCGCCTCGGCCGGCAGAGGCACTCCCGTGGGGCGTCACACCGGCAGAAGCTCACGCGGTCAAGATCGGGCTTTTCGTGGAGGAATTCGCCTCCCGCCCGCTGTGGCTGGTCCGGGATGTTCCGTGTGTGGAGGGCTCGAAGCGGAGTTTTCTCCCGGCCAGGACAGAAGTGGCTTTGGTGGACGGCTCAGTTGTGGTGAGCGAGGGTGTAAGTGGTCGGACGATCACCCGCCGGGTCTACCTCTCCGATGGTGAGGGAAGCACCGTGGCGGTGTTCCTCGATGTTCCCATGCGCAGCTACACCGAGTGGTATAACCAGCTGGGCGAAGTTGTGACCGCGGACGCGTGCGTACTTGCTCCGGACGGACTTCCCGCGGGAACGAGCCGGGAAGATGTTGTTGCGGCGTGGGGCGCACCCGATCGCCGCCGTGGCGAGCTCAGCAACGACGGTGTCAAGGAAGTGTGGACCTATGCATTGAGAGGCGAGACTCTGACCTTTGTCGATGGGAAGCTGGCGGGAAGGTAGGGAGTATCTGTCCAGAGCCGGAACTGCTGGTGACCGGGGGCGCGGCCCGAAAGGCTGCGCCCTTTGCGCGCGGGTTTGCCCCAGGCGGGTTTACGCTTGACCGCGAACAACCCTCTGGTATGCTCTGGTATGCTCCGATGTACTTGGAATGGGGTGGAAGAAGATGAAGTTCCGATCCTTGGGTATGTTGGCCATAATCGCGAGTGTGAGCGCCATGATGAGCTATGGGGATGCCGTTTCAGAAGAAGTTCGGAAATCCATCCTGGCCGGAAGCTGGTACGAGGGGAACAAGAAGGGGCTGGCGGCGCAGGTGGATGGGTACCTCGAAAAGGTGACTCCCAGTGAGATCGGTGGGCGGATTCTTGGTCTCATCTCGCCGCATGCGGGCTACTTCTACTCAGGTCAGGCCGCGGCGTACGGGTATGCTCAGATCAAGGGCAAGTCCTACAATCGCGTGATCGTGATTGCGCCGAGTCACCGGTTCAGCTTCGGGGGAATCTCGATTCTCGATGTGACTCACTACGAAACTCCATTGGGGAAGATTCCCCTGGATGTGAAGAATTGCCGCAAATTGCTGGAGATGGAGGGCTTTTCCACCGTCGCTCAGGCGCACGCCCAGGAGCATTCCCTGGAAATCCAGCTTCCGTTTCTGCAGCGGGTCCTGGGGGATTTCGAACTGGTCCCCATGGTGGTGGGAAATCTCCGCCGCTCCGAGTATCCCGGGCTGTCCGATGCAATCCGCTCGATAGTGGATGAGAACACTCTCATCGTTGCCTCTTCGGACTTCACCCACTATGGTGACCGCTTTGGCTATCTTCCCTTCAGAGACAATGTGCAGGAGAACCTGCGCAAGCTGGACATGGGCGCGGTGGACTTGATCGAGAAGAAAGACCGGGAAGGGTTCCTGGATTACAAGGCCGAGACGGGAGCGACCATCTGCGGGGCGGCCGCCATTGCGTTGCTGATCGGGACCCTGCCGGAGGCTGCAGTGGGCAAAACCCTGACATACTATACCAGCGGAGATGTGACGGGGGAATGGGACAGTTCCGTCAGCTACGTGTCCATGGCACTGTTCGAGCCGCGGCAGTCCGGTGAGCATGATGGCGGGCTTTCCGGGCTGGAACAGGAAGTCCTTCTCAACCTGGCCAGGGAAACTCTCGAGACCTACGCGCAGACCGGCAAGTTGCCGGTGCTCGCGACGGACGATCCCCGCCTGACGGAGCTTCTAAAATCAAGACGCGGTGTGTTCGTCACTCTGAACACGCACGGTCGGCTCCGGGGGTGCATTGGTCATATCATCCCGCGGTTCCCGTTGTACCAGGGTGTGATCGAAAACGCCTTCAACGCCGGATGGCGGGACCACCGGTTCCCACAGTTGCGGGAATCGGAAATCCCGGATCTCCAGATCGAGGTTTCCGTCCTGACCGTGCCCCGGAAAGTCTCGTCACCCGATGAGATCGTCATCGGCAAGCATGGGGTGATCTTGGAAAAGGGCTCCCACTCCGCCGTGTATCTTCCTCAGGTTGCGCCCGAACAGGGTTGGGATGTGGAAGAGACCTTGACTCATCTCTCGATGAAGGCGGGCCTTCCAGCCGATGGTTGGAGGGATGGGGCGGAGTTCTCCGTGTTCAGCGCACAGGTATTTCATGAGTAAGCTGATAATTGGAGTGGGTCGGGGGAGATGACACATCTTGCCATCCAATGTGAGAATCTAACCCGGGATTTCCGCGATCTGCGGGCTGTGGATGGTCTGGACCTCGAGATCGAGCCGGGAACGATCTTCGCCTTCCTCGGTCCCAACGGGGCGGGAAAGACCACGACCCTTCAGCTCCTCATTGGCCTGCTTGCGCCGACGGCCGGATCCGCCAGGGTCCTGGGACTGGATCCGCAGATGGATGGAGAAGCCGTTCGAAGCCGGATCGGAGTTCTCCTTGAAGACCACGGGCTGTACGAGGAGCTGACGGCATACGACAACATGGAGTTCTACGGGCGGCTGAACCGGATCCCGAACCCTGACCGGAGCGATCGCATCCGAACCCTTCTGGAGAAACACGGTCTCTGGGAACGGCGGGGGGAACGGGTCCGCACGTTCTCCAGGGGTATGAAGCAGCGCCTCGCTCTGGCCCGGGCGATGATCGCCCGGCCCCGAATCATGTTTCTGGATGAGCCCACGAGCGGGCTCGACCCGGGCGCGACTCGAAGCGTGAGGGAGACCATCCGTGAGCTGGCGAGTGAAGAGGACATCACTGTGTTTCTGAACACCCACAATCTCGACGAGGTGGAACGGGTCTCCAACCGGGTGGGCATTATCAAAGGGGGAAGACTCCTTGCCTTCGGCAGTCCCCAGGAGGTCAAGGCCCGGTCCTCGCGCGGTTCAGTGGTGATTCGCACAGGAGGTATCCCGGCGGCTGTTATGGAACGGATGCGCAATCTGGTGGGTGTGGAGAAGATGAGCGCGAGGGATGGCGAGATTCGCGCTGTCCTGGGAGATGGCGCCAAGCCTTCGGATCTGGTCCAGTTCCTGGTGGGCGAAGGGGTGGCCGTCTCGGAAGTTCGCGAGGACCGGGCATCTCTGGAAGAAGTGTTCCTCCGGATTGTGGAGGAGGATGCGTGACAAGTATCCGGGCAGATGGCGGTGGAGGGTGCATGGCATCTGTCTGGGCAGATGGCGGTGGAGGGTGCATGGCATCTGTCTGGGCAGATGGCGGTGGAGGGTGCACGGCAGATATCCGGACGGTGATCTGGAAAGAGGCACGAGCTCTGTTGAGCAACCGGGGTTCCGTGCTTCTGGGCTATGGAGTCATCGTCCTGATCTTTGGCGGCTTTATCCTGATGGATGTGGGGATGGAGATCGCTGCGGGCGATTTCAGCCGCCCGCTCCTGGTTTTTTCGCTGCTGGCCGTTGTTTTGGCTTCGTCTCAGACAGCCCGGTCCTTTGCCGGGGAGCGGGAGAACCGGACGCTGGCAAGCCTTCTGTGCACACGCATCAGTGACCGTAATCTGTTTCTGGGGAAGGTAGCGAGTATCGTCCTGTTCACGGCGGCCATGATCACGGCGGCAGGCGCGCTGCATGTGGCGACAATCAACGTGGTGAGCCGCGCTCAGGACGGAGGCTGGCTGTTCTACCAGAGCCGGCCCGAGCTGGTGCCATTCATGTTCCTGTTGCCCCTGTCGGTTGCGAGTTTTGCCTCGGTAGTGGGTGTGCTGATTTCCCTTCGGGTTCGGAATGTGCGGGGTGCGTATCTGCTGAACCTGTTCTCCGGGGCTCCGGCGCTCGTGATCGGGTGCTCGGTCGTGGGGTTCGGGCCGTGGGGCAGAAGCTGGCACGAGATCCTGGGTGGAACTGTGTTGTTCTTCGCTCTTCTGGTCGTGGGCTTTGCCCACTTGGCCGTGAAGCGTTTCCGGCGAGAGACATTGGTCGTGGAATCTGCGTGACATGCAGATTGCTTTTCTCAATCAGAAGGACGATCTTCGACGCCGCGATGGCGCGTCCAGGTCCAGAGGGACAAATCAAGGAGTGCAAAGGAGCCGGGTTATGCGAAGGTTCGGGCGATTCGTGTGGTCGGTTTTCTACCCTTGGGTTGCAGTCGGTCTCGTGTGCGTTGCCTTGATCCTGGGGGCGATGGAACTCACGGGGTGCGCGGGGGTTTCCAGAACTATCGGACAGATCAACCTCATCTCGACCGCAGAAGAGGTCGAAATGGGGAGAAAGTTCTCCATCGAGATTGAGAAGCAGCTGGAAATCCTGGACGATGCGGAAGTGACAGCGTATGTGAACTCCGTGTGCCAGAATCTGGTGCGCCACTGCGGGCGGCAGGACATTGGGTACCGGGTCAAGGTAGTCCGGAGCGAGGAGATCAACGCCTTCGCTGTCATGGGCGGTTTCATGTACTTCAATGTGGGGTTGCTCCGGGCGGCAGGGACCGAGGCGGAGCTTGCCGGAGTTTGCGGCCACGAGATCGGCCATATTGTCGGCCGCCATTCGGCCAAGCATATCAGCAAGCAGCTGGGACTCGCCATGGTCGCCCAACTGGTCATTGGAGAAAACCCCAGGATGTGGGAGTCGCTGGTGGCCAATGTCCTGTCCATGGGCGCCATGATGCACTATAGCCGCGAGGCCGAGAGGGAGGCGGACGCCTATGCCATCGAGGAGATGGTAGGCGCTGAGTATCACCCGGAGGGGTTGGTGATCTTCTTCGAGAAAATCCGCGACCTGCAGAAACGGACGCCCGGCGCGGTGGAGCGGTTCTTCGCAACGCATCCGCCAACGGAAGAGCGCCTGGCCACGGCGCGGGCAACGGTGGCGGAGGTTCAGGGTCTCTCGCGGCTGCGAAAGGATTCTCTGGATTTCTGCAGGATGAAGGAACATCTGCCCGAAGTTCTGCCGGATCAGGATGGGGAGGAGAGTCAAGGTTGAAGCTGGAAGGTCTGAGTGGTCCGTTTCCATTTTGTGATTACTGGGCAACCGTGCTGCGGCTTCGGGGGGTGGCCAGCGAGCGGCTCGTCTCCGGCGGGCATGTTTCATTCGATCTGTTCCGCAAGGGTCTCGACCGGCCCAGGACCCGGATGCCCAAGCTCCGGTACTACATCCTCGCGTTCATGCTGGGCCCGGGGATGATTCCCTACAAGCTGGTTTTCACTCTGGCTCTCCTGTTCAAACCGAAGTCGGAAAAGAAAAGCCTGTTCCCCAAGGTGGACCGCAAGCTGGCCGACTACACGCTCCAGCTGGACGCCGATCCCACCGATTCCCGCTGGGTGGGGGTCTCATCGAAAGGCCGCACCGTCGCCCCGAAGATTCTCAACCCAGCCCACGTATCCGTGGCGACAGGGCTGTTTTTCCCTATGTACAAAGTGCTCGTGGCTGCGCTGCTGGCGATTCTCGTCATCATGGTGGCGATTCCGCAACTGCCTGAGATCCATCCGGTGTTCGTCCGTTATCCGGCCCTCTCACTGCTCCTGTATCCGCTGCTTCTCCTGGGTCTCTACGGGGTGTTCCGGGATATCTGGACTGCCTGTCTGGCGCCCCTGCCCGCCCTTGGAGCCCGATGGCTCTTCAGTGTGTCGGGTGGAATCCCCGAGTTCTTCCTGGCGATGGCGGGGGTTGCCCTTCTGTTCTACCTGGTGGAGTGGTTCTTCATCCCCAGGAGCACGCTGCCGTCCCTGTTCCTCTACGTGAACGATCCGTCAAGCGAGATTTATCCCTATGGCGAGGGTCATGAGCCCTACTGGCTGAAGGGCTCGCACTACTGGGTGTGGCGATTCGTAGTCCTGGCGCCGGCCGAGATCATGAAATTCTGGGAGAAGGACTGGGAACGGGTGGAGGTCTGGGTCCGGGCGGACCCGGGAGAGAAAGCGGGGCAAATCGAGTGGATCGTGACGGATTGCCACTACCGGGAGCTTTGGTTCCGGTACGATTGCGAAACCACAAAGAGAGGCCGGCAGCGGAACGCGGCGCTTCTCCACGAGTCCATGATCCCGGACGGCCCGCCCTTCAGCTGGGTGGTGGAGTACGACATGGACTTCCTGTGGCACACCCCGGATGTGAGGGGAGTGTTTGCGGCAAGGAGATCTAACGGCAAGGTCCCCGGCGGGCTGATGCGCATTATCAAGGCTCTGGGAAGGCGGCCCAGGCGGGACCGCTTTCGTGACTACCGGGAGCAAATTGAGGATCTGGAAGCTGACGGAGGAGAGTTGTTTGAAGAGGCGCCCGAGCACTTCCGGCAACTGATGCTGCGGAAGCTGGTCCGGTTGCCGTGGACCTACTGGCGATATCCCAAGGGGGCCGTGACCTCTCTGAAGGTGCCGGTTTACGATCCGGCGGCGGTTCTCTCTCTCGGGTACGCGAGAGCCTCGGACGAGCGTTGCCAGATTAAGGTGTCCAAGACGAAAGGAGAGCAGGATTGAGGCGAGTACTCACAGCGGCTATTGCGGGTTTCTGGATCCTGGGCGCGGCGGCGCCGGCCGCCGGGACAGCCCCGGAGTCGCCGTACTTCGATTTTGTCCTGGATGAGGGCATCTTTGCCCTATACGCAGCCATGAACTTGGGCGGCTATAACCAGGTGACCAACTTCCTGGGGATGTACCCGCTGAGGGCCGACATCCGGCAGACCCTGGCCGCGAAGGAAGGACTGGAGGAAACCACACACAATATCGCGCATGCAGCTCACGAGTTGGGACATCACGGCGGGGCGTTCGCTCTATCACGGTATATCCTGGCCGGCGAGGGACCACCTTTATTCAATGTCGCCGACACAGGGTCTTACTCGGTGGAAACCCGGCGGCTGGTGGAGGAAGGAAGGGAAGTGGGGTTAAGCTCCTCTCTCTCGGTTTTCTACCGGGAGGTGGAGATAGGGGCCATCTGGGAGAGCGCCCGGCCCGAGTATGAACATGTCGCGCAGGAGCTGGCAAGGGTGGCCGACCGAAAGGCGCGCACAGCGTTTGCATCAATAGGAATCGAGGGCAAAGAGAATCTACCGAGCCGGGTCCGGGTCATTATCAACCTTCTGGCCCCCTACTGGAGCAATTCGAGGTTTTCGTACGAAGGGAAACCACACGTAGTTATTGGACCTGGTGTGGAGCCCGACCCATCGCTCCTGATCCGGGCACTGCTGGAGGCCGTGTTTGCGGAGGCTGTGGAGGAACACCTGCTGGCAATCCGCGCCCGGCGGGATCTCTTCGACCTGGTGAGGGATCAGGAACGAATCGAGTCGTGCTGCGATGCGTTCAATGATCTTGTCACGGAGTGCCTGGTCTGGGCGGCCTGGCTGCAGGTCTGCGGGGAAGAGGAGCAGTGGGTGCGGGGAGAGCTGGATCGCCTGTACGCGCGGGGCTACATTCTGGTCGGGGTATTCTATCACGAGATGGCGCTCGGCAGCGCCCGGAGCCCGTCAGAACTGGTGGGTCGCGTTCTGGGGGCTGTTCATGTGAAGCAGGAAACCGAGCGCTGGAGGGGGAGCGAGACAGAGAGGCAGCGATGGCTGACCATCTTCCAGGCGGATCTGGACCGCCGACAGGGCCGCCTTACCGATGCCCTGATCCGGTACCGGGAGATCCTGGAAGCCGATCCCGACAACCCGCGGGCCAACTATGGGTATGGGAGTCTTCTCTACACTCAGGAACGCTACGATGACGCGCTGGAAGTGCTGAACCGGGCGATTGCCGTCAATCCGGACGAGGAATGGGTTGTGGCGTGGAGCTGGATCCGCATCGGATGGATCGAGGATCTTGCCGGGAATCGGCAGAGTGCTCTCAGGGCGTACCGGTCGGCTGTGGAGACAGGCAGCACATACATGAACGCCAGGGAGATTGCAGGGGTGGGCCTGGAGAAGCCTTTCGAGTCGCGGTAGTTTGCCCTGTGTACGTAATGAAGGTGGACCATTTCACGATTTCGGTGCCATGAGACCATAGAAAAGCAGACGCCTTCGGGTGGAAGGCGCCTGCCGGGGGGCGAGATAGCTGTCAGGCTCAAAAGATCAAAAAGCCTGGACAACGCGCTCGCGCTCTCACAATGGACAGAGTCATGCTACCATGTCCCCCATGGCTTGTCAAGAGAAACTTGGGAATTTTTTAACTGATGCTATGCCAATGAGTTAGGGTACAATGGCAGCTAAAGAAGAAGAGGCAAACAGGCGTCCTTCGGGAGCGGGAGAAACACCCCGGAAGTACAGGACGGATCGGTACACGCTGGAACGCTCAGTCGTTCTCACGACGTATCGATCGTCCCGGCCCGGTGGGCAACGGCGGGACAAGGTGGAAACCGGAGTTCGGCTCTTCCATCGTCCGTCGGGAGTCACAGTGACCGCGTCTGAGAGGCGCTCCCAGGCGCAGAATCGGCGAACAGCATTTGAAAGACTGAAAGTCAAACTCGAGAAGCTGAACCACCGCCCCAGACCCCGGCGCCCCACGCGCCGTCCCCGGGCTGCTGAGGAGAGGCGACTCACGGACAAAGCGCGCCGCTCGCAGAAAAAGAGGATGAGGAAAGTAGAGGATGACTAGCCGCTTTTCTCTACGACCTTAGCTTCCGAAAGCCGTACGCGACTGTCCCGTAAAGGATCAACCCTGCCAGGATCGCCACGATAACCCCGCTCAGCGGAACGCTGTGAAACCGGATGGAGACATTGACCGCCGGATTGTGGTTGCCCGCGGAATCCGCCCAGGCTGCGCTGAGCCGCGCTATGCCGGCTTCCTTGGGCGTCCAAGGTACGCTGCCCCCGGCGGCCGTGATTCCCAGCGACCCGCAGTGCTCAACCTCACTTCCCGGCCGATAGACGACGCTGACTTCCGCGCCGGCTTGGGGAAATCCGCCGGCGGTCTCAACAACAACCTCGGTTGGCCGGCCCTTGGTAGGGACCGGCTCAGTCACATGGATTTCATCTGCTTGCGCAGACGAACTGCACGCGACGAGAATCACACCCAGACCGAGGATCACCAGACGGCAGCTTCGGATTCTCATTGGTATCATATTCCCGGTTTTCCAATTCCCTATTCGCTATTTCCCATTTCCTGCTTCCTCATACCGCCCTTTCAGAGTGAACACGGCAGCGGCCACGACGGAAGCTCCAATCCAGAACAGCACGGCGAAGATTGGGAGGATCGACAACCAGCCCGCGCCGTCCTCCGGGATCAGTTTCCCGCCATAGAGTCCATTCCTGAACTCATCTCTCACTGAGAACACGAGGAGGGCGGTAATCAGGGCCGGGATCACGACCTTGATCAACCACGGATACACTGGTCCGAGCCGGAATTTCGAAGTTGCATGGATATGATCCTCAAGACGACGTATTCCGAACACCCAGCCGACCAGAATGCACTCCAGCAGGACCACCACCAGAAGGCCGTGGGAGAAGGCCCAGTGATCAAACAGATCCAGGAGAGTGAATCCCAGGGTACCGTCACCTTGGAGCCCGCGGTCAATCACGATGGGCAGGGAAAAACAGAGACTCCCCAGCGCTCCGATGATGGAAAAACCGATGATGGCTTTTCTCCTGCTGGTCTTGAACTTGTCCACGATAGCAGAGACCAGAGCCTCGACCAGCGAGACGGATGACGAGAGTCCGGCCAGGAACAGGAGCAGAAAGAACATCAGGCCAAAGCCAATTACGCCGACCGAACCGCCCGGCAGCTGGGAAATCCCCTGGGGCACGATGAAGAACATCATGCCCAGGGTGCTGGCCTGGGGGACCATGGCAAAGGCAAACAGGATTGCGAATACGGCGACCCCGGCAATGTACTCAAAACCGCAATTCAGTGTTGAAGTCAGAATGGCGTTGTTTACCTGATCCGACTTGCGCGGGAGGTAGCTGGCGTAGGCCGTAAGAATCCCGAAGCCCAGCGACAGCGAGAAGAAGATCTGGGAAAAGGCGCCCTGCCAGACGTCGGGATGTTTCATCACCTCCACGTTTGGAGTGAACAGGAACAAGACACCTTGTCCGCCGTGGTCCAGCGTGACACCGCGGACCAGGAGGACCAGCATGAAAACCCACATCAGGGGGACGAAAACCCTGACGGCGGCCTCGATGGATCTCGCGCCGCGGCGCACCACCCAGGCGTTGACGGACCAGACGAACAGGACGCAGGCGATGGTTTTCCACGACGAAATGAGGCCGAAGAAGAAGGCGGCCGGATTGGGCAGGTCTCCCTCGAACCACGGGACCGGGACGGTCGGTTTCCAGAGATTGCCCAGTGCTCCAAAGAACATCCCCACGACCCAGGCCAGTATGGTGATGTAGTACATGGTGATGAATGAGGCGTTGAAGATGGCCCACCACCCCAGGAACTCGCCCTTGCTGCCTGCTGCAAGGTACATGGACTGGGGGAAGGCCCGCCGCGTGGAGTGCCCGAGCGCAAACTCGAGAATCATCACCGGGATTCCCACGAGAAACAGGGCAATGAAGTAGGGAAGGTAGAAGGCCCCGCCGCCGAAGCGGTAGGCGTTGGCGGAGAAGAAGACGATGTTACCGAGGCCGATAGCGGAACCCGATGCAGCCAGGATGAACCCCATCTTCGATTTCCACTGGCCGCGGTCAGTAGTCATGACGCGCAGTATAGCTGGGGGTCCTGGGGATGTCAAGGGCGCGAGGGCGCGAAGCCGATTGTCATTTGGTTGGTACGCGAAAGCGGCAGTGTTGGTGTCCTTCGACGGGCTCAGGACGAACGGTTTGGGTTCTCATGCCTTTCTCCTTGGACTAGGGACTACGGACTAGGGACTGTCTCTCATGCCTTTCCCCCAGGTTTCTAGACTACTCTCGTCTTTTCTGGTATGATTGCAAAAGCAGATCATTATGGCGCATGGCCATGTGAAACGAGGCACGTATCAGCAATTTCCTTCCTGGAGGAGTGAAATGGCAAAGCGGATGGGTCTATTCGTAGCCTTTTGTCTGATGACGACAATGGTCTTCGCCGAGACGATGGAGATAACCCTGGAATATCCGCAGCTGACTGTTGCGGAACGGGATGGCTTCGTTGACGTCCGCCTGCCCGGTTGTGAACTGCTCCAGTGCCCCGGTGCGCCGGCGCTGCCCGTGTTCGGCGAGCAGGTAGTGCTGCCTCGGGGAACCGTTGCTGCAGGGATCGAGGTAGTGGACGTCACATCCGTCCGCATCCCTTGCGGGCTCATCCGTCCGGCCCAGCCCCCGGCGATCCTCGGCCCCATTGGTGTCGAGCGCGTACAACCTGCTATTGTCCTGCCGGATCTGGCCGTGTACGAGGGGACGGAACTGTACCCCCATGAGGTGGTTGCCTTCCGCGGGTGTGGGCACTTCGGGGGGCTGCCCGTGGCATCCTGCGAAGTGCATCCGGTTCAGTACGACCCGGCTACCGGCGATGTTGTCCTCCATACAGCAGTCACGGTGAGTTTTGATCTGGAACCGGACCCGGCCGCAGCGCCCGGGACAGGGGTCCACCGGGATCTCGATCGTGTCACGCAGAAGATTCTAGGGAGCCGAATGCGCGGCGCAGAGAATCTTCCACGGGAGTGGGAACGGGGACAGGCGTGGGATGTGAACCCGTCGGACTACCAGTATGTCATCGTGACCAGCGAGGCGCAGGAGAGCGCATACCAGACCTACGCCGACTGGAAGACGGCCAAGGGTGTACCCGCCACTGTGGTCACCGTCGAGTGGATAGACGCAAACTACGCGGGGCGGGACCTGGCCGAGAGAATCCGGAACTTCATAATTGAGGCGGTCGACGAATGGGGAACATCGTACGTACTGCTCGGTGGGGATGAACACATCGTCCCGTCGCGGGTCTCCTGGGCATTCGACTGCGAGGCCGGGTTCTACCCGGACGAGAACGATCTTTATGCAGATCTCTACTACAGCGATCTGGACGGGACGTGGGACGCCAATGGCAACAGTATCTTCGGGGAGGTGGATGACGGGATTGACTTCTACCCCGACATTCTGGTCGGGCGCTCTCCCACAGATGATCTTTCCGAGGCGACCGCCACCGTGAACAAGTTCCTGACCTACGAGAAGACGCCGCCTGTGGGATACGCAATGGAAGCGTTCTACTTCGCCGAGATCCTGTGGTCGGATCCCTACACCGATTCGGGAGTCGGCAAGGACATGATTGCCGACCGGCACTTCAGCGCGGCCTACGATCCCATCGAGAGGCAGTACGAATCCCTGGGAAACGAGTCGGTGAGCTCCGTGATCAGCTACCTCAACTGGGGACCTCACCTGGCCAATCATGCCGGGCACGCCAACTATGCCGTGATGGGATGCGGCGACGGCTACCTCGGTCGCGACGCTGTCGAGGCGCTGACCAACGGCCCGCGCTACTTTGCTCTCTACTCAATCGGGTGCTGGGCGGCGGCCTTTGACTACGGGTGCATAGGAGAGTACTTCATCGTGAACGGCAACGGCGCCGCCGTGGCCTTCGTGGGCAATTCCCGCTACGGTTGGGGTTCACCCGGCAATCCCGGGTGGGGCTACTCGGAGACATTTGATACGGATTTCTACGGAGCGATCCTGAGCGAAGGGCTGACGCAGTTCGGTGCGGCGGTAGCCTGGGCGAAAATCCTCCGCATCCCGTACTCCCAGGATGCGAACGTCTACCGGTGGCACCAGTACCAGGTGAATCTGCTCGGCGATCCGGAGATGATGTGTCACACGGCGGAGATCAGTGCAATGGTGTTGGACTCGCCAACGACTATCCCCATCGGCTCCACCGGTTTTACGGCGACCGTGACGGATGCGAACGGGCCGGTGGAGGGCGCGCGTCTCTGCCTGGCCGGGTCGGATGTGTACCAGGTGGGTTTGACGGACAACGCAGGTCAGTTGATGTTCAGCCTGGATCTGCCCGGCGCGCTGGCACTCACGTTGACAGCCACGGCCGCGAACCACATCCACGCGGAAGCCGCCATCACGGCGGCCGGGAATGATCCCTTCCTGGCGGTTGTGTCTACGACGGTTGATGATGACGGCATCGCGCCTTCGTCGGGCAACGGCGACGGGAGGGCCGCTGCGGGAGAGACGGTCGAGTTCTTCGTGACCGTGCGGAACTGTGGTGGATCGGATGCTACGGGAGTGACAGGGACTCTCTCGGAGACGAGTCCATGGGTGACCGTTGTGGAAGACGTGGCTTCCTACGGTACGGTGCCGGGAGGGGACGACGTGGCCAACGGCGCGCCCTTTGTGTTTGAGGTGTTGCCGGGGTGCCCGGAAGGCGAGGCTGTCGATGTCGAAATCCTCTTCCAGGATGATGGATCGGCAAGCTGGGTGGCCCTGCTGCCTGTCATCGTGGTGGCGCCGGGGCCTGGCTTCGACCACTACGTTGCTTTCGAGGCATCCGGCGATGGCGACGGGATCATCGAGCCGGGCGAGACCGTCACGCTCACGGTCTACATCCGGAATGATGGCGGCGGAGACACGGGTCCGGTGTCGGCGTCCCTGGGCACTACGGACGTGAACCTGGCCGTCACGCAGGGTTCGGCCTCGACAGGTGGAAGCATGGAACCCGGGGAAGTGGCCGTCCTGAGTCCGTCGTTCGAGGTCCGGGTTGAGTCGTGGTGTCCCGAGACCACCTACGGGTTGTTGGACATTGCTTTTTCCCACGGCGGCGGCAATGATGACGACACTTTCCTTCTGGCCGTCGGGCAGGCGGGTCTTGAGGACGACATGGAGAGTGGCGAGGGCGGATGGACTCACGCCGGGACCAACGATCTGTGGCACCTGACCGACCACAGATGTCACTCGGGAACGCACAGCTGGTACTGCGGAACGGCCGGGCACCAGTACCAGAACAATACGAATGCAGCGCTTTTCACACCGGAATTCGTGGTCCCCGACAGCGGGCATTTCTCATTCTGGTGCTATTTTGATGTCACCATCTACGGTGTGGACGGAATGTTCGTGGAGCTCTGGAACGGGGGCGAGTGGCACCGGCTGGATTACATCGGAAGCGGTGGCGCCCTTGATTCCACGCTCTTCGTCTGTGACTGGGCGGAGCAGGCGTACGATCTGAGTGAGTTCGCCCCGGGCAGCACGGCGCAGGTCCGATTCTGGCTGAAGACCGATGGGACGGACACCGCCGAGGGATTCTACGTGGACGACGTTGTCATCATGTCGCTGGGCGGGCAGATGACGGCCGTGGAAACGCCCGGCGGGTGCGAGGCGGGTGCGATTTCCTTCTCGCTGAGGTGTACGTCTCCGAACCCCATGGGCGACGAGACCTGCTGGAGGCTCTCACTGCCCGGCGCGGGCCATGTGAGCGCTCACATCTATGATGCGAGGGGAAGACTGGTCACAACGCTCGCTGACGGCTTCATGACGGGAGGAGATCACGAGTTCCGGTGGAACGGCCGGACAGAGCGTGGAGCCCGCGCGCCGGCGGGTGTCTTTTTCCTGAGACTCCGCGCCGGGAACAGCGAAGCGGTCAGAAAGATCATCAGGCTGCAGTAGGTTTCGGCGAAAGCGTTTGACTGGCGCAGCCGATGCGCGTAACCTCAAATGCGCGCTACTGGGATGGCTCTTGCGAAGGAGGTTGTGCGGATGGCATCCAAGGACAAGATTCGCCATGAGGTCCAGAAACCACCGAAGAAGTCACTGAAGGAGAAACGCCAGGCGAAGAAGGAGAAGAAGGCACAGAAAGAACAGCCGTAGACGAACCATGCGAATCCTCGTCGTCGAACCCTTCCATGGCGGATCGCACCGGCAGTTCTGGGAAGGATTCCAGGGTAACAGCCGGCACGAGGTCCGGATCCTGTCCCTGGCTCCCTTTCATTGGAAATGGAGAATGCGGGGCGGGGCCATCTCGCTGGCGCATCGCCTGGAAGAAGATCCCCTGCCCGCCGATCTGCTCTTCTGTTCCGATTACCTTGCGGTGACCGACTTCCTTTGTCTCGCCCCGCCCGGCTACCGGGATCTGCCGGTGGCCCTGTACATGCACGAGAATCAGCTGACCTATCCCGTTGCCCCCGGTGAGAGGTTGGACTACCACTTCGGGATCACGAACCTGGTTTCCTGCCTGGCGTCGGACCGGGTGTATTTCAATTCCCCCTATCACCGGGATGAATTCTTTGAAGAGCTGCCGCGGTTCGTCAAGCGCTTCCCCGACTATCTGCCGCGGTTCGCGGCCGGCCGGATCCGGGGGAAATCCGAGGTCCTGACCCTTGCCTGCGACCTCGCCTCGCTGGATGCGGGCCGCGAGCGCGGGCTGTCCCTGCGTCAGTCCGCGGGCGCGCCCATCGTTCTCTGGAACCACCGGTGGGAGTTCGACAAGAATCCGGAGGATTTTTTCCAGACCCTGTTCCGGCTCAGGGAGGAAGGGATCGATTTCCGACTCATCGTCGCCGGTGGAAGATCCACCCGGTGGCCGGCTGTGTTCGATGAAGCTCTCGATCGGTTGAAGGATCAGATTCTCTCCTTCGGGCCCCTGCCGTCGGGGGCGGAATACGCTGCCGCCCTTTGGGCAGCAGATGTCGCTGTCTCGACATCCGACCACGATTTCTTCGGCGTGGCTGTTATCGAGGCCATGTACTGCGGCTGCTACCCGGTCCTGCCCAACCGCCTGTCGTATCCGGAGCACATCCCCGGGGAGCTCCGCGGCAGGCATCTTTACCTCCACCGGGACAACCTGCGGACGAAGCTTCGGGCTCTGTTGAGAAACTGTCCCATCGAGCCGGACCCCGCGCTCCGCGAAGCCGCAGCCCAACACGACTGGAGCCGGAGGATCGACGACTACGATGAGAGGTTGGAGGAACTGCGGAGAAGCAGTACCTAGTCCGTAGTCCCTAGCTTGGATTATGCATGAACGCCGACCGGCGTTCACACAGAATTCAGGCGGAGCAATAGACCAATCCACCAGTGCGGGGCCATGTGGCCCGGGGCCGTCATCGACAGAGTGTGCTCCATTGCGGTCGGCTCTCGGCTCTCGGCTTTCGTCACCACAAGGTCGCCCCTAAGGGTCACCCTGTCACGCCGTCACCTCGTCGCCCCCTCGCGCTCTCGCCACGTCGGAGGCTCCTTGACACGCGCGCGGGCCGATGATAAGTTGGAAAGACGTCCGAGGGAGGCAAACACCGTGGGGAAGGAATGTTCAAGGCGTGACTTCCTGAAGTTGGGGATCGGGACTGCGGCGGTGGTGGGTCTGGCCGGTCCATTGGCAGGTTCCGTGGGCCCGCTGCTCGCTGGAGAGCCCAGGGAAGCTGCGCGGGCCATCGACCTGGCTGTGGCCACAGGTACTCCGCGGGCCGGCGTGAGAGGAGCACTGGAGCTCCTCGGGGGCATCGGGCGGTTTGTGAAGGCGGGCGATTTCGTGCTCCTCAAGCCCAACATGTCCTTCGCAACTCCGCCGGAGATGGGTGCGACAACCCATCCCGAAGTGGTTGCCGCCGTCGCAGCGATGTGCGTTGACGCCGGCGCCAGGCGGGTTCTGGTGGCGGACCACACGATCCGGGCGTCGAAGGTATGCCTGGAATACACGGGCATCCAGGCTGCGTGCGCCGGACTCGACAGGACTAACGTCGTGGCCCTGAACGACGAAACCCAGTACACGCGAATCCCAATTCCCGAGGGGAAGGTTCTCAGGACAACCCAGATCGCGCGCGATGTGCTGCGCGCAGACGTTCTGATCAATCTTCCGGTGGCCAAGTCTCACTCCGGCGCGGGCGTGGCTTTTGGAATTAAGAACCTGATGGGTCTGGTCTGGGACCGGAAGGTATTTCACACCGGAGATCTCCACCAGTCCATCGCCGATCTTGGAACCGTGATCCGGGCGGATCTGACCATTATGGATGCCACCAGGGCGCTGGTCCAGGGGGGTCCTTCGGGGCCGGGGCGCACGGAGGTCTTGGACCGGATCGTCGCGGGGACAGATCCATTGGCGGTAGATAGTTACACCCTGTCGCTGACAAAATGGTACAACCGCAGGTTCACGGCCCGGCAGGTCAGGCACTTCGTGGCGGCCAGCGAAATGGGGTTGGGTGAGATCGACACGGGGAAACTCCGCATTGCTACCACTGGAGAGGTCTCAGACGGGGATGAAGATCAGAAAAACCAGTAGGATCATCCAGCTCATTTCGCTGGGCGTTTTCCTGGTTCTTCTGGCTTCGGCTACGTACCCGCTCATCCTTCCTGTTCCTCCGGATCTCTTCCTGAAACTGGACCCGCTGATTGCTCTGGGAACGTTCCTGTCGGCTCACCGTCTGCCCCTTGGCCTTCTGGTCGCATCCCTGGTTCTGGTGGCGGCCACACTGTGGCTGGGACGGTTCTTCTGCGGATACGTCTGCCCTCTGGGAACAACGCTGGACCTGCTGGATGAGGGCATCACCGCCCGATATCGCAAGAAGGAGAAGGCCGGAGCGGACTCCAAGGGGCGGCGACTGCGGTGGAAGTACTACGTTCTCGCCGGCCTTCTGCTTTCCTGTCTCGCCGGGACCACTTTCCTGTTCATCTTCGATCCCGTGTCGCTGGCGACCCGCTTCTACACCCTCGTGATCTACCCGGTGGTTGTGGCTGCGGTCAACGGGATTCTCCAGCTGCTCCGGCCCCTTCTGGTGGAATCCGGCTCATCTCTTGCGTATGCTCGCCTGGGCCCCGCCAGCTTCTCCATGATGCTGCCCACGCTTCTGCTTCTGGCCGGGCTTGTGATACTGCAGCTGTGGGAGCGACGGTTCTGGTGTCGCAACCTGTGCCCCCTGGGAGCGCTGCTGGCTCTCGTCGGCCGCCTGCGCCTTCTCCAGCGGGTTGTCACAGAGGACTGCACCGATTGCGGAATCTGCAGGCAGGTCTGTCCGGCCGGTGCGCTGTCCGGCAACGGCCATGGCGCTATGGCCGGGGAGTGTCTTGTCTGCCGGAGCTGCGAGGAGGTGTGTCCGGAGGGCGCGGTCGAGTTCACGCATTCGGGCTGGAGCCGGGCGCGTGTCGGAGGACCGGTTGATGTCACGCGCCGGGGTGTGGTTACCGCAGGAATCATGGGAATCACGCTGGGCGTGATGGGGAAGCAGGCGCTGGCGGAGCCGGGACGGAGACGCCTGATCCGTCCCCCGGGCGCGCTGCCGGAGGATCGTTTTCTCGAGACGTGCGTCAGGTGCGGGGAGTGTATGAAAGCCTGTCTCACGAATGTTCTCCAGCCATGTTTCCTGGAATCCGGATGGGAAGGGATCTGGACGCCCAGGCTCAACTGCCGGCACGCCGGGTGTGAGGAAAGGTGCAACGTCTGCGGGCACGTGTGCCCGACGCGGGCGATTCGGGCCCTGTCTCTGGAGGAGAAACAGTTTGCCAGGATCGGCACTGCCGTGATCGACCGGAGTCGGTGCATTGCCTGGGAACAGAACAAGGAGTGCCTGATCTGCGATGAGGCTTGCCCGTACAACGCTATCGACTTCCGCGTGGTCGTCAACGAGTGCGGAACCGGCAAACGGCCCTTCGTCGAGGAGATCAAGTGCACGGGCTGCGGGCTATGCGAGCAGAACTGCCCGGTCGGAGGTGAGTCAGCCATCGTCATCCATGCCGATGGAGAAATGCGGCTGGAGACCGGATCGTACATCACCGAAGAGGTCCGTAGAGCGCGGGAACCGGAAACCGACCGGGAGAGGGACTACTTCCGGCCGGTTCAGGGAAGTGGGGAGTGTCTGGTTCCTGCAGAGTCAGAGTCTGCGGACCTGCCGCCGGGTTTCATGGAGGGAGAGTAGAGGCATGGGCCGGCTTCGGGGCAGGGTTGTGGTGGCGAGGGGAAAACATTGCCAGGTCGAGACTCCACAGGGCCGGATCGACTGTGTTCTCCGGGGCATACTCAAGAAGGAGAAGCTTGCGTCCGTAGACCTGGTGGCGGTGGGGGATTGGGTTGAGGTTACGCTCGGGCTCGACGGTTCGGGCGTGATCGAAAGCATAGAGCCTCGCACGTCCAGATTCTCCAGGCCGGCAGCGGGCCGGCCCAATATCGAGCAAGTCATCGTCGCCAACGCCACGCAGCTGATCATCTGCCAATCAGCGAGGGACCCCCGGGTCAAGAACACCTCGATAGACCGGTACCTCGTGATGGCGGAAATCGGCGGCCTGCGGCCCGTCATCTGCATCAACAAGATGGATCTGGACCGCGGCGGCGAAGCCCTCGAAACAGCAGCGCTCTATCGCGATCTGGATCTGGAAGTTCTTCTGACCACCGCCATTCGCTGCGAGGGGGTGGAGGAATTCCGGAAAGTTCTGGCCGGTGAGATCTCCATTCTGGTGGGACCCTCGGGTGTCGGGAAGAGTACGCTGCTCAACTGCATCCAGCCTGGTCTGGGGCTGAGGGTACAGGAAGTGTCGCGGAAATGGTCCAGGGGAAAGCACACGACCTCTTCGGTGGAGCTGTTTCCCCTGGACGATGGGGGTTGGGTGGGCGACACGCCGGGTCTGAGGGAACTGGGTCTGTGGGGCGTGGGTGAGGCGGATCTGGCCGGCTACTTCCGCGAGTTCGAGACCTTTGCCGCCGGGTGCCGTTTCGCGACCTGCACTCACTCGCACGAGCCGGGATGTGGTGTGGCGGCTGCGGTGGAGGAAGGCCGGATCCGTGGGGCCCGGTATGACAGCTACCTCAGGATTCTGCAGTCTCTCAGGGAGCCGCATTAATCACTTGCAAACCTGAAGACCCGTTGGTAAGGTGTCCACTGTTGATTCAGGTGAACCTGTGGGTCTGGGGCGGAAATGGTACGGAGGTGGCGATTTTGCGCAAGCTGACTCTCATGATAATTACCGTGATGGTTGCCGGGACCGTTGGCGTGGGCGATGGTCTGGCTCGGGAAAACGACCAACTATCGATCACCTGCAATGTAGGTCGGGCGTACCAGGATCTCGGGGACCTCAAGCAGATAATCAGCACGTGGAACGCGTGGATGGACGCGGCCTCGGAAGATCCGCGGGTCGGGTATGCCCACGCGGAAGACATTGGAATCGGTTACTCACTCATGGGCGATATCCGCTACCGCCTGGGGCGGAGGTTCCTGCTGTCTTTGCGCCTGGAGTACCTGACGGACAATTCCTCGACTCTGGCCGTGGTTTTCGGCAACGAGTTCTCGGCAGCGGGAGCGCCCATTACGCTGACCGCACTGTACCAGTTCCCGGGAATTCTCCCCGGTCCCTTCCGCAGAGCCACCGTCAATCTGGGCGTGGGCGGCGGACCCGTGATGCGGGGCATATACAAGTTCGAGTTCTATGTCCCGCTGGATAATCACTTGACCGCCCGGGCGACCTCACGGGGATTCCAGCTTCATGGACTGGCGGAGATCGACTACCCGGTGTTGGACCGTTTGAGCCTGGTCGGCGAGGTTTTCTACCGTTACACCAGCATGGGGGACCTCACCTACCGCAGCGTCAGCGGCGAGACTGAGACGTTGCAGGGTTTCTGGGAGGGCGGCGCCCAAGAGGACTTTCCGGGTATTTTCGAGGGGATCCCGTTCCCAGAGGAAGGGGAGAAGGTCATCTACACCCCCGCCGGCGATGTGATGAAGCTGGACTTCGGCGGAATCAATTTCTTCTTCGGACTGCGCTTCTACGCCTTCTAGAGCCTGCATTTCTCACCAGTTTTCTGCTACGGCTCCGGTCCATGGGCCGCTAGGAGCCTTTTCCCTTGTCGCTTCCTCAACGTAGCCACGGCTACGCCTTCGGG